>NZ_JBVJND010000053.1:0-49686 GCF_055583825.1 Streptomyces sp. NPDC104367 | reverse complement strand
CATCGACCTCGGCACCGCACGCGACCAGATCACCACCCGCGCCGACACCCGCTTCACCGACCTCCGCACCCGCGTACTCACCCGCATCCGCGGAGCACAGACGGCCGGAACCAGTCAGGCGGTGTAGCGGATGGCGGCCGGACCCGGTGGTTCCGGGGTGGGGCAGGACGGCGTCGCGGACTGGTTCTGGGAGGTGCTGGACGCGGCGCGGCCCCGGCTGGCGGCGCTGGAGTCCTGGCTGGAGGTCCAGCCGCGCGAGGTCCTGGAGGCGTACGCCTGGTCCTACGAGAACGCCATGGACGCCCTGGCCGACTTCGCGGACGGCGTCCAGGTCGACGGTGTGGGCTGGTCCGAGGACGACACCGAGGATCTGTGCGTGTGGGTGGTCGGCCAGGGGCGGGCGTTCTGGCGGCCGTTGGCGACAGGAGAGCGCCAACTAGACGATGTGGCACGGGACTTCCTTGGCTCCGGGGCGGCGCCCGCCGGTGCGGTCACCCCGTGGGACACCGAGGTCGCGGACGCCGCCCACCGGGGGTACCAGTCCCCCACCGCCCTCGTGCACGGCGTCTACCGGAGCCGGTTCGGCACGAGCCTGGACGAGCGGCTCCACGAACTCGGCGGACCGCCTGCCGCGGGCCCTTACGGCGGGCCCGCGGCGCCGTGAGCCCGCCGTGAGCCCGTCGTGGCCGTGCACGGGACCTGGACAGGGGAACCGGCCGTCCGGCGCGCGACCGTCTCTCTACGCGTCGTCCGATCCGCGGCCGTGTCCACGGCCGTGTCCGTGGCCGGACCCGTCGTCGGAGCCCCGGCCACGGCCATGACCCGCGCCGTCGTCCGACGCGTCGTCCGATCCGTCGTGCCTGCGGTGGCCCGACGTGTCGTCGTCGTCCGCGCTCCGGGCCGTCGGGCTGTCGTCGGTGCCGTGGCGGCCACCGTCGTCGTCGGTGCCGTCGGCGGAGTGGTGGCGGTGGTGGTGGGCGTCGTCGGCGGCGCCTACGGCGGTGATCTCTCCGGAGGCGGTGGCGACCGTCACCTCGTGGCCGGTCCCGTCCGCGCCCGCGATCCCCACCTGCCAGGCGGCCGACCGGCCCCCGGCGTCGTCGACCTCGACGGACGTGGCCGAGCCCGGGACGCGGGCCAGCGCCGTCCGTACCGCCGCGGCCAGACCCGTGCGGGCGGACCGCGCGAGAGCGGCCTCGCCACGGACGTCGTGTCCGTCCGGCCTGCTGCCGGTGACCGTGCCGTCGGCGGCGTTCACCGTCACCTCGTACCGGGCTCCCCCGGCGGCGACGGTCTCCACCTTCCAGACGGTCCGGCCTCGGTGCTCGTCGAGTTCGACGGCGGTGACCGTGCCCGAGCCCGAGCCCGGCAGCGCCGCCGCCCCCGCGTCGGCGGCCCGCGCGAGGGTGATCACCGTGCCCGTGGCGGCGCGGTGGGGGGAGGCGGACGGGGCGTCGTCCGCCCCGCCGTGGTGGCGGGTCCGGGAGGTGTCGTCGGCGACGGCCACCGCCGTGACGGCACCCACGCCGCCGAGCACCGCGGTGGCCGCGAGCACGGCCGCCACGGTGCGCCGACGACCGGTCGAAGAGCCCTGGGAAGCGTTCATGATGCGTGGTCCTTTCCCTCGGTTGAGGCCGGCGCCGTGCCCCGAGGGAGCGCGGCCGGCCCGACGTCGACCACCCTGCGGGAGCGACCCTGAAGCCACGCTGAAGCTTCCTGAAGACCCCTTCAGGAACGGTCTGCGACCCTGTGGGCATGCGCCTGTTGATCGTGGAGGACGAAAGACGCCTCGCCGCCGCCCTCGCCCGCGGTCTGTCCGCGGAGGGGTTCGCCGTGGACGTGGCCCACGACGGGATCGACGGTCTGCACCTGGCGCAGGAACGGAACTACGACCTGATCGTGCTCGACATCATGCTGCCCGGCCTCAACGGGTACCGGATCTGCGCCCGGTTGAGGGCGGCGGGCGACGAGACGCCGATCCTGGTGCTCACCGCGAAGGACGGCGAGTACGACGAGGCGGAGGGCCTGGACACGGGCGCCGACGACTACCTCACCAAGCCCTTCTCCTACGTCGTCCTCCAGGCCCGCATCCGCGCCCTGTTGCGCCGCCGCAACCGCACGGGCGCCGGCCCCGTCCTGCGCTTCGGCGACCTGGCCGTCGACCAGCAGGCCCGCCGCGTCGAGCGGGCGGGCACCGACATCGCCCTGACCGCACGGGAGTTCGCGGTCCTGGAGCATCTCGCCCTGCGCGCCGGACAGGTGGTGCCCAAGGCCGACATCCTCGCCCACGTCTGGGACTTCGCCTACGACGGCGACCCCAATGTCGTCGAGGTCCACGTCAGCGCCCTGCGCCGCAAGCTCGACGCGCCCTTCGGCCGGCGCACCATCACGACGGTACGGGGCGCCGGTTACCGCCTGGAGACCGACGGCGGCCCCGTTGCCTAGGCCGCTCGCCTCCGTCCGCGCCCGCGCCGCGCTCGCCGCGACCCTGGTCGTCTCCGTCGCCCTCGTCGTGACCGGCGTCGCCGTGATCGCCGTACTGCGCCACAACCTCACCGACCGGGCGGCCCTGGAGTCCGAGGTCACCGCCCGTACGGTGGCCGGTGCCCAGGCGGCGCTCACCGGGGACTTCACCGCCCTGGACCTGCCCGACGACCGGGACCGGCTGGTGCAGGTCGTCGACTCCGGCGGCCAGGTGCTCGCCGCCGGCGACGCGCTGCACGGCCGCGCCG
The DNA here is from genome assembly GCF_055583825.1 of Streptomyces sp. NPDC104367. NCBI lineage: Bacteria > Bacillati > Actinomycetota > Actinomycetes > Kitasatosporales > Streptomycetaceae > Streptomyces > Streptomyces sp. NPDC104367. Next base: position 46,954 of record NZ_JBVJND010000053.1, on the reverse strand, counting down.
CGCTCACGGACTTCGCCCCCGCCCCGACCGGCACACCGAGCGCCACCGCCACCGCCACCGACTCCGCGCTCTCCCCTGCCCCTGCGGCCTCCGGCGCCTCGGCCGACGATGACGACGACAGCGGCGACGATCACGGCGGCGGCCGGCGCGGCGGCCGGGGCAGGGGGCACGGAGGAGGCGAGACGACCGGGAGGAGCGGCGAGGACGACGACAGCGGGAGCGACGACAGCGGCCACAGCGCGCCGCCCCGCGGCAAGGTGGGCACCGACGTGGACCGCGAGACGCTCGCCGTTCGGTTCGGCGGCCGCGTCCACGACTACGGCTTCGCCGCCGTCCAGGGAACGACGTACGACGGCCGCACCTACACCGTCTACGCCGGCACCTCGCTCGCGGACGAACAGGCCACCCTCGACCAGGTCTCCCGCGCCATGCTCGGCGCCCTGCCGTTCCTGCTCCTCGTCGTGGCCGGCGTGACCTGGCTGGTCACCCGGCGCGCCCTGCGCCCGGTGGAGGGCATCCGGGCCGAGATGGCCGCGATCACCGGCAGCGGCGACCTGACCCGACGGGTCCCCGTGCCCCGCTCCCGCGACGAGATCGCCCGTCTCGCCCGCACCACCAACCAGACGCTCGCCGCGCTGGAGGAGTCCGTCGAGCGCCAGCACCGCTTCGTCGCCGACGCCTCCCACGAACTCCGCAGCCCCATCGCCTCGTTGCGCACCCAGATCGAGGTCGCCGACCAGCACCCCGGGCTCCTGGACACCGGGGACCTCCACCACGACGTCGTACGCCTCCAGCACCTGGCCGCCGACCTGTTGCTGCTCGCCCGGCTCGACGCGGGCGAGCAACGCGCCGACGCCCTCCTCGACCTGACCGCGCTGGTACGGGAGGAGGTCGCCCGGCGCGCCCCGTCGGACCGGGTGGCTCCCGGCGTACGGGCCGACGAGGACGTGCCGCGGATCCGGGGCAGCCGTGGCCAACTGGCCCGTGTCCTGGGCAATCTCCTGGACAACGCCCAGCGGCACACCGCCACCGCGATCGCCGTGACCCTGGTCCGCGCGGGCGACGACGTCGTGCTGACCGTCGCCGACGACGGCCACGGCATCGCACCGGCCGACCGTCCCCGGGTCTTCGAACGCTTCGTCCGCCTCGACGAGGCGCGCAGCCGCGACGACGGCGGGGCCGGCCTCGGCCTGGCCATCGCGCGGGACGTCGTGCGCAACCACGGCGGGGAACTCACCGTCTCCGAGGCCCCGTCGGGCGGCGCGGCCTTCCTGGTCACCCTGCCGCGCGCACCGCTCCCCACCGGCGGCGACCACACCTGACCGCACCCCCGTTCCGTGCCCCTGCTCCGCACCCCTGCTCCGTGTTCCGGTCGCGGCCGGGGGCGGCACAAATCGGTCGCGACGGCTTTGGTATCGTCACGGCGTCGGGCCGGCGAGCACCATCACGGTCCGCACGACCGTGGCATTCCCAGCCGGTAACACGGGCCCACGAGCCCTCAGTCCGGCCCCAGTCGCCAGGACCACGCGCGTCCGAGGCGGGGCATGCCCTCTCGTCCAGAGGCAGACCGTCATGCGTAAGTCCCGGGCCGGCTCCCGCCGCGCCACCGTGCCCCTCGCCGCCGTCCTCGCCGCGGCCTCCCTCGCCGCCGCCGGCTGCTCCGGCACCGCCGCGGACGCGGGCACCTCCTCCTCGAAGACCCCGGCGGCGAAGGTGTCCACCCCGCCCGTCCACGCCGGCGTCGACTACCAGCTCGGCGGCGCCTACACCCCGCCGAAGGGCGTCTCGGTGGTCTCCCGCGACCACACGGCCGCACCCGCCCCCGGCCTCTACAACATCTGCTACGTCAACGCGTTCCAGGCCCAGCCCGACGCGGAGGACGAATGGGACGCCGACCTGCTGCTGCGCGACAGCTCCGGGAAGGTCGTCATGGACGAGGACTGGGGCGAGGCGATGCTCGACATCAGCACCCCGGGCAAGCGCGCGCGGATCGCCGAGAAGGTGGACGGCTGGATCGACGCGTGCGCCGACAAGGGATTCGACGCCGTCGAGCCGGACAACTACGACAGCTACACCCGGGCCCCGCACGGCCTGCTGACCGCCGCCGACGCCGAGGCGTTCCAGACCCTGCTCGCCCGCCATGCGCACGCCCGGCACCTCGCCATCGCCCAGAAGAACACCCTCGAACTTGCCGAGGACCGCAAGCGGGTCGGTCTCGACTTCGCGGTGGTCGAGGAGTGCGGGCAGTACGACGAATGCGGTGCGTACGTCGACGCGTTCGGCGACCACGTGATCGTCATAGAGTACACCACGAAGGGCATGAAGAGGGCCTGTGCGGGCTGGGGCGACCGGGTCAGCGTCGTGCGCCGCGACCTCGACGTCACCCCGGCCGGCCACGACGGCTACGTACGCGAGACCTGCGACGGCAACTGACGTCTCTCGTAGGTTAATTCACCCCCCGGGGTCGGTTCATTCACCCACGTCACCCGTATCCCGGTGGTCGTACTCCACGTCAGCCTGTGGGGACACCCCCGACGAAAGGGCTGATGATGGAGAAGGGACTGGGGCGTCTCAGGAGTTGCCTGGCCGTGGCGGCCGCCACGGTGACGTTCCTGGGATTCGCCGACACCGCCGGTGTGGCCCAGGCCGCCGCGACCGCGAGAGGCGACTTCCGCGGCACGCTGACCGCCGACGCGGACCTCGGCACGACGATCGGCTACGCGTCTGCGCTGTCCGCGGACGGCCGCCGGGCCGTGATGGGCGCGCCCGCCGCGAACCACTACCAGGGCGCGGTCTACATCTACGACAAGACGGATCAGGGCTGGGCCGCGCCGACCGTCCTGACCGTTCCCGGGACCACCTACGGGGACGCCGGGTTCTCGGTGGCCATATCGGCCGACGGCCGCACGGTGGTCGCCGGCGCACCGTTCCAGAGCGGTGGCCGGGCGTACGTGTTCACGCTGACGGACGCGGACGGCTGGCAGTTGGGCGCGACGCTCACCGCTCCCGGCCTCAAGGTCGACGACCTCGGCGACTCCGTCACGATCTCCGGTGACGGGTCGACGATCGCCGTGGCCGACCCGTTCCGGAACGATCTGCGCGGCGCGGTCTTCGTCTACACCAAGGACGGCGACGGCTGGTCGGACCCCACCGAGGTCGCCGCCGACGGCTCCAAGGAGCGGGACCTGTTCGGTTCGGCGATCTCACTGTCGTCGGACGGAGCCGCACTGGCCGTCGGGGCCAAGGGCGTGGCCAAGTACGACGGCGCGGTGTACACCTTCGCCCGGCAGGACGGCGCCTGGGCCGAGACCGCCGAACTCACCCGCTCCGACGGGGTGTCGAAGGAGCGGTTCGGCAACAGCATCGCGCTGTCCGGCGACGGGAAGGTGCTCATATCCGGCGCGCCCTACCACGACCACGGCGTCGCCTACACCTACCGGTTGCAGGCCGGTTCGTGGACGGATGCCGGCACGCTCCAGCCCAGCCAGAAGTCCGACTACGCCAGTGACGCGCTGTCGGTGTCGGCGTCGTACGACGGCTCCGAACTGATCGTCGGGCTCCCGGCCCGCAACGAACTGCAAGGTGCGGCCGAGGTCTTCGAACGGTCCGGATCGGGCTTCCGCTCGAAGGCGATGCTGGTGCCCTCCGAGTACGCCGGGTGGATGGTGCTCGCCGGCGCCGGTTCCTCCGTCTCCCTGTCCGCCGACGGCCGTACGGCCCTGCTCGGCGCGCCGTACGTGTCGGACGACTACCCGGCGGGCGCCGGCTACCTCTACGACACGGCCGGTCCGTCCGGCTTCCTCGCCCCCTCCGGCACCCGGACCCCGTCCCGGATCACCAACAGCCGGCACGCGAAGACCGCCCACGGGCCGGTGGACGTCAAGGCCGCCCAGCGGGTGACGGAGACCGGCAAGGGCCATGCCATCGTGGGCACCTCCCACGAAGAGGCGTCGGTCTGCGGCGACAAGGCGACCGGCAAGGTCAGCTGCGACGTGAAGATCCTCACCAACGCGTCCCTGCACCCGCTGACCACGGCCGACTACGAGGACGGGCTGTCACCGGCCCAGTTGCAGGCGGCGTACGGGCTCACGGGCGCGTCGCAGACGACGACCGTCGCCGTCGTGGACGCCTACGCCAACCCTGACGCGGAGGAGTCGCTCAACGCCTACCGGAGCCAGTTCGGCCTCGGGCCCGCCGACTTCACCCAGGTCGGCCAGGACGGCGGATCCGCCCTTCCCTCCGCCAACGCGAACTGGGGCGTGGAGGAGATGCTCGACCTGGAGATGGTCTCCGCCGCCTGCCCGAAGTGCAAGATCCTCTACGTCGGCGCGAACTCGCCGACCTTCGACGACCTGGGGACCGCGGTCAACACGGCGGTCGCCCTCGGTGCGAAGGTCGTCTCCAACTCCTACGGAGGCGACGAGTCCGAGGACGTCCTCTACGCGCAGCGCGCGTACTACACCCACCCCGGTGTCGCGATCACGGTCAGCAGCGGTGACTCGGGCTACGGCATCTCCTACCCGGCGGCCTTCGACAGCGTCGTCGCGGTCGGCGGGACCTCGCTGACCGTGAACGCCGACGGCACCCGGGCCTCGGAGACCGCGTGGGAGGGCGCGGGCAGCGGCTGCGCACGGTTCGTCAGCAAGCCGGCCTGGCAGAGGGACTCCGGCTGCGCGAACCGTACGGTCGCCGACGTCTCGGCGGTCGCTGATCCGGAGACCGGCGTCGCCGTCTACGACTCCTACGGGCTGGGGGGATGGTCGGTCGTCGGCGGCACCAGCGTCTCGGCGCCCCTCATCGCCGGGATCTACGGCCGCACCGGGCACACCGCGGGCAACCCGGCGCGGCACCTCTACAAGGCGCCCAAGGGCTCGCTGTACGACGTGACGCAGGGCGCGGACGGAACCTGCTCGGCCCTCTACCTGTGCGCGGCGGGCCGCGGCTACGACGGCGCGACCGGTCTGGGCGCACCCGCGGGCGTCGACGCGTTCTGACGAAGCCGACAGCTTCCGACGGTTCCCAAGGTGCTGACGGTGCCTACAGCTCCGACAGCTTGCGACGGTTCCGATAGTTCTGACAACTTCGACGGCTTCGGCCGGTCCGAGGACCCCGCGCTCACGAGAGCCCGGGGTTCTCGGGGTCCGGGGTCCGGGGTCCTCAGGCTCTGGATCCTCAGGCTCTGGGTCCTCAGGCCAGGGGTTCTCAGTGTCTGGGTCTCAGGCCCGGGGTCCTCGCCCGCCGTCGGGACGCTCCGGTGTCTCGGCGTCGGGACCGGGACCGGGACCGGGTCCGGAGCCAGGGCCGGAGCCAGGGTCGGAGCCAGGGCCGGGTCCGGCCGGTGTCTTGTCGTCGGCGCGGCTCGGTCTCCTCTCGTCCGGTTCTCGGGGCAGTTCGGTCGCGGCCTGGGCCAGCTCCGCGCGGGTGCTGACGCCGAGCTTGCGCTTGGCCGACTTCACCTGGGAGCGGACGGTGTTGAGCGACTTGAAGAGCGTGGCGGCGATGACCGCGTCGCTGTCGCCGGCCGCGACCCGGCGGATCACCTCGCGCTCGCGCGGCGACAGGTCCGCGCCGTACCCGCGTCTGCCGCCGCGGCCACCCGGGCGCCGTGCCTCGACGCCCGCCGTCCGCAGCAGCCGGACCACCCGGTCGCCGTCGGCGACCGCCCCCAGCCGGCCGTACCCCCGCAGGACCCCGCCCAGCTCCTCGGCCGCGTCGGCCGGCCGCCCGGCGAGCAGGCAGACGGCAGCCGCCTCGCGCGCACGGAGTTCGTAGTGGCGGCGGGGCAGCCGGCGCCACTCCGCGGCGGCCCGCCGGTGGAATCCACGGGCCTGCGCCAGGTCGCCCTCGTCATGGGCCAGCAGCCCGCGGCAGCTCAGCAGCGCCGCCTCGGCAGCGGCGGCGCCGGAGCCCGCCACCCCGGCGGCCATCTCGGCGACCACGGTACGGGCGTCCTCGGTCCGCCCCGCGAGGAGCAGGGCGCGGACCCGGACCGGCACCAGGTCGACGCCCCACAGCCACACCCCGGTCCGCGCGATCGTCGAGAACGGCCCCTCGGTGACGGCGAGGGCGTCGTCCGGCCGGTCCTCCTCGACCGCGATCTCGGCCAGGGCCGCCGACGCCTCCATCACCAGTTCCGGGCCGAGACGGCTGGCGGGATGCCCGAGCAGGGCCCGCAGCCCTCGCGCCGCCCGCGCGTACTCACCGGCCGCGACCAGGAGCCGGGCCCCGACGATCTCGGCCTCCAGCCGCTGGCCCGCCACTCCCCGGTCGGCGGAGGTGAACGTCGCCGTCCGCTCGCGCAGCCCGTGCCAGGAACCCGTCAGGTAGTCGATGTGCAGGTCCATGGCCTCAAGGCCGACGGACAGGTGCGGGTAGTCGTAGGTGCGGGCCAGCTCCAGCGCGGCGGACAGGGTCTCGCGCGCGGTGCCGTCGCGGCCCCACAGCAGCGCGCAGTGGGCGATGTTGGCGAGGCCGCGCGCCACGTTCAGCCGGTCCCGGACGTCGACGTCGCGCAGCGGAATCCGGGCGGCCAGCGCCCACCCGTCGGCGGATCCGAAGCGCAGCAGCACGACGGCGACGTTGGAGACGAGGCGCACCTCGGTCGACGGGTCGCGGCCGTGGAGGAGGCGCGCGGCCCGGCCCAGCCAGTCGGCGCGGGTGGCCGGGGACCATCTCGGCCAGGACAGGTGAACGAGGCTGATCATGGCCTGTCCGACGACCTGCGGTTCGGCCGCCAGGAGCGGGATCGCCGCCTCGTTCTCCTCGGCCGCCTCGCTCATCCGGTCCGCGAAGATCAGGATGCGGGCCAGCTGCCAGCGCAGCCCTCCCCGGTCCAGCGGCGACAGCGAGGGATCGTCCGCGGCGGACCGGAGTACGTCCTCGACGGCACGGTACTGGTCGGCGCTGCGGTACACCGCGAACGGGATCTTCGCCACGATCCGGGCCAGGTCGGCGGGAGGCTGGACCGTGGTGGCCACGAGTTCGAGCAGGACGTCGGCCGCGGTGAGGTCGTCGGCGCGGCCCAGCGCCAGGTCGGCGACGCGTTCCGCGTACCGGGCCCAGCCCGGGGTGTCCCCGGACAGTTTCATATGCCGGGCCAGCCGGACGACCGGCGGGGCCGGTAACGCGCCCAGCGCGGCGGCGGCGCGTGCGTGGAGCCAGGAGCGTTCGCCCGGCGGGATCCCCTGCGCGACCGCGTCGAGGACCAGGACGTGCCGGAAGGCGACGAGTCCGTCGCCCGCCACGGTCAGCAGGTGCTCGGCGACGAGTTCGTCGACGGCGGCGGCGCCGGTGTGACGGCCGAGTCCGGCCACCGCCGCGAGGAGGCCGACGGGAGCGGGCTCGGACAGGACGGCGAGGGCCCGGGCCGTGAGCCGGGCGGCGGGGCCGACGCCGTCGGTGCGTGCCGTGACCGACTCGCGCAGGCCGGCGGGTGGTCCTGCCGAGGCGATGCGCGCCGGGCTCCAGTGGTCCTCGTCCGGGTCGGTCCGTGCCTGGTCGTGCAGGGTCTGGACGAGGTCCTCCAGCAGCAGCGGGACGCCTTGGGAGCGGCGGTGCAGCAGGCCGGCGACGCTCGGGGCGACAGCGGAGCGGGGCAGCATCGACGCGACGAACCTCTCCGTGTCGGCCAGGTCGAGGGGGCCGAGCCGGATCACGCGGCCGGTGCCGCCGGACGCGATGCGGGTGATGCGCGCGGTGAGTCCGGACGGCGGGCGTTCCTCGCTCCGCCAGGTCTCGACGACCCGTACCGGGAACCGGGTCTCGACGGCGGCCAGATGGAGCAGGAACTCGTGTGTGGTCTCGTCCGCCCAGTGCGCGTCGTCGAGGACCACGGTGTGGACGTCGAGTGTGTGCAGCAGTTCATCGAGTGCCCGGTAGAGGCGGTGCCGCTCCATCGCGGCGTTCTCCATCGGCGGCAACGGCCCGGGAAGGTGGTCCGACCACTCGGGGAACAGCGGCCGCAGGGCACCGGCCAGCCGTCCCTGCGGCCTTCCGGCGGGTGACAGGCGTGCGACCGCGTCGACGAGCGTGCCGAGGGGGAACGGCGTGCCGACCGGCGGGCACCGCAGGACCAGAACCCCGGTGTGACCGGGTGGCGGGCCCTGGACGGTCTCCTTGACGAACCGTGACTTGCCGATACCGGCCTCGCCCTCGACGACGACCAGTCTGGTCGCGGGCCGTGCCAACGCCTCCTCCAGAAGGCGTCGTTCGACCGCCCGGCCGACGAACTCGGGTGACCGCAGCGCGATCGCGTCGCCGACGCCGTCCGCCACCGGCGGCACTGGTCCCGGGGCGCTCCGGTGGGGCTGGGACGTAGGAGTCGATTCCATGCCGGGGTCGTACCACGCGGCACACGCGTCGATCCCCGAACCGGCCGGGAAGACCGGCCGGACCGGACGCGGCGCTCTGCGGGTGCTGTCCGGGACGGGGTCTGCCCGCTCCCGGACCGCCCCGGTGCGGGTGTTGCGGGTGTCAGTGTTCCGTGGCCGGGTGGCCGGAGAGCCGGTGCGAGCGGACGACGGCCACCAGGCTTGCGGCGAAGAGGGCGGCGGCCCACGGCGCCAGGTCGCGGGCGTATCCCGGCAGGCCCGCCCCGGCCTCCGTGCCGCGCGGGGGCACCAGTCCCCGGGGGTCGTAGACGACCGCGAGCGCGTCGCCGGGGCGGGTCGTCCGTCCGCAGCCCCGCCAGATCCGGACCTGGAGCGGTATGCCGTCGGCGTCGCGCACCGAGCACAGGTACCGGCCCCGCCCGTTGCGTGCGGTCAGGACGTCGTCCACCGAGGTGACCGTCACGGACTGGAGCTGTCCGCGTTCGGCCAGCACCGCGCCGGCGGCGGCCTGCGGGGCGTGGAGGGCGAGGCCCACGCCGAGCAACGCGACGACGCCGACCAGGGCGCGTCCGGCGCCGACGCAGACCAGGTACAGCGCGAGGGCCGCCGTGCACACCAAGCCGGCCTCGCCGTCGGCGAGCGCGGGGCGGCCGGTCCAGGCGCCGTAGAGCGTCGTACCGACCACGGACACGACGCCGAGGAGCCCGGCGAGGATGCCTTCCGCGACCAGCCACCGGGGCGGCAGGCCGACGAACTCGGCGGGCCCCCACACCGTGCTCCGCAGATGCGCCGTGAGGCCGGGTCCGGCGGAGGGCGGGCGCCGACGCGCCCGGCGCACGAGTGCCATCCGCCGCGCCCTCCCTCCGTCCACCGGCGGCCTCGCCGCACGGCCGGCCGCTCCACGATTCCCGTGCATTATGCAAGAACATCCGGATCCGAAGAAACGACGTCCGACACCACCCGCAGGCCCGGGACACCGGCGCACGTGGCCCGGGGACCCGGCACCCGGGGACCGACGTGCGTGGACCAGCACCCGATGTCCGGCGCCCGAAGACCGGCGTCCAGCGTTCGGGGACCGAAGACCGGCATCCGGCGCCCGGCAGCCGGGGACCAAGGACCGGCGCCCGGGGACCCGGCATCCGGCATCCGGCACCCGGCACCCGGCACCCGGCACCCGGCACCCGGCACCCGAGGATCGACGCCCGGCATCCGGCGTCCCTCGGCCCGCGGCTCGCGGCTCGCGGCCCGCGCGGTGCTACCCGTTGCCGAGGTGGCTTCGGCGGGCCGCTGTTGCGGCCCGGCGGTCGCGGCGGACCAGTATGCCCGTACCGGCCGCCACGATCAGCGCGGCGGCGAGGACGGGGATCAGGAAGGACGTCATGGCCGCTCCTTCCGCCCGGCCGCGTGCCGGGCGTGGGTGTCGTCGGTCGGTCGGTGCGGGTCGGCGGCTCGCGCGATCGCCGTCTCGACGGCCGCGATCCGGTCGGCGAGCAGGCCGAGGGCCGCGACGGCGCGGGTGAGGGCGTCGTCCTCGGGGCCGCCGAGCGCCCGGGCGCGGAGGTACCCGGATCTCACCTCGGCCCAGCGCGCGGTCTGTCCGGCGGTCGGGGTGCCGCGCAGCTCGGCCAGCTTCAGCAGGTTGGCCTCGGCGTCCGTGGTGAGGGTCTGGGCCTCGGCGGTGTAGTGGTCGTCGAGGACGGCGGCGAGTTCGGCCTCGTTCATCACCGGCTGGACGCGCTGGGCGATCTTGTTCATGTTGCGGTAGGAGCCCTGGAGGCGGAAGGGCGGTTCGGTGCGGGTCGCGTCGGACTGCGCCGCCGACGCCATGTACGCGGCGTTCACCGCGAGGACCGTCTCGCGCGCGGTCAGCAGATGGCGCAGGATCCCCAGGATCCGGTCCAGCTCGGCCGGCGCGTAGGGGTGGACGAGCCGGTCGCGGACGGCGGTGGGGTCGCCCTCGGCGAGGCGGACCAGCAGGTCGAGGTCGGCGCGGTCGCGGCCGGCGAGCGGGGCGAGGACCGGGTTCGCGGTCAGCGCGTTCTCGACGAAGCTGGCGGCGAAGGCGTCCTCCTTGCCGGTCAGGACGTCGCCGAGGTTCCACACGTCGGCGCGGTTGGCGAGCATGTCGGGGACCTGGAAGCGGCCGCCGGACTCGGTGTAGGGGTTTCCGGCCATGCAGACGGCGAAGCGCTTGCCCCTGAGGTCGTAGGTGCGCGGTTCGCCGTCGCGTACGCCCTCGATGCGGCGGGTGGCGTCGCACAGCGGGATGAACCGCTGGAGCAGTTCGGGCGAGGTGTGCTGGATGTCGTCCAGGTAGAGGAGGGTGTTGTTGCCCGCCTCCAGCGCGAAGTTGATCTTCTCGACCTCCTGGCGGGCGGTGGCGTTCGGGGCGTCGGCGGGGTCGAGCGAGGTGACCGCGTGTCCCAGCGCCGGGCCGTTGACCTTGACGAGGACCAGGCCGAGGCGGTCGGCGACGTACTCCATGAGCGTCGTCTTGCCGTAGCCGGGCGGGGAGACCAGGAGCAGGAGGCCGCCGGTGTCGGCGCGTCCGCCCGCCCCGGCGGTGCCGAGCTGCTTGGCCAGGCTGTCCCCGACGAGGGGCAGGTAGACCTCGTCGACGAGCCGGTTGCGCACGAACGTCGGCAGCACGCGCGGCCGGTACTCGTCCAGCCGGACGCGGGTGCGCTCAGCCGCCACCAGGGCGCCGCGACGGCGTTGGTAGGCGCGGTGCGCGGGGACGTCGTGGATGCGGAACTCCGTCGTGCGGGCGAGGAGTTCGTCGATGCGGACGGGGAGCGCGCGGCGGCTGACGCGCGGGTGGGTGCCGAGCAGTCCCTCGACGGTCCCGGCCACGGACGCGTCGGACTCGTAGCGGGTCAGTCCGGGGCAGAGCTCGGCCGCCACCGCCTCCGCCAGGTCGCCGGGGGCGAGGTCCGTGCCGGTGGCGGCGGCGTAGGAGGTCAGCCACGCCTCGACCAGCTGCCGGCGGGCGGCCGGTTCGCGGAGGGCGTCGAGATCGTCGTCGTAGGCCGAAGTGCCCACCGTGCGGCGGAACTTGTCGAGGAGGGTGCGGGTGCCGGCGCTGATGACGAAGCCGTCGGGTCCGGTGGTCAGCTCCTCGAAGAGGTACGCGGCGGCGGCCCGCAGCGGCGCGGGACCGGCCGGGGTGCGGTCCGGGTGCGCGGGCGTGGCCTCTCCCGGCGGGCCGGCGGCCGTGCGGGCGGCCATCGCCTGCGCCAGTTCGGCCTGGAGGTCGGCGATCCCGGGCACCGCTCCGAACGTCTCCCGGGCGCGGGCCATGGACGCCGCGCGCCGGGTCCAGGCGTCGCGTTCCCCGGCGGTGGTGCCGTGCGCCCAGAAGGACTGGGCGGCGGCGCGGGCCCCCGGCTCGTGGCGGAGCGGCCCCGCGCCCTCGTACAGGCGCAGCAGCGCGGTGAGGATCAGTACGGTGTCGTGGTCGTGGACGCCGCGCTCGTACCCCTCGTCGTGGGCCTCCTCGGCCGCCCGCCGGACCAGTTCGGGCAGGTCCGCCGCGGCGAGCGCCGCCGGGCCGTGCTCGTCCAGCAGCCGGGCGGCGAGGTGCTCGGCACGGTAGACCCCGGGCGACTCCGAGGGCAGCGGGCGGTCCCAGTAGGGGCGGGTGGCCGCGAAGTCGGGGTCGGTGACCGGGGCGCGGTAGTCGGTGCCGGTGACGGCGAAGGCCAGGCCGTCGCCGTGCGGGACCAGGGTGAGGTCCACGGGCTGGGTGTTGACGGCGAAGCGGTGGCTGCCGAGGCGGATGGTGCGGCCGTCGTCGGAGTAGAGGTCGCCGCGGTCGCGCAGGGCGCGCCGGGCCTCCTGGCGGGCGGCCGTGAGACGGCCGTCCAGTTCCTCCGCCCGTACCTGGTCGCCGAGTCCGCGCAGTTCGCCGGTGATGGCGCGGACCTTGGCGGGCAGCGGGTCGGAGGTGAAGTACGTGGTGACGGCGTCCGCGTCGGGCAGGGCCGCGGCGCGCCGGGCCACCGTCCGCAGCACGCGCAGCGCCGAGTCGGCGAGGCGTTCGGCGCGGCGGGCGCGGGCGTCGGCCAGGGTCTGCTTGCGGGCGGCGAACGCCTCCTGGACCTCGTCCCGCTTGTCGGCGAGTTCGCCGAGGAAGTCGTCGTACTCGGCGAACCGGGACTCCAGGTTCTCCACCTGGACGAGGACCCGGACGAGCTGTTCCTCGCACGCCTCGGGGCTGTCCGCGGCGGCGAGCGCGCCGGTGACGGTCTGGCCGAGCAGGGCGGACTCGGCGGCGAACGCGGCGCGTCCCTCCCGGTCGAGGAGGTCGTGGCGGCGGCCGTCGAGGGTCGCGCGGGCGCGGTTGACCCCGCCGAGCACCTCGGCGATCCGTTCCAGGACGGCGGTGCGGACGGTGGCGTCGGCGATGTCGAGGCCGGCGACGACCTCGGTCACCGTGCGCAGCCCGTCGGTGAGTTCGTCGAGGCGGGCGGCGACGGGCGCGGCCTCGGCGACGGTGCCGATCGCCTCGGCGTCGGCGGTCAGCCGCTCGACGTCGGCCAGGTGTCCGGCGAAGGCGTCCTCGCGGGCGAGGTGGGTGACGGCCCGCTGTCCGAAGGCCGCGAGGTCGGCCTCGGTGGCGGCGGCGAGTTCGTCGATGCGGGCGGTGTCCGCGTGGCGCAGGTCCTTCAGGGTGAGCAGACGGCCCTGGGCGCGGCGGAGTTCGGCCAGGCCGGTGGCCCAGGCGGCGGCGCCGCGCGGGACCTCGCCGCGCAGCCGGCGCGCGACCGCGGCGACCTGGGCCTCGGCCTCGGTGAGCGCGTCGGCGGCCTGCCGGGTCAGGGCCCGGACGGTCTCGAACTCGGACAGCACCTGCTCGGCGGTGACGCGCACCCGCTCCAGCGGCTCGCGCAGTCCGCCGAGGCCGGGCTCCCCCAGCCAGTGGTGGGTGTGCGCCGCGCGGGCGCACGCGGCGGCCAGCGCCTCGTACATCTCACTCGTGGGCGTCGTCCGGGCCGCGGCACGGGCGATGGACAGGCAGTCGGAGACGGCGCGCACCAGGTCCGCGTTGCCGACCCGGGCGAGCGGGCCGGAGCCGGCCGGCCGGGCGGCGGCGTGGGTGTCCGAGACGTACGGGGAGTTCCACAGCTGGAGCGGATGCACCCGCTGCGGTTCGTCGCCCTCGGCGCGCAGGACCGTCAGCGTGCCGTCGTCGAAGAGCGCCCAGCCCTGGCAGGGCAGCGGGGCGGCGACCTCCTTGCGGATCGTGTTGTACGGCAGCAGCAGGCTGCGGCCGGCGGCGGGGGCGTGGAAGGCGTACAGCACGTCCTCGCCGTTCGGGGAGCGCAGTTCCCGTTCGAACTCCAGCCCGGCGATGTCGAGGTCGTAGGTCCGGTGGGTGCCGGTGGCCAGGCAGTAGCCGCCGGGGAAGACGATGCCCTGGTCCTCGGGCAGCCGCCGGCAGGCCGGGCCGATGCCGTCCAGGCGGACGACGGTCCTGGTCAGGGTGTTGAACACCAGGTGCCGGTCGGTGTCCTCCTTGTAGGGACGGATCCGCAGCAGGATCAGCGCGCCCACCCGCGCGTACGCGATGTCCGCGTCGGCGAGGGACTGGAGCGGCTCGGCGACGGGCTCGGAGTGGATGCCCTCGCCGGTCTCGGTGTCGTCGTCGGTCTTGACCGTCAGTGTCCCGCCGAGCGTCGCGACGAAGACCTCGCCCTGGACGGAGACGTGCGGGTGGCGGCCCAGGACGTGGTCCGCGCGGGTCGTCGGGGTCCACTCGAAGTCGTGGGAGGGGGGCAGGACATGGTCCCGGTCGCCGCGGGCGTCGAGGAAGCGCGCCGGTCCGTCGTCGGTCAGCGTCCAGCGCAGGACGCGGATGTCGTCCGCCTTCTCGCCGGTCTGGAAGACGGCGAGCAGTCTTCCGTCGCGGCGGCGGAGCCGGAGCAGGTGCGCCTGGCGGTAGTAGCGGTGCAGGGCGGCGAACTCGCGGACGAAGGACGGGTCGTCGAGCAGACCGGGGACGGCGTTGTCGGGCAGCCGGTTCCACTCGCGGTCGTAGAGGGCCAGGACGTCGCCGACGTCCGTCCCGGCCGTGGTGCCGGGAACCGGGCTGTGGCCGAGCAGCAGGGTGTCGCCGACGGCGACGACGTCCCGGGCGACGCCGGCCTGTCGGGTGCGCAGCCGTCCGGTGCCGGCCAGTTCGAGCCGTGTGGAGCCGAACTCCTCGGCTCGGCGGGTGTTCAACTCCTCCGCACGGCGGGCGAGTTCGGCGGCCTGCGCGGTGAGTCGGTCGCGCAGGACCTCGTAGGCGCCGGTGTCCGGCGACCGGTCGGTGGCCGCGCCCGGCGCCTCGGCCGTGCCGGTGTCCTGGCCGGTGGTCATGGGTGGTCCCTCCCGGGAGGTCGAAGGAGATGCGTGGTCCGGAGCCGCCGTCCCCTGTGCGGCGGCTCCGGACCACGGGCCGGTCAGCCTCGGGAACTGCCGTCGAGTGCGGCGAGGGAGGTGTCGGCGAGGCCCAGTTCGCCTGCCCTGTCGAGGAGTTGCTGGAGCTGTCCGGTGTTCGCGGCGCCCGAGGTCATGAGCTTGGTCAGCAGCGCGGACACGGTCAGGTTGCGTACGTCGGCCGTGGAGACGGAGCCCAGGATCCGGCCCAGGTCGTCGCTCAGGCTCGCGCTGCCGTCCAGCCAGGGTCCGGCGAGGGCCTGGGCGGTCTCGGAGTTCTTGACGAACCCGTCGACGCTCTTGCCGAGCGAGACGGCCGACATCAGCCGGTCGAAGAAGACGGACTCCCCGCCGACGATGTCGATGTCGGCGTTCTCCAGGCCGGTGGCGAGCACGGTGGCCTGTGCCTCGGCGATCTGCCGCTGCGCTTCCAGTCCGGCGAGCCGGATGTCCTTCTCGGCGGCCAGCCGCAGCCGGTACTCCTCGTGGCCGCGGGACGCGTCGTCGAGGGCGGCCATCGCCGCCGCCTTCTCGGTGAGACCGGCGGCCTCCGCCTTGAGCTTCTCCCCGATGCCCTCGGCCTCGGCGAGCGCCTTCGCCCGGCTGCCCTCGGCGTCGGCCCGCAGCCGCGCCTCGGCCGCGGCGGCCTCCGCCCGTCCGGCCTTCTCGATGACCTCGGCCTCCTTGTCGCGGACCGCGACGGCGGCCAGGCCCTCGGCGGCGGACTCGGCCCGGATGCCCTCGGCGAGGCGCAGCTTGGCCTGCGCGTCGAGGTCGGCGGTCTTCAACCGGGCCTCGGCGAGGGTCAGTTCCTGCGCGGCGCGGTGCACGGCGGCCTGTTCGGCGGCCTCGGCGGCCTTGATGTCCTTGACCAGCTTCTCCTGGGCCTCGGCCTCGGCGGCGATGACGACCGCCTGCCGCTCCCGCTCGGCCTCCTCCACGGCCCGCAGCCGCTTGATGGCCTCCTCCTGCTCGGCGACCGTGCGGTCCACCGCGACCCGTTCCCGGACGACCTCGGCGATCTCCCGCCGTTCGGCCTCGACCTCCTTGTCGGCCGCGATCCGGGTCAGCTGGGTCTCCCGCTCCCGGGCGATGACCTCCAGGAGGCGCTCCTTCTCCACCCGCTCGCCCTCGACGGCGATGACCCGCTCGCGGTTCTTCGCGGCGACGGCGATCTCCCGGGCCTGGTTCTCGCGCTGCACACCGAGGAGTTCCTCGGTCTTCAGGAACGCCCCCTGCGCGCGCAGCCGTTCCTCCTCCACCACCCGCGCGGTCTCCGCCTCCTCGCGTGCCCGTACGGTCTCGATCTCGCGCTTCTGCTTGATCTCCGCGTCCACCTGGCGGCGCTCCAGTTCCAGGATCGCCTCGCGCGCGTCGACGTTCTGCCGGGTGATCTCCTTCTCCTCGGTGCGCTGCGCCTCGTTGGTGCGCACGTGCTCCACGGCCGTCAGTTCGGTGATCTTCCGGATGCCCTGGGCGTCGAGGACGTTCGCCGGGTCGAGCTGGGACAGCGGCGTCTGCTCCAGGTAGTCGATCGCCGCGTCCTCCAGGTGGTAGCCGTTGAGGTCGACACCGATCAACTCGATGATCTTGTAACGGAGTTCCTCGCGCTTGGTGTAGAGGTCGGTGAAGTCCAGCTGCTTGCCGACGGTCTTGAGCGCCTCGGAGAACTTCGCGTGGAACAGTTCCTGGAGCGTCTTCTGGTCGCTGGCTCTCGCGGTGCCGACGGCCTGGGCGACCTTGATGACGTCCTGGACGGTCTTGTTGACCTTCACGAAGAACGAGATCCGGATGTCCGCGCGGATGTTGTCCCGGCAGATCAGCCCGTCCCGGCCGGCTCTGGTGATCTCGATCGTCTTCACCGAGATGTCCATCACCTCCGCCTTGTGCAGCACCGGCAGCACGACCTGGCCGGTGAAGGTCACGTCGACCCGGCGCAGCTTGGAGACGATCAGCGCCTTGCCCTGCTCCACCTTGCGGAACAGCAGCGAGACGAGGAGGGAGGCGAACAGGCAGACGGCGACGAGCACGCCGATGCCGATGGACATGGCATTCATGGCATACGTCCTTGAGGCGTAAGAGAGTTCTGGCGCGTGCGGGAGAGCGACCGCGGGCGGGGCCCGGCGGCGGGGCTCAGGCGGCGTGGACCCGCGAGGGGGCCACGGCCGCCCGGGGTTCGTCCGGGCAGAGCCGGTGCAGCGGGCGCACGACCACAGGTGTGAGGGCGCGCACCGGCGGCAGCGCCGTGGCCGGGAGGCCGAGGGACCGGGCGGGCACCGTCAGCGGCGGGCGCGCGAGCGCCGCGGCGAGGGCCGTGGCCGTCAGGACGGCGGGCGGGCAGGTGGCGGCTTCCAGAGACGTCCGCATGTTCCCCCCTTCCGGCGCCGATCGTGTCGACGGGTGCGTGGCTCGGATGCCGGGTACCTGCCGGTGTCCGGCATCCGAGCCGTCCGTCGTGCTCCCCGCGACTCATACTCCCTGATCAAAGAGGGTCCCCGCATTGCCAGTCACCGGCAGTGTTCACTAGGGTCTGGGTGCCGGTGACCGTCAGGAAACCGTCAACGGCGCGTCAGGACTACGGGGGGACGGCGTGACGGACGGGCAGATACCCGAGCAGTATCTGGAGGGGTACGAGCGCATCCTGGCCGAGGTCTCGGCCACCGGCCGGCGCCTGACCCGGGACGAGATCGCCTCCCGGCACGCCCTCGGGGAACAGGCCGCGGAGGCGGGCCACGGCCTGCGCTCCCTGGTCAGCGCGCACCTCACGGCCGCCCGCACGGCCTGGCCCGCCACAGCGGGTTCCGCCGGTGAGGCCCTGGCCGCCGTCCAGCAGGTGGTGGACGCCTTCGCCGAGGGCTTCGAGCGCGCCCAGCTGCTCGCCGTACGCCAGGAGGAGGCGGCCCGCCGGGAGTTCATCGACGACCTGCTCTACGGCCGCAGCAACCTCGGGCGGCTCGCCGAACGCGCCGAACGCTTCGGCCTGCGGCTGTCCAACGCGCACGCGGTGGCGGTCGCGCAGGGGCTGGTCCCCTACGACGAGGGCGACCCGGTGCCGCGGCAGGTGGAGCGGGCCGTCATCGCGCGGTTCGGCGACCGCAACGTGCTGCTCACCACCAAGGACGGCCGGCTGCTGTGCGTCGCCCCCGGCCAGCAGACCGAGGTGCTGACCCACTTCGCCAAGCAGGCGCACGCCGCGACGGACGGCGGCCGGGTCGCCATCGGACGGCCCCAGCCCGGCCCCGGCGGCGTCGTCCAGTCCTACGAGGAGGCGCTCAACGCCCTCGAACTGGCCGAGCGGCTCGACCTCGACGACCCGGTGCTGCGCGCCGCCGACCTGCTGGTCTACCCCGTCCTCACCCGCGACCGGCAGGCCATGGCCGACCTCGTGCTGGACGCCCTGGGCCCGCTCACCGAGGCCCGCGGCGGCGCCCAGCCGCTGCTCGACACGCTCACCGCCTACTTCGACACGGGCTGTGTGACCACCGACACCGCCCGCCGTCTGTCACTGAGCGTGCGGGCCGTCACCTACCGCCTGGAACGCATCCACAAACTCACCGGCGCCGACCCGTCCGACCCCGCCCACCGCTACATGCTCCAGACCGCGGTCATCGGCGCACGGCTGCTGGACTGGCCCGCCACGGACCTGTGACGGGCCCGGGTCACACCAGGTCGTCGAGGGTCTTGCGGAGTTCGTCGGCGCGCGGTGAGCCGAGCGCCGTGTAGAGGCCGAGCGCCTCGCGCAGATGGCCGGCGGCCCGGTCCGCCTGCGGGCCGTCCCGCAGTACGGCGGCCGTCCCGACGTGGGCGCGGGCCTGCTCCTCCTGTTCGTCGATCTCGCGTGCCACCTCCAGTGCCTCGGCGTGGGCCGCCAGGGCCTCGGCGGTCCGCCCGAGCCCGTACAGGGCCTCGCCCAGTCCGTTGAGGGCACCGGCCTCGCCGTAGCGTTCGCCGGTCCGGCGGAACAGTTCCAGGGCCTCGCGCTGGCGGCCGGCCGCCTCCTCGTGCCGTCCCAGACCGCTGAGCGCGTTGCCCAGGTTGGACAGGGCGTGCGCGGCGCCGGAGACGTGGGCCAGCCGCCGGAAGAGCGCGAGCGCCCGCTCGAAGTGCCGGGCCGCCGCCGCGTGGTCGCCCAGTCGTGCCACCAGGATGCCCAGGTTGCCGAGGGCACTGGCCTCCCCGAAGGGGTGGTGCACGGTGCGGTACAACTCCAGCGCCCGTTCGTAGCGTTCGACCGACGCCTCGAAGTCCTCCAGCAACTCCAGCACGATGCCCAGGTTGTTGAGAACGTCCGCCTCGCCGAGGACGTCGCCGACCGAGCGGAACAGGGTCACCGCCCGCTCGTGCTGCTCGGCCGCCTCCCGGTAGCGTCCGCGCAGTTCGAGCAGGACGCCCACGTTCGTCAGGTGCCGGGCCTCGCCCGCCGGGTAGCCGATCCGGCGGCACAGTTCGAGCGCGGTGTCGTGCAGCGCGCGTGCGCTGTCGTAGTCGCCGAGCCGCCGGTGGACGGCGCCGAGGCAGACGAGGACGTCGGCCTCACCACGGGTGTCCCCCACCGAGCGCGCCGCCTGCAGCGCGTAGGTGTAGACGGTGAGGGCGTCCGTGTAGTGCCCGGCGCGCTCGTAGTGGCGGTGCAGCGTGGTGACGATGCGCACGGTGTGCCCGGACGGGCCGGGTTCCTCGGTGCGCGAGCACAGCGCCACCAGGGTGGGCTGGGCGGCGGTCAGCCAGGCGCGGGCCTCCTCGGCGGTGCGCAGCGGCGGCAGCCCGGTGCCGGGCCGCTCCACGGCGGGGCGCAGATGGCGTTCGGCCGGGTAGAGGACGTCCATGGCCGCGGCGGCCGCCGCCAGGCTGTGGTCGAGCAGCCGGGTGAGGGCGGCCTCGTGGCCGGGCTCCGGGTCGTGCCGGGCGGCCAGCTCCGCCGCGTACACCCGCAGCAGGTCGTGCATGCCGTACCGGCCGCCGGCGATGCGGTCGAGCAGGTGCGCGCGGGCCAGCACGTCGAGCGCCCGCCGTACGACGTCCACGGACTCGCCGGCCAGGGCCGCGGCGGAGTGCACGTCCGTGTCGGGGCCGGGGTGCAGACCGAGCAGCCGGAAGAGCCGGGCGGGCAGTTCGGCGAGGCGGGCGTAGGACCAGGAGAAGACGGCGCGTACGGCGGCCCGGGGGTCGTCGCCGGAGTCCAGCAGGTCCAGCCGCCGCTGGTGGTCGTGGAGTTCGGCCACCAGCAGGGCGAGCGGCTCCGCGGGCCGGGACAGCACCAGTTCGGCCGCGACCCGCAGGGCCAGCGGCAGCCGGGCGCACTGTTCGGCCAGGTCGGCGGCGACGGAGGGCTCGGTGTCGACCCGGTCGCCGACCAGCGCCCGCAGCAGGGCGAGGGAGTCGGCGGCGGGCAGCGCGTCGAGGACGACGCGGTGCGCGCCGTGCACCGAGACCAGCGCGCCCAGCGAGTCCCGGCTGGTGATCAGCGCCCGGCAGTCCGGGCTGCCCGGCAGCAGGTGCCTGACCTGGGCGGCGGAGGCGGCGTTGTCCAGGACCACCAGCAGCCGCCGGCCGTCCAGCGCGGTCCGGTAGCGGGCCGCCCGGTCCTCCAGGCGCAGCGGGATCTCCTGCCGGGGCACCCCGAGGGCGGTGAGGAAGCCGGTCAGGGCCTGGCCCGTGGAGACCGGCTGCTGCGGGTCGTAGCCCCTGAGGTCGACGTACAGCTGGCCGTCGGGGAAGGCGCCTCGGGAGCGGTGCGCCCAGTGCACCGCGAGCGCGGTCTTGCCGACGCCGGCGGTGCCGGAGACGGCGGCCACGACGGCCGCGGTGGCCGCCTGGCCGCCGTCGCGGACCAGGGCGCGGGTCAGGGCGTCGAGTTGTTCGTGGCGTCCGGTGAACGGTCTGATGTCCATCGGGAGTTGCGCGGGTACGGGCGCGGCGGCGGGCCGCGGGCCGGGCGGCTGCCGTACGGCGGCGGTTCCGCTCGACAACTCCTCGTGCACCGCGCGCAGTTCGGGACCGGGGGGCACGCCCAGTTCGTCGGCCAGCTGGTCCCGGATGCCGGTGTAGACGCGGAGCGCGTCGGCGGTCGAGCCGACGGCCGCGAGCGAGCGCATCAGGAGCGCGGCGAGCTGCTCGGACAGGGGGTGGTCGGCGAGCAGCGGCCGCAGCAGCCCGGGGACCGTCTCCGGGGCGCCCTGCCTCAGCAGGACCGGCGCCCACAGGAGCGCCGCCTCGATCCGCTCCTGGTTCCAGGCGGTGCGCATCCGTTCGGCCCAGGCCCCGGGCATCCCCGGCAGCGGCGCACCGCGCCACAGCCGCAGCGCCTCCTCCAGGAGGGCGGCGCGCTCGCTGTCGGAGCCCAGCGGCTCCCGTCCGCGGGCGACGAGCGAGCGGAACCGGACCAGGTCGAGGGCGTCGCCGTCCGCCTCCAGCACGTAGCCGCCGGAGACCTTGCCCAGGCGTACGGCGGGTCGCGCCGGTTCAGCGCCGTGTTCGCGGGCCGCGGCGTCGTCGAGGAGCCGGCGCAGGCGGCTGATGTGGGAGTAGACGACGGAGCGGGCGCCGTCCGGCGGGGTTCCGTCCCAGAGCCGGTCGACGAGCGTCTCCACCGCGACGGGCCGCCCGGCATCGGCCGCCAGCGCGGCGAGCACCGCCCGCCTGCGCGGTTGTCCCAGGTCCAGTCCGACGTCCATGGCACGCAGTTCCAGCGGACCGAGCAGTAGGAGCTTCAACGACCCTCCGTCACAAGATTTTCGCAAGGCCGATCCTAGATCCTCACTTCAGTGGACGTCAGGCGGACCTTGAGACCAACTGACATACGCCGCAGTGACGTTGGTGAGGAGACGGTCACCGGGTGCCCCCGAGGGGCGCGGACGGCGGCAGCACGGACGGGCAGGGCGTGGGCGAGGCGCACGGGGGTCGCGTCGACCACGCCCTGCCGCCGTCGCCGGCGGGGCGTCCGCCGGGTGATCCGGTCGCCGTCCGGCGGAACCCGAACTGTGATCTTTCCGTCTTCCTTCGGCCAGGGACTCGACAGGAAGCTCACAGTGAGAGAGAAAGTAAAGCCGACCGGAAGGTGACACGCAGGCGAACCACCTCCGACCGGCAACCGACAACCGACAACTAACAAAACGGCCGAAATTGCGACTTATACCTTCCTTGTGGCGTCGACCGCGGGCGAGACTCTGGGCCGCGACGGGTGCCGTGGCCCTCGTGTTCCTCGTCGCGCTGGAGTGCGTCGCACGCCACTACCGTCTGCCGGGGCCGATCACCGTCCAGGTCCGTGAGCTGGTGTTCCCGCCGAAGTCGGGCTTCCTGCTGTACGCCGGGCTCGCGCTGACGATGGTGGTGCTCACCCGGAGGGAGCGGTTCCTCGCGGCCGGTGCCGCGATCGGCATCGATGTCGTCCTCCTGGCGGTCCGCTGGGCGTCCGGCGCCCGGCCGGGCCCCGGCCATCCCTTCGGCAACGGCGCGCTGTGGGTGGTCATCGGCTGTGCGGTCGTCGCCCTCACCCGACGCCGCGGCCGGGAGCGCGTGCTGCTGCTGAAGGGCGCGGGGCTGGGGCTGCTGCTGGTGGTCAGCCGCAAGACCGGCGACACCTGGCTGCTCATCACCTCGAAGACCCGCCCGACGGTGCTCGACCCGTACGTGGCGACCGCCGACCACGCGCTCGGCAACCCGTCCTGGCTGATGGGCCGGCTGGTCACCGCAAGCGGACCGGTCGGCTTCAACCTGCTCGACGTCGTCTACAGCCAGCTCGCCGTGGCCGCGGTCGTCGTCACGCTGTACCAGCTGCGGAATGTGGCGGCCGAACGCCGCTTCCCGCGCCACCACCTGGTGCGCACCTTCCTGGCGATCGGCCTGCTCGGGCCCGTCGTCTACATGCTGTTCCCGGTGGTCGGGCCGGTCTTCGCCTACGGCACCGGGGCCGACCACTGGGCGTCGCTCAGCCTCTGGCCGGACCGGCCGCCGGGCGGCGGGCACTGGCCCGTGCCCGACCTGTGGCCGAGGACGCTGCCGACGGTCGGCGTGCCGCACCACATCCGGTACGACGCGACGACCCCGCGCAACTGCATGCCGAGCCTGCACACGGCCTGGGCCACGGCGATCTTCATCCACTCCCGCCGCGGCCCCCGGCTCCTGCGGTTCGCGGGCACGTTCTGGCTGGCCGCCACGCTCACCGCGACCCTCGGTTTCGGCTACCACTACGGCGCGGACCTCGTCGCCGGTGTGGTGTTCACCCTCACCATCGAGACGGCGCTGCGCGCGTACGGCCACGGCTGGGACCCGGCGGGGCTCCGGCTGGCCGGGTACGGCGCGGCGGTCTTCGTCGCCCTCCTGCTGTCCTACCGCTTCCTGCCGCTGCCCATGGCCCACCGCCCGTGGCTCTCCGGCCCGCTGCTCGTGCTGGCCATGGTCTCGATGATCTACGGCTACGTCAGGACCACGGCCCGCTGGGAACCGGGCCCCGCCCCGGTCCCGGCGACCCACCCGAAACCGCACCCCGAACTGATCTGAGGCGGCACGGGGGCACCACGGCACCGGTGCCCCCCTGGCCCGCCCCGCCCCCGCCCCCTGCCCCTCGGGCCTCGCGCCTCGGTCCTCCAGCCGGGGCGGGCGGCGCCGGACGGCGGGTCGGCGAGGGGGTGTGCGTCGGCGCCGCTCCCCCGGCCCCGGGGCGTCAGATGCGGTCGCGCAGCCGCCTTTCCCGGCCGTAGAGGCCGACGACGAGCAGGATCAGGCCGCCGGTGATCATGTCCTGGGACGCCGAGGAGAGCTGGTTGGCGCTGAGCAGCAGGGCGACCACCGAGAGGATCAGCGCGCCGAGCACCGTGCGCCAGTAGTCGCCGCGGCCGCCGAACATGGTGCCGCCGACGATGACCGCCGCCAGGGACTGGAAGAGGTAGGGGTCGCCGATGGTGACGTTGCCCGAGCCCGAGTAGCCCGCCAGCAGGATGCCCACGCAGGTGGCCAGCACCGCGCTGGCGACGTACGCGTAGATCCAGGTCCGGTTGACCCGCACCAGGGCGAGCCGGGCGGCGCTCTGGTTGACGCCGGTCAGGTAGAGGTTGCGTCCGGCGCGGGTCCGGGTGAGCACCAGGCCGATGACGACCGCCACCACCGCCCAGATGACGACCACCGGCGGGACGCCGATGCCGAACGTGGTGCCGTTGGCGGCCGTCAGCCTGCCCAGCCACGCCGGGGCGACCCCGGTGGCGGAGCCGTTGATCCACTTGAGCACCAGGCCGGAGAGCAGCGCGCTCACCCCCAGCGTCACGATCAGCGGCTCGACCTTGAAGCGGTACGACAGCACCCCGTTGAGGAGTCCGCCCACCACCCCGACGGCCAGCGCGACCGCCACCGCGGCCCCGGTGGACCAGTGTTCGGTGCCGCACAGTTCGGCGATGATGACGTTGCCGGCCGAGATGAACGCCGCGATGGAGAAGTCGATGCCGCCCACCAGGACGACGATGGTCTGCCCGGCGCCCGCGAGCCCCAGCAGCGAGGCGTTGACGAGGACGGCGTAGAGCACCCGCTGCGAGCCGAAGCCCTCGATGGTGCTCAGACCGTAGCCGTACAGCGCGGCCAGGGCGAGCAGTTGGAACAGCGGGAACCGGCGCTGCCACTCGGTGAGCGTGTGCAGCAGGGGGACCCCGTCCGCTCCCGTCGCCGGGTCCGCGACCGCGGTGTCTGTGGTCATGCGACGGCCCTCCTGCGGGCGTTGGTCAACACGGCGCCCACGACCACGGCGAAGAGCAGCATCGCGCCGTAGATCGCGGTGGACCACAGGGTGGACACCTTCACCACGTTGAGCAGGTTGTTGATCAGGTAGATGCTCGCCGCGCCGAGCAGCGAGCCCTGGAGGGAGCCCCGGCCGCCCGCCAGCGAGGTGCCGCCGAGGGCCACCGCGGCGATGGCGAGCAGGGTGTACTGCGCCGACATGCTGGCCGCGCCCTCGCTGATGAGGGACATCAGGGCGATTCCGGCGATGCCCGCGTAGAGCCCGCCGAGGGAGTACGCGGCGATCCGGACCTTCGGCACGTTCACCCCGGCGGAGAAGGCGGTGGCGTCGTCGCCGCCGACCGCGTACAGCGCCTTGACGAACGGGGTCCGGGACAGGCCCCACCAGATGAGCAGCGGGGCGCCGATGGTCAGCAGCGCGCCGGGGACCGGGCCGAAGGAACCGGCCAGGTCCTTGGTCCACGCGGTGCTGCCGGAGGGGACGGTGTCGCCCTGCACCTGGGTGGCCAGACCGCCGATGACGATGTTGGCGCAGAGCGTGGCCACGACCGGCTGGAAGCGCAGCACGGCCACGAGGACGCCGTTGACCGCGCCGATCGCCGCACCGATCGCCAGGCAGACCGGGATCACCACGAAGGGCGAAGTGAGGCCGTTGGGCAGCAGGTTGGCCACGATGACGATGTCGATCAGGGTCAGCAGCGGGCCGATCGAGATGTCGATGCCGCCGCCGCCCGAGAGGATCGCCGGGGTGCTGGCCATCGCCGCGACGGCCAGCGGCGCGAAGGACGCCAGGACCGCCGCCCAGTTGTCGTAGGCCAGGAAGGCCGGCTGGAGTGCGGTGTTGACCACCAGCAGGACCAGCGCGAGCAGCCCCGCGAACGCGTACGGGCGCTTGCCGAGCAGGCCCCGCAGGAAATCGAGGGCATTCATGCGTCACCATCCGGGGAGGCGGCGCCGGTGACCGACGGGGTGACCGTGCGGCCGAAGAACGCGGCGACCAGGGACTGTCGGGTCAGCGACGGGCGGTCGAGGGTCGTGGAGTGCGAGCCCTCGCGGAAGACGAGGACGCGGTCCATGAGTTCGATGTGCTCGTCGACCTCCGTCGAGAGCATGACGACCGCGACCCCGCGCGCCGTCAGCTCGTCGAGCAGCGCGTAGATGTCGCGCTTGGCGCCGATGTCCACGCCCCGGGTGGGGTCGTTGAGCAGGAGCACGTCCGGGCGGCGGGCGAGCCAGCGGGCGATGACGACCTTCTGCTGGTTGCCGCCGGACAGGGTGGTGACGGGGTCGGACTCGCGGCCCATCCGGACCTTGAGGCCGGACCGGTACTCCGTGAAGCGGCCGAGCGCGGACGCCCGTGACAGCAGCCCGAAGCGGGTGTCCCTGTGCTGGGTCGCGGCGGAGAAGTTCTCCCGGACGGAGAGCGTCCCGAACAGGGCCTCGCCGCGCCGGTCACGCGGTACGTAGCCGATGCCGGCCGCCGCCGCCCGCTGCTCCGAGCGGATCTCGCTCTCGCCGCCCACCTCGACGCGTACGACGGACCCCGCGCCCGCGGGACCGTGCCACAGCGCCTTGATGAAGGCGTCCTGGCCGTGGCCCTCCAGGCCGGCCAGGCCGACCGTCTCCCCGGCCCGCAGCTCGAAGTCGACCGGGTCGGCGTCCGGCCGGAGCCTGAGCCCGCGGACCCGCAGCAGCACCGGCGCGTCGGCGGCGGGGCCGCTGCGGTGGGCGAGCGTGCCGCCCTCGGGGATGTCGGTGAGGTGTTCGGCGCCGGTCATCAGGCGCACCAGCTCGGCCGTGGTGGCGTCGTCGGCGTCCAGGGTGGCCACCGACTCGCCGGAGCGCAGCACGGACACCCGGTCGGAGATGGCGTCGACCTCGTCCATACGGTGGGAGACGAACAGCACCGCCATACCGGCCGCCTTGCGCCGGGCGATGGCCTCGAAGAGCCGGTCCCGGGTGGCCACGTCGAGCGCGCTGGTGGCCTCGTCCAGGATCAGCACCCGGGGCTCGCGGACCAGCGCGCGGGCGATGCCGCAGGCCTGCCGGTCGCTCAGCGAGAGCTGTTCGACCGGAGTGTCCAGGTCGGGCGCCGCACCGAGCAGTTCGCCCAGTACGGCGGCGGCCCTGGCCCGCTTGTCGGCCTCGGGGACGCGCCGCCGGAAGACCCCGTCGGCGCCGAGCCAGACGTTCTCCAGCACGGAGCGCGGGCCGACCACCAGGACCTCCTGGTAGACGGCCATCACCCCGGCCGCGATCGCCGCCGCGGGGCCGCCGGGACGGACCGCGCGGCCGGCGACCTGGTAGCCGCCGGAGTCCGGGGCGTGCACCCCGGTGAGAATCTTGACCAGGGTGCTCTTCCCCGACCCGTTCTCGCCCATCAGGGCATGGACCTCGCCGGCCAGAAGCCGGAGC
The DNA here is from genome assembly GCF_055583825.1 of Streptomyces sp. NPDC104367. Classification (NCBI taxonomy): domain Bacteria; kingdom Bacillati; phylum Actinomycetota; class Actinomycetes; order Kitasatosporales; family Streptomycetaceae; genus Streptomyces; species Streptomyces sp. NPDC104367. Next base: position 20,063 of record NZ_JBVJND010000053.1, on the reverse strand, counting down.
GAACAGGACCGCAAGGCCCTGGTCGCCCCGAACGACTTGGCGAGACCGGTGACTTCGAGGGCCACCTGGCTCTGCTCGCTCAACGTACTGCTCCCTATGAGCCGAAGAAGCCGTCGATGTAGCTCGTCTCGGCGAATGTCTGGCCGACATCGCCCACCGTGATGGTGGAGGCGTCACCGGTCTTGAAACTCGACTTCGAGAACTTCGACAGGTTGTCGCTCGTCACGAGCGGCGGGTTGATGACGATGTCCGAGGCCTTGACCCCGTCACCGTCGAGCATGTGCTTGGCCACCTGGACGACGGCCTTGGCCAGTCCGTCGGCCGGGTTGAACAGGCCGACGCCCTTGTAGCTGCTCTCGTTGGCCGCCCAGTAGGCCACTCCGCCCTTGGTCAGGCCGTTGTCGGCGACCGGCGGCACGGTGACGCCGGACTTCTGGAAGGCGGAGATGATGCCGGTGGTCATCGGGCCGCCCTCCAGGACGCCGCCGATGGTCTTGGTCGGGTTCGCGGCCAGGTACTGCTGGACCTTGGTCTGCGCGGTGGTGGGCGAGAAGTCGGTGTAGATCGAGTCGTCCAGGGTGATGCCGGAGCACTTCGCCAGCGCGGCCTTGGCGCCGTTGAAGGTGTCGGTGTCGATCGGCACGCCCTTGATGCCGTGCACGCCGAGGATCGTGCCCTTGCCGCCCATCGACTTCGCCAGGGCGGCGCCCTGCGCCTCGCCCGCCGCGAAGGCGTTCGGCACGACGTTGACGGTGTTGGCGTCGGTCACATTGTTCAGCACCGAGATGGACGGGATGCCGGCCTTGGCGGCCTTGTCGACGACCGACTCGAAACCGGCGGCCAGCGGCTGGTAGATGATCAGGTCGACCTTGTCGGTGATCAGCTGGTTGAACTGGGATATCTGGTTGGTGACCTCGTTGGTGGACACGAGGTCGATGACCTTGTACCCCTGTGCCTTGAGGTACTTCTGCAGCGCGGTGTTGATCAGCGTCTGGTAGGGGTTCACCAGCTGGGACTCGGAGATGCCGACGGTGATCGTCCCGGACTTCTTGCCCTCCCAGTTCTCCCACGCGCTCTTCTGCACGGTGCCCGAGTAACCGCTGTAGGCCGCCGAGTAGTCCGCGCCCAGGGCCTTGATCAGGCCTGCCTTGTCGTTGAAGTCCGCCGCCGGGACGGTTCCGCAGGACGACGACGAGGACGAGGAGCCGGAGTCGGCGCTCGTGCCGTCGGCGCTCTTCTTGCTGCACCCCGCCGCGGTGACGGTGAGCAGGGCCGCGGCACAGAGAGCGCCCGAGACCCGTACGGTGCGGTTGCGGTGTGTCGTGGCGGTGGCCGCGGTCACTGGTCTTGCGGTCATCGTGGGGACTCTCCTTTGAGCCTGTGCGAGTCGGCGCCGGGTCACGGAGCGAAACGGCCCGACTAAATTGCACGGCAGCGTAAGAAGTGCCCGAAACGACGTACAAGGTCCCCAGTCATCGAGCCTGGGGATGGGAGGTATACCGGCCCGGTCCGGCACGGGCTGTGGCGCGGAGGATGCGCCGGTCGCCGCGGCGCCGCGATCGGGAGATTCCGCATGCTCCGCCGACGGCGGACACAGCCCTCCGCTCATCAGTCGAATCAATGTCATGTATGGCAAATCATGAGTTCTGTCCATGGTCGGCGTTGCCGAGAATGGACGCACACCACTGATCCAGGAGCACAGACATGACGCAATTGACCGGGAAGGTCGCCCTCGTCAGCGGCACGGGCGGCGGGATGGGCCGGGCCGCGGCGCTGGAGTTCGCCGCGCGCGGCGCGTTCGTCGTGGGCTGCGACCTCGACGCGCAGGCCGCGGAGGAGACCGTCGCCCTGGTACGGGAGAAGGGTGGCCGGATGCGCTCGGTGCAGCCGGTCGATCTGGCCACCGAGGAGGGCGCGGCCCGCTGGGTGCGGGACACCGCCGACGAGTACGGCAAGGTCGACGTCCTCTACAACAACGCCTCGGTCGCCCGGGTCGGCCCCTGGGACGAACTCACCTACGAGCAGTGGAAGTTCTCCCTCACCTACGAACTCGACATCGTCTACCTGTCGACCAGGGCGGCCTGGCCCCTGCTGAAGGCGGCCGGCGGCGGTGTGGTCATCAACGTCGCCAGCGTGGCGGCGCACCGCGGCGCCCGGTTCGTGCACCAGCACGCGCACGGTGCCGCGAAGGGCGGTGTCCTCGCCTTCACCAAGCACCTGGTGGTCTCGGGCGCGCCGCACCGGATACGCGCCGTCACCATCAGCCCCGGCCTCATCGTCACCCCCGCGACCGAACCGGTCATCGCCGCGCTGGGCGCGGAGGGCGAGGCCGGCATGGTCGGCCGCATCCCCTCGGGGCGGCTCGGCCGGGCGGAGGACGTCGCCCACCTGGCCGCGTTCCTGGCGTCGGACTCCGCGTCGTACATCAACGGTTCCGACATCGCCGTCGACGGCGGGATCATGGCCACGGACTGACGGACCCGAGCACCGCGAAGGGGGCGTCGCCGTACCGGCGACGCCCCCTTCGGCCTGTTCCGGGTCAGTCCCGGTGCGTGACGGTGAGCACCAGGTGTCCCCGGTGGCTGCCGGGTGCGTCGAGGGGGGTCTCGACGCCGTCCACGGTCAGCACCGGCCGGGTGCCGTCGGCCGCCGTGACCACGGCGTCCTCGCCCAGGGTCAGGCCGGTCAGATGGGAGGTACCGGTGACCGTCCAGGTGGAGCGGGTCAGCGAGACGATCACACCGTTGTTGACCGGGGCGCCCGGGGTGTTGCGCACCTCGCCGAGCAGACGGTGGTCGTCGCCGGTGATGGTGTCCTTGTCGTGCCGGGCGGTGGCCGCCGAGATCACTCCGGTCAGGCGGGAGTCGGTGACGTCGAGGACCAGGTTCTTCCCGGTCGGCTCGGGGCGCGGCGCCAGACCTCCCGCGCCGATCTTGTCGGTGCCGGTGCCGTCCCGGAAGCCGTTGTAGAAGTCGCCGGCCACGGTGGCGTGGCTGAGGGTGACGATGACGTCGTCCTCGTGGCGGGCGGTGACGTCGAACTCCTCGACGCGCAGCGGCTCCTCGGCGGGCTCGTGGTAGACGCCCTGGTTGAGCAGGGCGCCGTCGACGAAGACCGGGCCCGGGTCGTCGGAGTCCATGAGCTGTACGACGACGCCGTTGCCCGGGCGGAGCCGGGCTCCGCCGGAGCCGTCCACCTCGATGCGGGCCGCGACGCCCTTGACGAGGAAGACGGTCTTCCCGGTGTCGAGGACCGTGTCGTCCTGGACCCGTACGCTCGCCGGGCGGTCGTCGACGGCGGCGCTCGCGTGGAGCATGACGCCGAACCGGCCGGACCTGACGGTGGTCGGCCGCCGCGGCAGCGCCTTCAGCTCGTCGTCGGTCAGGCCGAGGCCGAGTTCGTCGTTGAGCCGGGCGACCTCCTCCGGTGAACTGGCCCCGAGGGTCACCCGGTTGGCGCCGGCGTCGATGATGACGGCGTAGTCGGGGACGTCGACGGCCGTACCGAGGATGCGGGTGGTGGCGGCTCCCAGCGAGTAGGCGCCGTACCCGCTCTCCCCGGTGACGGCGACGGTGCTGTTGATCGTGGTCAGCCGGGCGTTGCCGCCCATGTCGTTGGAGAGGGCGCCCCAGCCCTCCGCCGTGACGGTGGAGTCCACGAACGTGGCCGTGGTGTCGACACCGACCAGGTTGACCGCCCGGCAGGTGCCGCTCAGCCCGAGCATCCAGGGCACGGCCATCATCGTGCCCGGGTCCACGTTGGGCACGTAGTCGTCGGGCAGTTCGCCGTCGCGTGCCTCGATCTCGCTGTGCTTGACGACGAGGCTGCTGCCCTTGTCGGCCACCAGCCCGGCGCGGATGAGGCCGAAGGTGCGGATCCGGGCGTCCTCCAGGACCAGCCTGGTGCCGTCGCCCGCCGAGGTGATCCCGGCGCCCCAGCCGACGAAGTCGTCGCCGCCGTCGCCCTCGAAGTCCACGACCGGCCGGTGCAGGGTGTAGGTGCCGCCGGCGACGTAGACGCCGTTGAAGCGGTCGCCGGCGGAGACCAGTTCGACCCCGGTGAGGTGCTGTCCGTCCAGGGTGGCCCCGGGGGCCGCGGCCGTCACGGACTTGGACGGCACGATCCCGGTGGAGTCGAGGTACAGCGCCTGGCGCAGCTCGTGGACGAGGTTGAAGGGGCCGAAGTCGAACGGGACCACGTTCTCCTCGGTGACGGTGAGGGTCACGTCGCCGGTGTGGCGGCCCGGCCCGATGTTCCGCTCGACGCCGTCGACGGTGAGGGTGAGCAGGTGTCCGGCCGGTGCGGTGACGGTGGCGCCCTCGGCTATCTCCAACTGCCTTGTGCGTATGGTCTGTTCGATGGTCAGCGTCTGGCCGGCGCCGAGGGTGAGGTCGTCGCCGTACTCCAGCGTGGCGGTCATCTCTGGTCCTTTCGGTGGTGCGTGGTACTGCGCGGGGGTGGCGGGGTGCGGTCGGGTCTCAGTCGCTGAACCACACCTCCGTGGCCCGGGGACTGAAGGGATAGGGCTGGGAGTTGGCGGTGCCGGTCGGGATGTTGTGGAGCTTCGTCCCGGCGGCGTCCACGGTCGGCACGATGCCGACGGGCACCGCCCAGACCAGCTCGTCCAGGCGCCGGGTGACCTTCTGCATCCGGGTGTCCTCCTGCGCGCCGGTCGGCGCGGTGGCGGCTTGGGTGAGCAGCCGGTCCAGCTCCGGGTCGCCGAGGCCGAACGCGTTGCCCAGGGAGCCGGGGCCGAGGTAGAGCCGGTGCAGGGAGAAGACGTCGTTCACCGGCAGCGCGGTGACGACGGCCTCGTACTTCTTGGAGTAGACCTTCTCCAGGAACTGCGTGTAGCCGCCGCTCTCCACCGTGAGCGCGACGCTGACGCCGACCTTCGCCAGCTGGGCGGAGAAGGCCTGTGCCAGCACGCTGCTGGGGTCCGTGGGCGCGAAGTCCAGCACGCTCATGGTGAAGCCCTGGGCGTAGCCGGCCGCCTTGAGCAGGTCCCGGGCCCTGTCGGGGTCGTGGGCGTACGGGTCGGTGGCGCCGGCGAGGTAGCCGGCCATGCCCTTGACGCCCAGGGAGCTCTGTACGGTGCCGACGCCGGAGTAGACCGCCTTCATGACCGACTCCCGGTCGATCGCGTAGGCGAGGGCCTGCCGTACGCGCACGTCGGCGAGCGGACCGCTCTTGCGGTCCTCCAGCAGCAGTGCGGAGAAGGTACCGCCGTGCTCGGACACGGTCAGTCCGGCCGACTTCGCCGTGCCGATCCGGTCGGGTCCCAGGTCGAAGGCGTAGTCGAGCTGGCCGGTGCGGACGGCGTTGAACCGCGCGGCCGTCTCGGCCATCACCTGGATGACGATCCTGTCGTACTTGATCGCCCGTTTGTCGATGCCCTCGAAACGCTCGTGGCTCTCGTACCCGGGATGCGGGCCATCGTTGTTCCCTTCGCTCCGTCGCGGTGGGGGGACGTGGTGGTGGGGACGTGGTGGGGCCGTTCAGAACGGGGGTGCGGGGGCGGGCGGGATCAGCGGCGGCCGGTGAGGACGATCGCCCCGCTGTGGGTGCTGCCGGGCGTCAGCTCCGCGGGCACGCCGTCGACGGTGGCGGACCCGGCCGTGACGGCGGCGTCGGCGGCGATCTCCAGACGGGTGAGGTGGCAGGTGCCGCGCACCGTCCAGTGCGCGCCGTCGGCCAGCCGCACGAGCACGCCGTTGTTGACCGCAGGCGCCACGGTGTTGTCGACCTCGCCGATCTCGCGGTAGTCCTCGATGCGGATGGGGTCGACGCGGTGGCGGGCCGTGGCCGCGGAGATCACGCCGTCCACGCGGGAGCGCTCGAAGGTGAGCACGAGGTTCCGGTTGCCCCGCCCGGCGTTGTAGAAGTCGCCGGCCAGCTCGATGTCGCGGAAGCCGGCCACGGCGTCCTCGTCGTGGGCGGTGGTGACGCTCCAGCCGGCGTCCCGGGCCGGGGCCCCGGTGGGGTCGCGATGGACGGCGCCCGCCAGATCGGAGAAGTCACCGGAGACCAGGACCGGGTCGTCGCTCTCCATCAGCTGGAACAGCACACCGTTGCCGGCGGTCAGCCGGGCGCCCTCGGATCCGTCCACGGAGATGGCCGACGGCACCGACTCGTTCAGGAACAGGGTCCTGGCGGAGCTGATCCGCGTGGCACCGCCGACGGTCAGCGAACCGTTCGGGAACTGGTGGAACATGACACCGAACCGCCGGGAGTCGATCTCCGTGGGCCGTGCGGCGAGGGCGGCGAGCTCGTCCTCGGTCAGCCGCAGGTCGAACTCGGCGTTCAGTTCGGCCACCGCCTCGGGGGTGCTGTCCCCGAGGGTGAGGGAGCCGCCGCCGACGACGGCACCGATGGTGACGTTCGAGAAGCGGGTGCCGAGGACGCGGTTGACGGCGTTGCAGTCCGTGAAGACGCGGTAGCCGTCCTCGCCCCTGATGGTGGCGTCGCAGTCGACGACGACCAGGTGCTCCTTGCGGCCGGGGTCGCTGGACATGACGGCGTCGGTGGAGATGACGCCCCAGTTGGTGGAGGACAGTGTGCAGCCGAGGTAGGCGGCCCTGGTGTGGTCGCCGGTGTTGTTCACGGCGCGGACGTTGCCCCACAGGCCCATGGCCCAGGGCACGGTGAGCATGTCGGGCCCGAGGGTGTGCACGAAGCCCTCGGGGAGGTCGCCGTCCTCGGTCTCGACGACCGAGTTCTTGGCGATCAGCCGGGCCCCGCCGGTGGCGATGATCCCGGACCGCATGGTGCCGCGGTTGCGGATCACCGCGTCCTCGACCACCAGCCGGGTCCCCGGACCGGTCGCCACGATGCCGACGCCCTGGCAGGCGAAGTCGCTGCGGCCGTTGCCGGTGGCGGTGATCCTCGGCCGCCGGACGGTGTACTCGCCGTCGGTCACGTAGAAGCCGTTGAAGCCCTCGCCCTCGGAGACCAGGACGACGTCCTCGGCCAGCCCCGCGGAGAGCCTGCCCCCGATCACGGCCGCCGGCACCGACCGTTCGGGAACGGTCCGGCCGCCGGCGACGCACAGAGCGTGCCTCAGGTGGTAGGGCACGCCCATGGCGGACTCCTGGTGGTCCTCCACGACGGTGATCACGACGTCGCCGCGATGGGAACCGGGCGCGATCACGGTGGTCGTGCTGTGCGGGGCGGAGAAGACGGAGCCCTTCTCCACGCCGTCCACGGTCAGCACCAGGCTGTGGCCCTCGGGGGCGGCGAGCGTGCCGCCCCGGGCGATCTCCAGGAACCGGGTGCGGGTCGTCCTTTCGACGGTGAACGTCTCGCCGGCCGCGACCGTCATCGCGTCCGACCGGTCGACAGGGGCTTCGGTCATCGGTGTCCTCAAGGGTCTCGGGCGGTCCGGGCGGACCGGTGTGGCGGATGAGGTGCGGCCGGGGAGAACCACCGGGCACGGGGTCACGGGGTCACGGAGGCACGGAGGCACGGAGGCACGGCGGCACGGAGGCACGGAGGCACGGCGGCACGGAAGCACGACGGCTCGGAGGCACGACGGCACGGAGGCACGGGGAGGTCCGGCGGGGAGGCCGCCCCGCGCCCACGGGTCCGGGGCGGGCTACCCGGTGAACCAGACCTCCTCGGCCTGCGGATCGAACGGGTAGGCCTGGATGTTGACGCCGCTCGCGGGGACGTTGCGCACCCCGGCGGCGACGAAGTCGATGCCGCCGGGGACCTTGCCGATGGGCACGGCCCAGACGAGTTCGTCGAGGCGGCCGGTCACCTTGCGCATCCGCTCCCGCTCCCCGGCGAGGTCCGGGGCGGTGGCGGCGGACCGCAGCAGCCCGTCGAGCGTCGCGTCGGTGAGCTTGAAGACGTTCCCGGTCTCGCCGGGGGCGAGGAAGGAGCGGTGCAGCGAGTAGGGGTCGGTCGCGAAGGCGGCGGAGACCGTCGCCTGGTAGGCGCCGGAGTTGAGCTTCCTCAGCCACTCGGCGAGCGGGACGGCAGCGACGTCGAGCTTCAGCGTGACGCCCACCTTGCCGAACTGGTCCGCCAGTGCCTGGGCCAGCAGGCCGCCCGGGGCGATGGTGCTGTCGCCCAGCACCTTGAGGGTGAACCCGTCGGCGTACCCGGTCTCCTTGAGGAGCTTGCGGGCCTTGGCAGGGTCGTACGGGTGCGGGTCCGCGGCGGCGGCGTCGTAGCCGGCCTGGCCCTTGACACCGAGGGTGCTCTGGGCGGTGCCGATGCCGGCGTAGACCGCCTCGATGACGGCCTTCCGGTCGACGGACATCGCCATGGCCCGCCGGACCCGCCCGTCGGCGAGCGGTCCGCTGCGCCGGTCCTGGAGGAACAGCATGGGCAGCTGGCCGCCGTGCTCCGAGACGGTCAGACCGGCCGACCGCGCGGTCCGCACCGAGCCGGTGTCCATGTTGGTGGCGACGTCGATCTGCCCGGTGCGGACGGCGTTCAGGCGTGCCGAGGCGCTCTCCATCACCTGGACGACGACCTTGTCGTACTTGATCGCCTTCTGGTTGAAGTACCGCTTGTTCGGGACGAAGACCGAGCTGGTGCCGGTGGACTGCGCGGAGTCGAGGACGTAGGGGCCGATGCCGTCGGACTCCTTGGTGAGGGACGACGGGTCGGAGGTGCCCTTCTCGCCGATGACCAGGCCGAAGCTCTGGTCCTGGGTGAGCGAGCGCAGCGCGAAGGCCTGGGGCACCGGTTCGGAGTAGTGGATGCGTACCGTGTCGTCGCCGACGGCCTCCACCTTCTCGACCGGGCCCGCGTTGGCCACCATGGGGCCCTTGGCCCTGGTGAAGTAGGTCAGCGACGCGGCGACCGCCTTCGCGGTGAGCGGCGAGCCGTCGGAGAACCTCGCGCCGGTGCGCAGTCTCACCTCGAAGACCTTGTGGTCGTCACCGACGAAGCGCCAGGACAGCGCGAGGTCGGGCCGGTGGTCCCCGTCCTTCGTCTCGTGGACGAGCGGGTCGTACGCCGGGTAGGCGACGACCGGCGGGGCCGCCACCGCCGGGTCGATGGACGACCGGGCGATCACGGCGATCCGCAGCGTGCCCTGGCGGGGCGCGCTCCTCGCCTTCCTGGCCGAGTCGGCGTTCGCGGTCCCCTCGCCGGCGTGGTCCTGCCCGCCGCCTCCGCACGCGGCGACCCCGAGCAGGGCGACGGCGCTGCCCAGCAGGACGCGCCTGGATGTCACGGCGCCAGTCATGTCCGTTCTCCTTCGTCGTGGTGCGTGGGCGCTCCCGCGGACGGCGGGCACGCCGTCCCCCGCGCGGCGGGGGTTGGTGGGCCGGTCTCCGTACGGGGCCGGCTCCGGTCGGTGGACGTCTCGGGCCGGTGGTCTTCGGCGGCGGGCGGCGGTCACGGCGCCGTGTTCCGCGCTGCGGCGGCCGGGTGGCGGGCGTGGCAGGCGACGGAGGTGTCCTCGCCCGCCGGTAGCAGGTCCGGCATCCGCGCGCGGCAGGCGTCCAGCGCCTCGGGGCAGCGCGCGGTGAACGGGCAGCCCTCCTCGACGGCGGCGACCGGGCGTCCGGGGCGGACGGGTGCGCGGGCCTGTGCGGCGGCGGGGTCGAGCACGGGGGTCGCCGCCACCAGCGTCCGGGTGTAGGGGCTGCGCGGGCGGTTCACCACCTCGTCCGACGGCCCCTCCTCCAGGACCCGGCCGCGGTACAGCACCATGACGCGGGCGGACATGTACCGCACGACGTCGAGGTCGTGGCTGATGAAGAGGTAGCTGAGGGAGAGTTCGTCCTGGAGTTCGCGGAGCAGGTTGAGGACCTGGGCCTGGACCGAGACGTCCAGCGCGCTGACCGCCTCGTCGCAGATCACCAGCCTGGGCGAGGTCATCAGGGCGCGGGCGATGGCGAGGCGCTGGCGCTGGCCGCCGGAGAACCGTGACGGGTACTGCCCGGCCGCGTCCGCCGTGAGGCCGACCCGCTCCAGCAGGGACGCCATGCGCAGCCGGGCCTCGTGCTTCGGGGTGCCGTGGGCCAGCAGGGACTCCAGCAGGCTCGTCGACACCTTGAGGGAGGGGTTGAAGGAGCTGTAGGGGTCCTGGAACACCGCCTGGAGCTGGGTGGCGAAGGACCGGTGTTCGCGCGCGGACGCGTGGGTGATGTTCCGGCCGCCGAAGGTGATCGTGCCCCGGGCGGGCACCAGGCCGAGGACGGCGCGGCCGATCGTCGTCTTGCCGGAGCCGGACTCGCCGACCAGCCCGAGGGTCTCGCCGGGCCGGATGTCGAAGCCGACGCCGCGCACGGCGCGCACCGCCCGGCGGCCGCGGCGGAAGTCGACCTCCAGGTTCCTGACCGACAGCAGGGGCTGCTCAGCGGACGGCATGGGGGGCCTCCTCCAGGACGTCCCGGGCGAGCAGGCAGCGGCTCTCGCGCTCCGGGGCGACGGTGTCGAGCGTGACGGGGCCCTCGGTGCAGACGGGGCGTACGCGGGGGCAGCGGTCGGCGAACCGGCAGGCCGCCGGCCAGGCGGCCGGGTCCGGGACGGTGCCGGGGATGGTCGTCAGCCGGGCGCCGACCGGGGTGTCGCGGCGCGGCCGGCAGTCGAGGAGCAGCTTGGTGTAGGGGTGGGCGGGCGCCGCCAGCAGCTCGGTGAGCGGGCCGTGTTCGACGATCTGGCCGGCGTACATGACGACGGCGCGCCGGCACAGCTGGGCGACGACTCCCCAGTCGTGGCTGACCACGAGGAGCGCCAGGCCGGTCTCCTCCTGGAGCGTGCGCAGCAGGGTGAGGATCTCCGACTGGACGGTGACGTCGAGCGCGGTGGTGGGTTCGTCGGCGATGAGCAGTCCGGGGTCGCCGGCGAGCGCGCGGGCGATGGACACCCGCTGCGCCATGCCGCCGGAGAGTTCGTGCGGGTACAGCTCGGCGACCTGTTCCGGGTCGGGCAGCCTGACCATCTCCAGCAGTTCGAGCACCCGGGCGCGGGCCTCGGCGGGGCCGGTGCCGGAGTGCGCCCGTACGGCCTCGGCGAGCAGTGTGCCGACCCGGTAGGTCGGGTCGAGGGCGGTCATCGGCTCCTGCGGGACGTAGCCGACCGAGCCGCCCCGGTAGCGGCGCAGCTCGCCCGGCGGCAGGGCGAGCACGTCGCGGCCCTCGAAGAGGACGGTGCCCCGGGTGATGCGGCCGCCGCCGCGCAGCAGTCGCAGCAGGGCGCGGGCGACCGAGGTCTTGCCGCAGCCGGACTCGCCGACGAGTCCGACGACGTCGCCGGGCCCGATGTCGAAGCCGACGCCGCTGACGACGGTGACCTCGCCGTCGGCGCGGTCGACGGCCACCGACAGTCCGCGCACCGAGAGCAGGGCGTGCGGGTCGGCCGGGGCGGTGGGCGCGGAGGGCTCGGCCGGCCGCGCCGGGAGGGCGGCCGTACGGCGGTCCCGGCGCGGGCGGGGCTGTGTCCAGCTGCCGACGGTCGCGTCCCGGGCGATGTCCCCGAGCAGGCCCAGGCACAGGACGAGGACGCCCATGACGATGCCCGAGACCGCCAGCAGCCAGCCGTCGCGGTCCGCGATCTGGGCGCCCTCGGCGATCATCGACCCCCAGCTGGGAGAGGGGGCCTGTACGCCGAAGCCCATGTAGGCGAGGCCCACGGTGAACAGCAGGGCCATGCAGCCGATCAGGGTGGCCTGTACCAGCACCGGGCCGAGCACCCGGGGCAGGACGTGGCGGGCGACGATGCGCCGGCGCGACAGCCCGGCCACCCGGGCGGCGTCGACGAAGAGTTCCTGGCGCACCGCGACGACCGGGCCGCGTACGTTGCGGACCGTGGGCGGGGTCATGAGCAGGCCCAGCCCGGTCAGCGCGACGGCGAAGTCGTCGCGGAACACGGTGAGGATCACCAGGGTCACGACGACGGTGGGGATCGCCATGCCGATCTCGACGGCCGTCTGGACCAGCCGGTCGACCCAGCCGCCGACGAAGCCGGAGACCAGGCCCACTGACACGCCCACGACCACGGAGACGGACATGACCTCCAGGGAGTAGAGCAGCGAGGACCGGCCGCCGTAGAGCAGTCTGCTGAGGATGTCGCGGCCGAGTTCGTCGGTGCCCAGCGGATGGGCGGCGCCGGGTCCGGCGAGGATGTCGCCGAGGTCGCCCTCGATCGGCCCGTACGGGGCGATGAGCGGTGCCGCGAAGCAGGCGACGGTCATCAGCACGACGACGGTGAGGGCGACGACGGTGACCGGCCGTGGGCGCCGGCGTCCGGCGGGCCGGGAGGGCGGCGCCGAAGTGGCCGCCCGTACGGGCGAGTCGGGTGCGGTTTCGGTCATGAGGTGACCCGTGCCTTCGGGTTGAGCCAGCCGTACGCGAGGTCGACCAGCAGGTTGGCGGCCACCACGAGGAGGCAGAAGAGGAGGGCGACGGCCTGGACCATGGGCAGGTCGCCGTCGTTGGTGGAGGAGACGGCGAGGCTGCCGAGCCCCGGTATCGCGAAGACGTTCTCGACGAGCACCGAGCCGCCGAGCAGCGCGACGAAGAACACCCCGGTGAGCGTGGCGATCGGGATCGCGGCGTTCTTGAGGACGTGCCGCAGGACGATCCGCCGCTCGGGGATGCCGTCGGCGCGCAGGGCGTCGACGTAGTCGCGGCTCAGCTCGGTCAGCACCGCGTCCCGGGTCTGTTTGGCGAGGCCGGTGACGCCGCCCGTCGCCAGGGTGACGACCGGCAGGATCAGCGACTCGAACCAGCCGCCGGGCGACTCGGTGAACGGCACGTAGCCGGTCGCGGGCAGCAGGCGCAGGGTGACGGCGAAGACGTAGACCAGGATGAGACCGAGCCAGAAGTTCGGGATGGCGGTGCCGAGCATGGCGAGCGTGTCCGTCGCACGGCCGAGGGAACCGCCGCGGACGGCGCTGAAGGTGCCGAGGCCGACGCCGGCGACCAGGGACAGCAGGGTCGCGCCGATCACCAGGGACATGGTCACGGGCAGCCGGGCCGACAGCTCCGACCCGACCGTCCGCGACGAGATGAGCGAGCTGCCGAGGTCTCCGTGCAGCGCGTCGGTGAGCCAGGTCCAGTACTGCGTCCAGACCGGCTCGTTCAGACCCATCTCCGTGCGCAGCCGGGCGATCTGGGCGGGGGTGGCGTACGCGCCGAGCACGGTCGCGGCCGGGTCACCGGGGGCGATCGCCAGGAGGACGTACGTCAGGACCGAGACGGTCAGGACGAGCGGGATCGCGAGCAGGAGGCGCCGGGCGATGAGGCGGGGCATGTCCGCTCACTCCGTCCCGCGGGCGCGGACCGCCCTGCGCGTGCCGAGGAACATTGCGGAGGTCCTTTCGGAGGGTGTGCCCGTCGTTGCGACGGCGGTGCGGTGCGGTGCGGACGGACGGCCGGTGTGCCGGTCGGCGCCGCTGCGGCTCGGGCCCGGAGGGCGGGGAGATGCTCCAAGAGCGCCGAGTGATGCACAGACCGTAGGCCTTGGCCCACCGCCCGAGAACCACCGGGGAGATCGCCGTTCGCCATGCCATGCATAGGCGTGCTCGATGGCGATACGGGGTGTTCCATGCGGTCGCATTATGGTCGGGGCAACACCGGAAACAGCCCGCGTTTCTCGCACAACACCCTTGTGAACTGCGGTTATTGCCTTCGAGTCGGCTCAGGAGGGGGCGTCGGCCCCGGCCCGACACCATCGCGGTGATGCCACGGATCGGCGCTCGTGATGGCCGCCGGGGTTGCCGTCCGGCACCCGGCTCCGGCTGACTGGCACGTGACACACAGTGAGGGGAGACGGGAACTCATGTCCACGAGCGACCGCGAGAAACTCAGGAGTCTGGCCGACCTGCTGCTGGAGTCGATGGCCCGGCGCGACGCCTCGGTCCTGCCGCTGGCGAAGCGCTACGCCATGACGAAGAACAACGGACCCTCGTCGCCGGGGATGGCCGATCTCTGGCGCACCGTGACCGGCTACCGGCCGCCGGCCGACTTCCAGTACGTCATCGACACCCCCGCGCAACAGGTGTTCGTGGTCGCCGAACTCGACGAGTCGGGGGTGCCCAGCCTCTTCTGGGGGCGGCTGAGGGCCGCCGACGGCCTGATCACCGAGCTGGAGCTGTACGTGTGCCGCTCCAACGGCGACTCGGGGTTCATGTTCGACCCCACCGGGCTGACGAACATGCCGAAGGAGTGGACGGAGTCCGTGCCCGCCGCGCGGAAGGCGTCGAGGGAGCGGCTCACCGAGGTCGCCAGGTGCGTCTTCGACCCGGCGTCCGGCACCCCGGAGACCTCCCAGGAGGCCTACCTGGTCGAGAACGGCGAGCGGGTCATGGGCGACATCACCGTGGCGAAGATGCGGGAGCTGCTGCCCTGGGCGACCGAGGAGATGTTCGCCCGGGTCGAGCGCGAGCACGCGCTGCCCAAGGAGTACGGCAGGCCGGGCTACCGCAGTCTGGTCGGGGACGAGTCGAGGTACCCCGAACTGATCGGCCTGGGCTGCGACCTGATGGCCGACCGCCCGGCCGACGAGAACGCCCGCGTCCTGGTCGACGAGGTCCAGGGCACCGTCGTCGGCTTCGGCATGGTGCCCGGCCACGTGTACCCGAGCTTCTACTGGTGGTACCCGGGCCTCGAAACGGCCTACGTCCCCGAATCCATGGAGCTGGACAACCGCTCGCGCCGCGAACAGGCGCACAGCAACGCGGAGTTCAACCCCAACGTCGGCCGGGACCCGGCCCTGCCGTACGTACCGCTCAGCAGGCCGGTCCCCGGGGTCCTGAGCACGGTCGAGGTGTACCGGTTCTACGACGGCCGGATCCAGGGCGAGCACCGGCTGATGCAGATCCAGCCCGCCGGCAGCACCTCTCCCTGGACCGTCGACGCCTGATCACCGCCGGTCCGCCGGCACGGCAACCACGCACGAAGGAGCAGCGCAGCATGAAGCAGTACGTCGACCTTGTCCTCAAGTCGATGGTCGAACAGGACCCGGGCATCCTGCCCCTGGCGGACCGCTACCGCGCGACGGAGAACTCCGTCCCCGGCGCGCTCGGCATGCTCACCGCATGGCGGCTCGCCGCCAAGGTGAACGCCCTCGGCCCGGTCGTCGCCGACGAGGGGCTCGGCACCGTCGTGGCCGTCGCCAACCTGGAGCTGGGGGGCGCGCCGGCCACCTGCTGGTTCCGGATCGCCGTCGTGGACGGAAGGATCACCGAACTGGAGCTCTACCACGCCAAGTCACGGGGCGAGGGCGGCTATGTGCTGCTCGCCGAGGAGATCGGCGACGAACCCGAGGTGTGGCGGACCGCCGTGCCGGACGGCGGTCGCGCCACCCGCGACGAGCTGCTCGCGCTCGGCCGGGCCGTCTTCGTCGACACCTCGGCGCCGACGCCCCCGGAGGGGCCCGACTGCGTCGTGATGGAACAGGGCGGTGTCGTGAAGGAGTTCGCCGAGTTCCACGATCTGCTCATGGGTGTCGACACCGGTCCGCACGCGCCGGACGACACCGTCGTCATGCCGTACGGCCTCGGGCCCTTCCGGCCGTCGGACCCTAAGGCGCGGGTCGTCGCGGCCGATGCGGAACAGGGACTGGTCGTCACGATCGGCATGGTGCCCGGCTACATCATGCCGACGGTGACGAGGGCCGCGAACATCTCCGCCTTCGTCCCGGCGTCGATGCGGGAGATGCACGCGCGCAGCGTGCTGCCCGAGTGGCTCGAAGGCCGCAGTGTCATCGACGAGATCGCGGTCATGTGCTCCTCGACGCACATCCTGCGGATGTTCGACGGCACGCTGCAGGCGTCGCAGATGTTCAACAGCCTCACCGGTGCGGGCGCGCGGTCGGTGTGGACCGTGTGACCACCGCCCGGACCGCCGCCGTCCGCCGCGGGATTCCGGACGGGGTCAGAAGACGCCCTGGCCCGGGACGAGGATGCCACTGGGGTCGTACCTGTGCCTCGCCGCCGCCAGGCGGGGCCAGGCCGGCCCGAAGTGGGTGTGCCAGTCCGCCTCGGTGAAGGGGATGCTGCCGACCGGGTACTGCGTCCCGCCCGCCGCCGCGGCGGCCTCGTAGGCGGCGCGGTTGGCGGCGAGGAGCCTGCCGACGGCGGCGGTGTCGTCCGGCGGCGTGGCCCGCAGCACGGCGAACAGGTAGGGCACGGCGTCGTCGGGGGCGCGCAGCAGCGGCGTGGTGAGGCGCTCGCGCAGCAGCGGGTAGACGAGGACGACGCCGGGGCCCAGGTCGCCCGGGGTGAGGGCGTCCAGCATCCCGGCGGTGAGGGCGGCCGCGGCCCTGCCGGGCAGCAGCAGGTTGAGCCAGGGGTGCGCGTACCCCCACAGGCCCGCCTCCTTGAGGGCGGCGACGGCGGGGGCGATCCGGTCGAGGAAGTCGTAGTAGGGGAGGTCGGAGATCCGGACGCCGGACGGGTCGTGGCGCAGGCCGCGCAGCAGGGCGGTGTCGTCGGGTGCGGGACCCGCGGGCGGGCCGTAGGCGACGGCCTCCAGGGTGTGGACCCGGAAGGCCCCGGTGGCGTCGGCCGAGACCTGCCCCTCGACGTAGTCGAAGCGGCCCTCGCGGACGAGGGTGCGCTGGTCGTCGAGGAAGGTCCGCAGGTCGTCGTAGGGCAGCAGGTAGTGCCGTACCGTCCCGGGCGCGCGCACCAGGCGGAGCGTGGCGCCGACGACGACCGCGCACTGGCCGAGACCGGCCAGGACGGCGTGGAAGAGGTCGCGGTGGCGGGTCGCGGAGCAGCGCACCTCCTCGCCCGCCCCGGTGACGACGTGGAGTTCGGTGACGTTGTCGACCTGGGCGCCGTGCCGGTGGGTCTGCCCGCCGAGGCCGCCCACGGACAGGGTGCCGCCGACGGAGAGTTCGAGGTAGTCGGTGAAGACGGGCGGGGTGCGGCCGTGGAGCAGGGTGGCCCTGGCCACCTCGCTCCACCGGGCTCCGGCGCCGACGGTGACGGTGGTGCCGTCCGCGCCGATCGGGCCGATCTCCGCGAGGGTCGCGGTCTCGACGACGAGACCGCCCCCGGCCTGGGCCTGGCCGTCGGTGCCGTGTCCCTGGCCGCGGGGTGCGACCGGCACCCGGTGCTCGGCGCAGAAGCGGACCATGGCGACGACGTCACGGACCGAGCCCGGGCGCAGGACGGCGAGCGGACGACGGTGCACGACGTGGCCGTAGTCGTCGGAGGCGGCCGTGAGCGACGCGTCGTCGGTGACCAGCGTCCCGTCCAGCGGCGGGACGTCCGCCAGTGCGTTCCCCGGGCCGTGGCCGGACTCCGCCCCGGTCACGGCCCAGGCGCGGGCGGCGGGATCGAAGCCGGTCACCGTCGCGCCGACGGCCGCGAGCCCCCTGAGGACACCACGCCGTGACGGTCCGTGCAGCATGAGCACCACCACCCTCATCCATGATCGAGAAGATCCGACTCGCGCACCCGCACCCACATGTTCCCCGGAATTAACGCAGGACCCCCTTGGCCGGCTCCTTCTACGCGCGTAACTTGGGCGGACCTCCCACAGGACCCAGGACCCCCTCAAACGCCGTCACCAGACGGCACGTTGACGCACACACGAGGTACGAGGAGACCGCCAGCGTGTCCAGATCCGAAGGGCGCAGACCCGGCGCCCGCCGCACCGTCCAGTCACTCGTCGCCGTCGGCGCGACCGGCGCGTTCGTGTTCGCCGCGCTGCCGGCCGCGTTCGCCACGCCGTCGGCCTCGGCGGTGATCACCGAGGTGTACGGCGGCGGGGGCAACTCGGGGGCGACCCTGACCCGGGACTTCGTCGAACTCGGCAACGCCGGTTCCACCGCCTACGACCTGTCGGGCTACAGCGTGCAGTACCTGCCCGGAACCCCGTCCTCGGGGTCCCAGTGGCAGGTCACCACGCTCACCGGCGCGATCGCGCCCGGCGCCCGCTACCTGGTCGGCGAGGGCACGGGCAGCGGCGGTACGACGGAACTGCCGACGCCCGACGCCGGCGGCTCCATCGCCATGAGCGCCACCTCCGGCACGCTCGCCCTGGTCTCCGGTACCACCGCGCTGACCTGCAAGACCGCCGCGGACTGCGCGGCCGACGGCCGGATCGTCGACCTCGTGGGCTACGGCACCGCGGTGGTCCGCGAGGGCAGCGGCCCGGTCACCGGCGCCTCCAACACCGCCTCGGTGTCCCGGGCGGACTCCCTCGCCGACACCGACGACAACGCGGCCGACCTCACCGCCGGCACCCCCTCGCCGGTCAACTCGGCCGGTCAGACGCCCGGTTCGGGCGACGGCGGCGGCGACGGCGGTTCACCGACCGACCCCGGCACGGTGCGCGTCCACGACATCCAGGGCACCACCCGGCTCTCCCCGCTCGCCGGTCAGACCGTCACCCGGGTGCCGGGCGTCGTCACCGGCGTGCGCACCAGCGGCTCGCTCGGCTACTGGATCCAGGACCCGCAGCCCGACGCCGACCCGCGCACCAGCGAGGGCGTCTTCGTCTACACCGGCTCCACCGTGCCCACCGTCGCGGTCGGCGACTCGGTGCTGGTCACCGGCAAGGTCAGCGAGTACTACCCGAGCAGCACCAGCCAGTCGAACACCGAGATCACCGGCCCGGCCACGACCGTCCTCAGCAGCGGCAACACGCTCCCCGAGGCGGCCACCCTGGACGCCTCCTCGGTCCCCGACGCCTACATCCCGACCGCGTCCGGCGGCAGCGTCGAGTCGCTCGCCCTCGAACCCGCCGTCTACGCACAGGACTTCTACGAGTCCCTGGAGGGCATGCGGGTCACCTTCGCGGACGCCCGGGTGGTCGGCGCGAGCGACTCCTACGGCGAACTGTGGGTGACCGTGAAGCCCGGCGAGAACGCGACCCCGCGCGGCGGCGCCCTGTACTCCTCCTACGACCGGCCCAACACGGGCCGTCTGGAGGTGATGTCCCTGGACGGCTCGGCCGCGTTCCCGGCGGCGAACGTCGGCGACGAGCTCTCCGGCACCACCACCGGCCCGCTGGACTACTCCACGTACGGCGGCTACAACGTGCAGGCCACCCAGCTGGGCACGCTGGTCGACAAGGGGCTGGAGCGGGAGGTGACGCGCCGCCAGAAGGGCGACGAGCTGGCCGTCGCCACGTACAACGTGGAGAACCTGGACGCGCTCGACGACCAGGAGAAGTTCGACCGGCTCGCCGAGGGCGTCGCGGTCAACCTCAGCTCCCCCGACGTCGTGGCCCTGGAGGAGATCCAGGACGACAACGGCGCCACGGACGACGGCACGGTCACCTCCGAGGCCACCCTCGAGCGGTTCACCGACGCGATCCGCGCGGCGGGCGGCCCGCGCTACAGCTGGCGCTACATCGCGCCGGAGAACGACAAGGACGGCGGCGAGCCCGGCGGCAACATCCGGCAGGTGTTCCTCTTCAACCCGAAGCGGGTCTCCTTCACCGACCGCGCGGGCGGCGACGCCACGACCGGCACGAGCGTGGTGAAGACGCGCAAGGGCGCGCGGCTGACCTACTCGCCCGGCCGGATCGACCCGACCAGCGACGCGTGGGACAGCAGCCGCAAGCCGCTGGTGGGCGAGTTCACCTTCCACGGCCGGCAGGTCTTCGTGATCGCCAACCACTTCAACTCCAAGGGCGGCGACCAGTCGCTGCACGGCCGCTACCAGCCGCCGGCCCGCAGTTCGGAGACGCAGCGGGCGGCCCAGGCGGCCGAGGTGAACACCTTCGTCAAGTCCCTGCTGGCCGCTGACCCCGACGCCGACGCCGTGGTGCTGGGCGACCTCAACGACTACGAGTTCTCCAGGACCGTGAGCACGCTGACGGACGGCGGTGTGCTGACCCCGCTCATCACCACCCTCCCGGCGGCCGAGCGCTACACCTACGTCTACGACGGCAACTCCCAGACGCTGGACCACATCCTGACCAGCCCGGCCGTCACGTCCGTCGACTACGACGTCGTGCACATCAACGCGGAGTTCGCCGACCAGGCGAGCGACCACGACCCGCAGATCGTCCGGATCGACGTCTCCAAGTGCCGTAAGCACTAGGTGTTCTGTCCGGGGAGGTTGTGGACAGTGATGCAGGTCTCGGCTGACCGATCTTGAAATGGGTGAGGGCCTTCTGGCCTGGTGTGGATTG
>NZ_JBVJND010000052.1:0-51175 GCF_055583825.1 Streptomyces sp. NPDC104367 | reverse complement strand
GCCGGCCCGTTCCTGCTTGAGTTCCCGCGGGGCGTCCTTGGCTGCGGCGGCTGTCCGGAGATGCTTGCTCATGATCCCTCTTCCGTACGGTTCGGCGGTGCCTGGTGCGCATGTCCGCACCCTTGCAAGATACCTCTGCGAAGGTATATTTTCACATCGTGCCACCACGGTATTCCGAACCTGATGGGGGAGAGACCATGGATCAGTTGTACGAACTGTCGACCAGGGTCCCAGGCGGGACGGGCACCGCAGCGGGGGATGTCTCTCTGAACTTTCTCCAGCCGGTCTCCCGGCAGCTGGTCCACCGGGCCGCCGTCGCGGAGGTCTTCATCACGGACGCCCTGCAAGCGGGCGAGGGCCGGTTCCTCGTGGGAGCCCAGTGGCCTCGGGACCACGCGCTGTACTATCCCGACGCTCAGGGCATGTCCGACCCGCTGCTGCTGACCGAGACGGTGCGTCAGGCCCTGGTCTATCTGGCGCACGAGTACTGCGGGATCCCGCTGGGACACCGCTTCGTCGGCAGCGACACCCACTTCGAGATCACGGACCACGAGGCGCTTGTGGTCGGCGACACCCCGTTGCACGTCACCCTGGACGCCCGGTGGTCGTGGGTGACGAACAGGCCGCCCCGGCGCTTCGGTATGCGGGTGGACGCGGTGGTGTCCGTGGCCGGGCGCGAGTGCGCCCGGGCCGGGCTGAGCGTCTACGCCGTCGAGGAGAAGCTGTACCGGCGGCTCCGCTGGCCGGGGACGCGGGGGCAGGGGCGTGAGGAGGGCGCCCGCGTCAGGCGCTCCGCCGCAACTCGCCTGCCGGCGGCCGACGTCGGCCGCCTGCGGGCCAAGGACAGCGTGCTGGGCCGCACGGAGGCGGGGGAGTGGCGACTGCTGGTCGATCTTCACCACGCGGTGCTCTTCGACCACCCCGGGGACCACATACCGCTGATGGTCACCCTGGAAGGCGCCCGTCAGCTGGGCCACCGCCTGGTCCACCGCCGCCACGGCGCTCCCGCGGGAGCGGTACTGCGCGCCGTCCGGGCGGACTGCCCGGCCTTCGCCGACCTCGACGAACCGGTGCGGCTGTGCGCCGAGTTGCAGCCGCCGGCGACCGCGTCGGACGTCACGAGGCTGCGCGTCACGGCCGTACAGCGGGAGGACACCGTCGCCACGGTCACCATGGAGTGGCTGTCCCGGGTCCTGCCCGCCGCGCCCGAGAGGGCCGCCTTCTCCCGTGACGCGGTCGGCTCCGGCGCGGCGCTGTAGCGCTGGGCGCGGACCGGTGGGCCTTCCTCGGCCGCTGCCGTGGACTGCGAGGTACCGGGGAATCAAAGGCCCGCGGCGGCCCGTGGGCTGTGCGGACCGCGTCGGCCGGCCGGCGCCCGAACCCGAAGCGGCGTCGATCGGCGGGCCCTTCACGGCCCCGGGTGCCTCCCGTGCCGGGACGCGCGCCGACGCGTAGGTACGCAGGGAGCGTTCCTGCCCTCGCGGCATCCGCACCTCCGAGTAAGAAACCGTTAAGAAAGTATTTTTCCACATCCCTGTCCAGCTCGACAAGGAGCTGACCGATGCTCGATCAGGCTGAGCCGCAAGAGAAGCAGCGATCCCGCCTTCCCCTTCCGGAGCGAACAGGCGGCGCGCCCGCCCAGGACGCCGCACTGCGTGCCGCCCGGGCGGCAGGGTGTGCCGCCCGGGCGGCGGACCGGGACCGGCGGCTGGCTCCCGAGGTCGTGACCGCGCTCAAAGAGGCGGGTTTCGCACGTCACTTCGTGCCCCGCCGATGGGGCGGCCGGGAAGGCGGCTTTGCCGACCTGATCACCGCCACGGTGCTGATCGCCGAACAGTGCCCCTCGGCCGCCTGGTGCGGCATGCTCTGGGCCGCGCACGGGCGGTACGCAGCCAGGCTGCCCGAAGAAGGACAGCGTGAGCTATGGGGCAGGGGCCCCGACACGCTGCTCGCCGCGGCCCTGGCTCCGCCCGCCGGAACGGCCCGCCCGGTACCGGGCGGCTGGCTGCTGGACGGCCGCTGGGACTGTGTCAGCGGCGTGGACTCATCCCACTGGGTCCTGCTCGCGGCCCCGGTCGACGACACCCCGGTCGAGGCCGGTGCCGCCCCCGCCGGTCCGGCGCGGGCCGCGGCACGGGTCCTGGCGGTGCCGCGCTCCGAGGTGATCGTGCGCGACACCTGGCACAGCACCGGGCTGCGCGGCACCGGCAGTAACTCCGTCGACGTACGCGGGGTGTTCGTCCCCGACCGGCGCGCCTGCCCGCTGGGCGACGTGCTCGCCGCCGTGGTCGAGCCCGGCGCCTCACAGGCACGCCAGGCACCCGCGCATCTGGCCGGCAGCCCGATGCTGTGCGCGCCGGCGCTCGGCGCGGCCCGGCTCGCCCTGCGGTCCTTCACACGCTGGGCGACGACCCCGCCCGCCGGGCGCCCGGCGGGCCTGGGCGACCCGGCCGTCCAGCGGGTGCTGGCGCGCTCCGCCAGCGAGATCGACGCCGTGGCCCTGCTGCTGGACCGGGCCGGAGCCAGCGCCGACGCCGAGCCCACCGCGCCACGCGTCGAGGCGGTCAACCGGCGCGACGCCGCGGTGGCGGCCGAGCTGCTGGTGGAGGCCGTCGAACGGCTGTTCAGGACGGGCGGTGTCCATGCCCGGGACGACACCAGCGAGATCCAGCGGGCCTGGCGGGACACACACACGGTGGCGGCACACGGCGCCCTGCGGCTGGACGCCGCGGCCGGCGCGTACGCCGCCTGGGGCCAGGGCGAGTGGCCGGCGCCGATGCCGTGGGGGCCGCGGTGAGCCGGCCGGCCCGCCTGGTGTTCAGCGACGTCGACGAGACACTCATCGCAGGGAAGTCGATGTTCGACTTCCTCGCGTACTACTTCCGCGGCACCCGCGGAACTCCGGGCGCCCGCCACGCGTCGGACGTCCGCCGGGACCTGTCCCGTCGGACGTCCGCCGGCGCTCCCCGGGAAGCCGTGAACCGCCTGTACTACCGCACCTGGGCGGGCGAGCCCGCCGCCCGGGTCGCGGAGCTGGCCGAGGCCTGGTACGCCGAGAGGTCGGGGGCTCCCGGCTTCTACCTGGCCTCCACGCGCCGGGCGCTGGAACTGCACCGCGACGCAGAAGACACGGTGATCCTGGTGTCCGGATCGTTCCCTGCGGTCCTCGCGCCCATCGCCGCCGAGGTGGGGGCGGCGCGCCTGCTGTGCTCGGTCCCCGGGATCCATGACGGAGTGCTGACCGGCCGGCTCGTGGGCGATCCCTGTATCGGAGAGGCGAAGCGCGCGGCGGTCCGCGACATGCTGCGCAGCCGGCCGGCCGTGGACCCGGCGCAGTGCTACGCGTACGGGGACCACGTCTCGGACCTGCCGATGCTGGCGGAGGTGGGCAACCCGGTCATCGTCGGCGGATCGGCGCAGCTGCGGGCGCGGCTGCCGCGGGCGCGGGTGCTGCACCCGCAGGCCGTGGACGACGTCCCCGCCCTCCTGCGCCCCACGCGGGAGCGGCGCGGGGAGGAGTCCCGCAGGGCCGGTGCCTGACCGGCCCTGCGCGCGGGCGGAGGTCCTGGGCACGCGCCCGCTCCCCTCGGCGCGGCGGGGGAGGGATCCGCCGGCGCCGGTCAGCCCGGCGCCGGCGCGGACACGGTCGCCCACAGGTCGTCGAACCGCCGCGCCGCGTCGGCGTCGTCGCCGGGCACGGGATGGGGGATCCCGAGGAAGACCGACATCAGCAGGCGGGCCACGGCCTGCGGGGGCAGTCCGTCCGGGCCCCCGTCGTCGGCCTGCGTCTGCGCGACGGCACGGGCCAGCGGCAGGCAGATCCGCTCCACCAGCCCGTGGTCGTTGCGGTCCAGACAGGGGACCTCCACGGCGAGCCGCAACGCGGACCGGGCCCGCGCGTCCTGGCGCAGGTGCCGGGCCAGGTCGAGGACGGTCTCGCGCAGCGTGTCGACCGCTGCAGGTCCCGGCTGGCCGGCCCGCGCCGCACGCAGGCTCAGCTCGGCTCCGGCCTCCTCGACCAGCGCCGCCGCCAGCTCCTGCTTGGAGGAGAAATGACCGTACAGCGCGCCCTTGGTCATGCCGGTGCGCTTGACCACATCGAGCAGCGTCGTGCCCGTGTAGCCGTACGCGGCGAACTCCTCAGCCGCCGCGTCGAGCACCTGCTGCCGTGTACGCACTGCACGCTTCTGAACCATGCTGGACCTCCCCGAATGAAAACCTTTCCAAAGGTATGTTCTATGGCGGCGGGCAGCCGAACGCATGGGCGTGATCCTATCCAGGTGTCACCGGAGCGCGGCGGTATCCCGCCATTGCCGCGCTCCGGGCGGCCCGGCCACCGCAGGCCGGGGCGGGCGCGGAGTCCGGCGCCCGCGTCCTGCCCGGGCGGCAGTGCTCCGGTCGGGCCCGGCGGCGGACTCCCGCAGGGGCCCGCGCACTGCGCCGGCGCCTGCGGGAGTCCGCCGCTCCGGGAAGCGGCGCACCGTCACTGCCCGGGGCGGACGGGTTCTACGAGATCAGGCCCAGGTGCCGCAGGTCCGCCACATACTTCTCGATCAGCGGCCGGGACAGGTGCGGGATGTCCTGCCCGGCGCCGATGCCGGCGGTGCGCACCGCCGCGCGGAACCGCTCGGCGGGCAGCGCCGACGTCGTGCGAGGGGTGAGCGGCTCCCGCCAGGCGGCTATCAGCGGCAGCAGGGAGTACGGGCGCTGCACCTGAGGCAGCGTCTGCAGCGCGGCCTCGAACTGCTCGCGCCACTCCCGGTGGCCGCCGACCCGGCGGAGGGTGGTTCCGCTGTCGACCAGCCAGTCGACCACGGTGTCCAGCGAGACTCCGTCGTCGTGCGGGTTGACCACGTTGAATGTCCGGAATTCGGCGTTCCGGTAGCCCAGGGCGGCCACGGCGGCGGCGACGAAGTCCCCCGGCAGCCCGTCGTAGTGTGCCCGCGGGCGCCGGCCGTCCTCCGCGCCGCTGTAGAACGACTCGGGCGCGATCCCCGTGGCGATCAGACTCAGCAACAGGCGGGTGAAGGTGTCCGGCACGTTGAGCTGCCCGGCATACCGGGCGTGCGCCAGGATCATGCCGCAGCGGAACACGGTCACCGGCAGCCCGCACAGGTCGTGGGCCTCGCGCAGCAGCACCTCGCCGGCCCACTTGCTGGTGGCGTAGCCGCCCGCCTGCCGGTCGTCGATCGCGCGCTCCGGGCTGTCCTGCCTGATGTCGGTGGCCTCGGCCGCGGCGGCGGTGCCGTGTGCGGCCAGGGCCACGGTGGACACATACACGACCGGCTTCAGCCGGGCGGTCAGGGCGGCGCGGACGACCTCGGCGGTGCCGGCCACATTGGGTTCGAACAGCTCCCGATACGGCAGCACGTGGTTGACCAGCGCCGCCGGGTGCACGATGAGGTCCGCCGTGGCGGTCAGCTCCTGCCAGTCCCGCTCGCCCAGGCCCAGGCACGGTGCGCCGATGTCGCCCGCCAGCACGCGCAGCGCGCCGTCGGCCGTCAGTTCGGCGAAGCGGCTCTTGAGCGCGGTGTCCCCGCTGTCCAGGGCCTCCTCCAGACGCCGCCGGGCGGCGCTGTCGTCGGCGGCACGCACCAGGCAGAGCAGCGTGCCGCCCACCGGGGCCAGGCGCTCGAGCCATTCCAGGCACAGCAGACGGCCGAGGTAGCCGTTGGCCCCGGTCAGCAGCACCGTGCGCGGCTCGCCGGCCGGCCGGGGGAGTGCCCTGCTCGCGGTGAGGGTCGCAGCGTCGATGAACTTGTCCAGAGTGAGGTCCCCGGTACGCACCGAGGCGGCGTGCTCGCCATGCACGGCGGCGAAGGTGGCCCGCCGTGCCCCGGCGGCGCCGCGCAGCCGCTCCACACGGGCGGCGATCTCGCCCAGGGTGTTGGCCGGTCCCAGGACGGTTCCGGCCGAGACCTCGACGCCGAAGACCTCCCGCAGGAGGTTCGCGAACGACAGCGCCGACAGCGAGTCCCCGCCCAGATCGGTGAAGCGCTGCTCCGGGTCCGGCTCGGCATCGAGCCCCGGCAGCAGCGCCTGCGCGGCGCGGGCGACCGTCTCGGCCACCGGGCGGTCGTGGTCCTGCCACACCGCGCGCAGCTCCGCGGCCTGACCCGCGGCGAGTTCGGCGTAGCGCTGTTCGAGCCGTTCGCCGTACCGCTCCTTCAGCCGCGGACGCAGCTGCTTGGTCGAGTCGGTCAGCAGACCGTTGTCCTGGCTGAACGGCACGGTCTCGACGATCAGGTCGCGCGGGACCTCGTACGGTGCCAGTCCGGCCTGCGCGGCGACGCTGTGCAGCGACCGGCTGACCGCCGCCTTCAGCGCCGCCTCGTCGCCCGCCTGCGCGATCGCCTCGGGGGCGGGCACCACCACGGCGAGCAGGTACGCACGGGAGCTGTTGCCGTACACGAAGATCTGCCGCACCAGCGGGCTGGCGACGAGCGCCGCCTCCACCTTGGACAGCGCGACGAACTCGCCCTGGGAGAGCTTGAGTACGTTCTTGCGCCGGTCGACGTAGACCAGTTCGCCGGGCGCGGTCTCGGCCATGATGTCGCCGGTGCGGTAGTAGCCGTCCTGGTCGAACACCTCGGCGGTGTCGTCGGGGCGCCGGTAGTAACCGGGGGTGATGAGGGCGGTCTTCACCAGCAGTTCGCCGCGCGGATGGGGAGAGTCGGCGGTGGAGTAGCCCAGCTCGGGTACGTCCACGAGCCTGTAGCCGAGCACCGGGGGGCTCTGCACGCGGTGGTCCAGCATGACCAGGCCGGTTTCGGTGGTGCCGTAGCTGTTCAGGAGCGGGACGTCGAGGGCGTCGCGGAGGAAGGCGGCCAGCTCCGGGGCGAGCGGGGCGGACCCGCAAGGGGCGTGGATGACGCGCCCGCCCAGCACGTGGTCGCGCAGGTGCGCGATCACCTCGGCACGGTCGTTCTCGTCCGGCTCGCCGTGCGCCGCGCGCCGGCTGAGCTGGGCGTGGTAGCTCTCGAAGAGCAGCTCGCACACCCGCGGCACCATGGCGATCTCGGTCGGCCGGATCAGTGCCAGGTCCTCCAGGAGGGGGGACAGGTCGCTGCGGGCCACGAAGTGCGCGGTGCCGCCGGTGGCCAGCGTCTTGATCACCAGCCTCCTGGCGACCAGGTGGCTCTGCGGCAGGAAGTTGGCGGTGATCAGCGGGTACTGGTGGTCGGGTCCCGCGGGCGGCCGCCACATGAGGGACACCGTCGACTCCGGGAACATCACACCCTTGGGCGTGCCGGTGCTGCCCGAGGTGTAGATCAGGGCCGACAGCGCGCCGTCCGCGCTCTCGTCCGGCGGCAGTTCGGGCACCGGCGGCAGCGAGCCGGCCCGGCCGACCACGTCCGCCAGCAGCTCCAGCGACATCGGGGCATCCGCCGCGGCCGGCAGCCGCTCGGCGTTCGCCAGCGCCTGCCGGTGCTCGGCGAGCTCGGGGTGGTGGTCGAAGACGAGGATGCGGCGGACGCTGCTTTGCCCGGCCAGCGCTTCCAGCACGGTCGCCAGCCGGTCGGTGCTGGTGGCGAAGACCCGCGGGGCGGCCTCCGCCACCAGGTGGCGGATGTGGTCGACCGAGGCGTTGGTGTGCAGGGGCACGGCGACGGCCCCTACCTGACCGCACGCCAGGTCGACCGTGGTGTAGTCGGTGCCGGCGAAGCCCAGGATCGCGACGAAGTCGCCCTCGCGCAGCGGGTGGTGCGGGTGGTGGTACCAGTCGGCGGCGAGGGCGCTCAGCCGTGACCACAGCTCGCCGTAGGAGACGGTGTCGAACCGGGGCAGCAGCCGTGCGGTGACGCGGCCGTCCACGCTGACGTACTGCCGGGCGCGCTCGCCGAGGGCGGGCCGGTCGGCGTACGCCGCGAGGGCGCGCCGGACGATCCCGGACAGGCGCGGCCCGCGTCCGGCCCGCTCCTCGAAGAGGCCGGCCACCGGCATGCTGTCGGCCAGTTCCGGTTCGGCCCGGAACAATTCGGCAATGCGCTCCTTCCGGGTTTTTCCTGCGGAAGCGCGCACGGTGGTGCCTGGTGAGTCATTACCCATGACCACGCCTTTCGGTGACCGCGAATTCTTTCCGGCACATGAGCCCGGCTGAAAGCCGAAGAGGACCACCACGGGCCGGGCCGGCGCAGGGGAGCAGAGGGCTCCGGTGGCCAAGGCGCGGTCAGCTTAGCGCGCGGAGAGAAATGGACGCCAGGTTGCCGCAGGGCGGTGGGGAAGGTGTGGAGAATTGCGTCGGCGGCGGCCGTTCGGAATTTCTCTCGTGCGGGCGGACGTGACCATTGCCGGGAAATCTCCGTCACCGAGTCCGGGGCGGTGCGCCCGCGTCACCGCATCCCGGACACGGGCGGGGAGCGTGCCCTCGCGTCGCCGCACCGCACCGCACTGCATGCACCGCACCGCGGGCGGGCTCCGACTGCGCCTCCCGGCGCTCCTCGCCCGCCCCCGCCGGGCCTCCGTCCCTGCCCGCCGGCACGGCCCCCGCCGCCGGGCGGTGTGCAACCGCGGATTTCCCCGGTTGCACACCGCCCGGGGGAGGTGCCGGCGACCGCTATAAAAGATACCTTGGCGAAGGTATTCTTGTGCTGGGTCCGCCGGAGTGCACACAGGGCTCCGCGGCCCCTGGCCGGCAGCGGCAGGTGTGGCTGAGGAGTGGTCGAACGTGGCAGAAAGCGAAGCAGTGCTCCAGCGACGGGACGCGCGCATCCACCCCCCGGACCGCGGGGACGCCCAGGCGCGCCCCGCGGGACAGGACGCCGGCGCGGAAACGGAATGGATACCGATCACGGACCTCGACCTGTCCCACTCGCCGCGCTCCGCGGGGGAGAACGGCGAGCACGTACGGGTCCTGGCGGAATCACAGGCCGATCTGCCGCCCATCGTCGTGCAGCGCGGCACCAACCGGGTCGTCGATGGCGTGCACCGGGTCCGCGCGGCCCGGCTGCGCGGGCAGGAGGCCATCCGGGCGCGCTGGTTCGACGGCGACGACGCGAGCGCCTTCGTGCTGGCGGTCCGGCTGAACGTACGGCACGGGCTGCCGCTCTCGCTGGCCGACAGGAAGGCGGCGGGCAGGCGCATCCTGTACGAGCAGGAAGGGTGGTCCAACCGCGCCATCGCGTCGGCCGTCGGGCTCTCGCCCAAGACGATCGCCGCCCTGCGCGAGGCGACCGGGCGGCCCGGCGGGCAGACCAGGCTTGGCAGGGACGGCCGCATGCGGCCGGTCAGCACCGCCGCCGGGCGGGAGTGCGCCAAGGAGATGCTCCTGCGGGACCCCTCCTCCTCCCTGCGGGCGGTGAGCGCGGTGGCCGGCGTGTCCCCGGGCACCGTCCGCGACGTGCGCGACCAGCTGAACCGGGAGACCAGAGCCGTCATCCCCGAACAGCGCCGCCTGCCGCCCGCGCGCCAGGTGAAGGCCGGCCGCGCCCGGGCCGCGCCCTCGCCGCAGGGCAAGCTCGACCGGTCCACCGCGCTGCTGCGCTCCCTGCGCACCGACCCCTCCCTGCGGTTCAACCAGTCCGGCCGCCTGCTGCTGAGCATCCTCGCGGTGGCCGCCATCGACCCGCAGGCACAGGAGGGACTCGTCCTGGACCTGCCCGACCACTGTCTGGACTTCGTCGCCGAACTCGCGCAGGCGAGCGTGCAGGCATGGCAGGACCTTGCCGCCCGCGTGTCGCAGCGCCGGGCGCAGCCGCCCGAGCAGAAGTAGCCCGTGCCAAACCCCGAAAAGCGAGAAAAATGCGGGGCTTGACGAGCCGGAGAACTCCTTGGTTTGGTCGTTGCGGCAACACCGGAAACACCGCAGAGAAACTTCCGAAGAAAGCGCACCGAATGCGCACCGGACAACTGATCTGGTCATCTGGGTTTGGGACAGGGTGTTGATAAAAATGACCGATGCATACGGCTGGAGCGGTAAGGACCGCCGGGTCCGGCGAATGGTCCACCCGGCTTCCGGGACGACGTTCCTGGTTCCGCTCGACCACTCGCTGGCCGACGGCCCGGTGGCTTCCGCTGCCGGATTCGCGACCCTCGTCGAGGAAATGGCCGCCAACGAGGTGGACGGGATCATCGTCCACAAGGGGCGCGTCAGGTTCCTGCCGGCCGACGCGCTCGGCCGGATGGCACTGATCGTCCACCTCAACGGCAGCACCCAGCACGCCCCCGACAAGGACGCCAAGATCCTGGTGGGCGCCGTGGAAGAGGCCGTCGCCCTGGGCGCCGACGGCGTCAGCGTGCACATCAACCTCGGGTCGGACACCGAGGCCGCCCAGCTCACCGACCTCGGCGCGGTCGCCGGCCAGTGCGCACGCTACGGCCTGCCGCTGCTGGCGATGGTCTATCCGCGCGGCCCCCGCATCACCGACCCCAGGGACCCGGTCCTGCTGGCCCACGCCGCGAACGTCGCCGCCGACCTCGGCGCCGACATCGTCAAGCTGCCCTACACCGGCTCGCCCCTGACGATGTGCGAGGTCGTCGAGGCCAGCCCGATCCCGGTCGTCACCGCCGGCGGCGGCGTCCTGGAGGACACCGGGCAGTTCCTCGACCTCATCGACAGCACGATGGAGTCCGGCGTGCTCGGCGTCGCCGTCGGACGCAACGTCTTCCAGGCACCCGACCCGGGCGGACTGGCCCGCCTGGTGGCCCGCCGGGTCCACGCCGGGCCCCGCTCGCTGGAGGACCTGGCCGTCCTTGGCCAGCAACTGTCCGAGGCGACCCTCTGACACACCCCCCACCCGGCCGTCCCCACCGAGCCGGCCGCCTCCACCCCGTACACCGCGACGACCCGTCACCGACAGCCAGGCGCGACCACGACAGCAAGCCACCCACAATCAAAGGTGCGAACATGAAATCCGCTTGGATCGACCTCCGCGGCACCGCTTGCGAACTCGCCACCGCCATCGTCGAGGAAAGCACCCACATCGGCGTCGAGACCGTGGTGCTGGACGACCCCGAACTGGCCGGCAAGGTCCCGCCGAACGTGCAGAAGGCCGCCGTGGTCACCGGCGAGACGCCCACCACCCTCATCGACCAGCTCGTCGACGTCGTCGACCTCCTCATCGCCGACCACAGCATCGCCGAGAAGTTCCAGGGCCTGCGTCCCGGCCTGCGCTCCGGTGTCCTGATCAAGGTGCTGGACGAGCAGAGCCTCGACCTCGCCTGCCGGATCGCCAACGAGGCCGAGCTGACCCTCGTGGAGTTCCGCCAGGACCCCAGCAAGATCCCGCTGGAGATCCTGCTGGCGGCGGCCGACAAGGCCAAGGGCTCCATCGTCACCGTCGTCGAGGACGTCGAGGACGCGGCCACCACCCTCGGCGTGCTGGAGCGCGGCTCGGACGCGGTGCTGCTCGCCCCCAAGCGGGTCGGCGACGCCACCGAGCTGATGCAGGTCACCCGCGGCGAGGCCGCCTCCCTGGAGATGGAGGAGCTGGAGATCGTCCAGCTCACCCACCTCGGCCTGGGCGACCGGGTCTGCGTCGACACCTGCTCCCACCTGCGGCCCAACGAAGGCATCCTCGTCGGCTCGTACTCCACCGGCCTGGTCCTGGTCAGCAGCGAGACCCACCCGCTGCCGTACATGCCCACCCGCCCGTTCCGGGTGAACGCCGCCGCCCTGTCCTCCTACACCCTCACGCCCGGCAACCGCACCCAGTACCTGTCCGA
Organism: Streptomyces sp. NPDC104367; assembly: GCF_055583825.1. Lineage (NCBI taxonomy): Bacteria > Bacillati > Actinomycetota > Actinomycetes > Kitasatosporales > Streptomycetaceae > Streptomyces > Streptomyces sp. NPDC104367. The sequence goes on along the minus strand of NZ_JBVJND010000052.1, from coordinate 39,511 downwards.
GCTGCACTGCGGCTCGGAGATCCTGGCCGTCAGCACCGACGGCAGCGTGCGCACCGTGGTCGTGGGCCGGATCAAGATGGAGTCCCGCCCCATGCTGCGGATCGAGGCCCGTACCCGCAGCGGCCAGCTCGTGGACATGGTCGGCCAGGACGACTGGCACGTGCGGGCGCTCGGCCCCGGCGGCAGCGTGCACAACTTCACCGAGCTGCGGCCCGGCGACATCATCCTCGGCCACACCATGACCGACCAGCGTCACGTCGGCTACGCGATCCGGGAGTTCCTCCACGAGCAGTGAAAAGCCCGCGCCCTCACACGACCGCCCACGGGACGCGGCGGTCACCGCGGCGCCCGGGCCACGTCCTCCACGGTCCACGGATTTGAAGGAAGAGAGTGCGTGAGATGGCGCTCATAGTGCAGAAATACGGCGGAACGTCGGTCGCCACACCTGAAAAGGTCATCGAAGCCGCACGGCAGATCCGGGCGGCGCGCGAGGACGGCAACCAGGTCGTCGTGGTCGTGTCCGCCATGGGCGGGGCCACCGACGAACTGCTGCGCCTGGCGTCGGCGGTGACCGCCCGGCCCGACGCACGCGAACTCGACGCCCTGCTGTGCACGGGCGAGGCCGCGTCCGCCGGGCTGCTCTCGCTGGCCCTGGGCCACCAGGGCGTCGCCAGCCGCTCGTTCAGCGGTCCCGAGGCGGGCATCCGCACCGACCACCGTCACGGCCGGGCCACGATCGTGGAGGTGGACCCGCGCCGGCTGCGCGAGGAACTCGCCCGCGGAGCCGTCCCCGTCGTCGCGGGATTCCAGGGAGAGTCGATCGCCACCGGGGCCCGCACCACCCTGGGCCGCGGCGGCTCCGACACCACCGGTGTCGCCCTGGCCGCCGCGCTCGGCGCGGACCACTGCGAGATCGTCACCGACGTCGCCGGCGTCTACACGGCCGACCCCCGCACGGTCGCCGGCGCCCGCCGCCACACCTCCCTGCTGTACGAGGAGATGGCCGAACTGGCCGTCAGCGGCGCCAAGGTGCTCGCCTCCGACTCGGTCGACTACGCGCGCACCCACGGCGTCGATCTGAAGGTGCGCTCCAACAGCACCGCGATCGGCCCGCAGACCTGGGTGGGCGACGGCCGGCGCGCCGCCCGGGCCGCGCCGGGGGAGTTCTGGACGCCCGCCGGCCGCCTGCACGCAATCGCCGGGGTCGCCGGGCGCTCCGGCCTGGTGCGCTGCGTGCTGCGGCGGATCGCCTCCGACCACGTCCTGCGCCTGCTCGGCGAACTCGTCGAGCGCGAGACCGAGGTCGAACTGCGCCGCTACGGCAACCTCGGCACCGAGGACGCCGGCGACATCGCGCTCACCCTGCCCGAGGACAGCGTGGAGGAGATACGGGACCTGCTCGCCGACGCCGACCGCGGCATCCGCCTGGACGAGGCGCACTGGACGTCGAACCTGGCCCGCCTCTCCGTCGTCGGCCTGGGCATCGGCCGCCAGCCGTACGCACCGCTGCGCCTGCTGGAAGCCCTGCGCTCGGTCGGCGCCGCACGCACCGACCTGCACGTCACCTCCAACCGGCTCAGCGTGCTGACCGGCCGCAGCGACCTGGCCGCGGCCACCCAGATCGTCCACGACACCTTCCTGTCCGAGCCGGTGACGCCCCTGGTCCACCCGGCGGACACCGACCACGCCCGCGCCGCCTGGCCGCTGGCCGCCGGGCCGGAACAGCACGACGTGGCGATGCCCGCCCTGGCCGCCGCCGAGTGACACCGGCCCCACACCACGAGGGAGAACACCGATGTCCGTCATCCCACTCGACCCCGGGCGTCCGGGCGGCCCGGGGTACCCGGCCGGGGCCGAAGGGCCTTCGACGACCGCCACACCGACCTTCGACCCCACCTGCGACGAGCAACTGGCCGACCCCTACCCCGTCTACGCACAGATGCGCGCCCAGTGCCCGGTGCTCCACGACGCGGGCCGGGACATCTGGATCCTCACCCGCCACGAGGACGTGGCGCGCGTCGTCCACGACCCCGAGGCCTTCTCCTCCCAGAGCGCGGTGCGCATCACCGCGGGACCCGAGCCCGACGAGGTCAAGCAGGTCCTGGCGGAAGGCTGGGCGCTGACGCCGAACCTGACCGAGAGCGACGGCGAGGAGCACACCCGGCTGCGCCTGGCCGTCAACCGCGTCTTCACCCCGCGGCGCGTGGCCGCGCTGGAGCCCTTCGTCCGGGACACCGCCGAGGAACTGATCGACCGGTTCGCCGCGGACGGCCGGGCCGACATCATCGAGGGCTACGCCTGGCCCCTGCCACTGATCGTCATGGCACGGATCCTGGGCATGCCGCCCGGGGACGTGCCGCTGCTGCGGCAGTGGAGCTCCAACTGGCTGAAGCTGTCCGTGGGCACCGGCGAGCCCGCCGAACGCGCCGAGTGGGCCCGCGACGTCGTCACCATGCAGCACTACGTGACGGGTCTGCTGGACGACACCGGCCGGGCCGGCGAGGACTCCCTCGTCTCCGCACTGGCGCGGTACGGCACCGAGCACGGGCTCGACGACGTGGAACTGATGCGCATCGTGATGAACCTGATCATCGCCGGGCACGTCACGGTCACCCGCGCCATCGGCAACGGCCTGGTCACCCTGCTGGAGCACCCCGACCAGCTCGCCGCCCTGCGCGAGGGCGAGGCGTCCGCCGAGGCGATGGTCGAGGAGATCCTGCGCTTCGAGTCCCCGGTGCAGGGCCTGTTCCGCACCGTGACCCGCGAGACGGAACTGGGCGGCAGACGCCTCGTGCCCGGCGACCGCGTGATGGTCCACTGGGGCTCCGCCAACCGGGACGGCTGCGTCTTCGACAACCCCGACGACTTCGCCCTCACCGACCGCCCCCGCCGGCACCAGATGGCCTTCGGCCGCGGCGTCCACGCCTGCCTCGGCGCCTCCCTTGCACGGCTGCAACTGCGCGTCGCCATCCCGCTGCTCTTCGACCGCCTGCCCGGACTGCGCCTGGGCCCCGCCGGCTCCCGTACCCGCGAACGCCTCGTCATCGCCCGCGGATTCGAGGAACTGCAGCTGCACTGGAACCTCCCGTCCCGGCGGGAGGCCGCATCATGACCGCACCAGCACCCGGCCCGCGCCACCCGGCCGGCCGGCCCCGGACCGAGTAGGCGGCCGCCATGACCTACGACGTGATCGTGATCGGCGGCGGATCCGCCGGCTGCGTCCTGGCCAACCGGCTCAGCGCCGACCCGCGGCGCTCGGTCCTCCTGCTGGAGGCGGGCCCCGACTTCGCCACCACCGACGACACACCGCCGGACATCAAGGACGCCACCTACGCCCCCTACACCTACGACTGGGGCTACCACTCCGCCCCGGACGCCTTCGGCAACCAGGTGCCCGTGCCGCGGGGCCGCGTCATCGGCGGCAGCTCGGCCGTCAACGTCTGCGTCGCCATGCGGGCCCGCCCCGCCGACCACGACGCGTGGGCCGCCGCGGCCGGCGACGCCTGGGGCTACGAACGGATGCTCCCCCTGTACCGGCGGATGGAGCACTATCCCTACGGCGAGGAGAAGTACCACGGCCTGGGCGGCCCCTACCGCATGACGCTGCCCGCCCCCGAGGACCTGGGCGAGCACGCCGCCGCCGCCGAACAGGCGGGCCTGCGCCTGGGGCATGCGCAGGTCTCCGACCTCAACGCGCCCGGGGTGCCCGGCTTCGCCCGCACCCCGCTCAGCGCGGCCGACGGCATACGGCTGAGCACCGCCATCGGCTACCTCAACCCCGTGCGCGAGCGGCCCAACCTCCAGGTGCGCGGCGACACGCTCGTCGACCGGGTACTGCTCCGCGGCACCCGGGCCCGGGGCGTGCGGCTGGCCACCGGGGAGGAGATCCCCGCCCGGCACGTGGTGCTCGCGGCCGGCGCCTACAACTCGCCCGCCATCGCCCTGCGGTCGGGCATCGGCGACCACGGCGAGCTGACCGCACTCGGCATCGACGTGGTGGCCGACCTGCCCGGGGTGGGACGCAACCTCACCGAGCACCCCGCCTACTGGAACGTCCACGCGGCCAAGCCCCCCCGGGCCGAGGCCCGCTCGGTGTTCGGCAGCGTCCTCAGCGTCGCCACCGGCCAGGGCGAGCCCGACTTCGACGTCCAGATCCTGCCCTCCGCCGCGGTACCGGCCGGCAGCCTGCCCGAACAGTTCGTGCCACGGGCGGAAAACCACCCCACCGGCTGGGACATGGTCTTCTTCGTCTCCTGCGTCCAGCCCCGCTCCCGCGGCAGCGTACGGCTGGCCTCGCGCGACCCCGGGCACGCGCCGGCCATCGACCTCGGCCTGTACACCGCCGCCGACGACGCCGAACGGGTCGCCGACGGGGTCCGTCTGGCCCGCCGTCTGGCCCGCACCCGCCCGCTGGCCGACCTGCTGGCCGACGAACGGATACCGGGTACGGACATCAGCGACCGCGAACTGGCCGAGGCCGTGCGCCGCGCCCCGGCGCACTACAACCACGCCAGCGCCACGATGCGCATGGGCCGCTGCGACGACCCGGGCGCCGTGGTCGACGCCGACGGCGCCGTGCACGGCGTGGAGGGCCTGAGCGTCGCGGACGCCTCGGTGTTCCCCGCGATGCCCCGCGTCGCCACGAACGTCCCCGCCGTCGTGGTCGCCGAGCGGATCGCCAAGGCACTGTGCGAACGACTGGCCCCGCACACCTGATCCCCACCACCACCAGACCGAGCCGGCGACGCCGGCGCCCTACCAGGAGGAACCCCGTGTCCACGACCGCCGAAGCCGTACAAGTCCTGAGCACCCGCTGGTCGTCCCAGAACGAGGCCGACCGCTTCACCGTGGACGACCCGGCCACCGGCCGGCCCCTGACGGTCATCCAGGGGGCCGACGCGGACCGGGTGGACCAGGCGGTCAGGACCGCCCACGAGGCCCACTACGCGTGGAAGGCCCGCACCCCGCGCGAGCGAGGCCGCTGGCTGTACAAGGTCGCCCAGGTCATCCGCGAGCACGCCGACGAGATCGCGGCCCTGGAGTCCAGCGACAACGGCAAGCCGTTCACCCAGGCGCGCCAGTTCGACCTGGAGGGCGCGGTCACCATCTTCGAGATGTTCGCCGGCCTGTGCGAGGCGATGCCCGGCCAGGTACGGGACGCGGGCAGCATGCTCGACGTCACGGTGCGCGAGCCGTTCGGCGTGGTGGGCGCGATCGTGCCGTTCAACTGGCCCCCGCTGCACACCGCCGGCAAGCTCGCCCCCGCCCTGGCTGCGGGCAACGCCGTGGTCATGAAGCCGCCGGAGCAGGCACCCCTGTCGGTGCTGCGCATCGCCGAACTGGTCCAGTCGGTGCTGCCGGACGACGTCGTGCACATCGTGCCCGGCGGCGGCGAGGTCGGCGCCCACCTGGCCGGCCACCACCTGGTCGGCAAGATCTCCTTCACCGGCGCGCCCACCACGGGCCGGGCCGTGATCAGGACGGCCGCCGACAACCTGACGCCGACGCTGCTGGAGCTCGGCGGCAAGAACGCCCTGATGATCTTCGACGACGCGGACGTGGACTCGGCGCTGCGCTGGGCCGTCGAGGGCGGCTACTTCAACCAGGGCGAGGCCTGCACCGCTTCCTCCCGCGTCCTGGTCCACGCCGACCTGCACGACGAGGTGGCCCGCCGCCTCGCCTCCGCCGTCGCACGGCTGAAGGTCGGCGCCGGCTCCGACGCCGCCACCCACGTCGGCCCCCTGGTCAGCCCCGCACAGCGGCAGCGGGTCCTGGACTACCTCGACATCGGCGTCCGCGAAGGCGCGACCATCGCCGCGCAGGCACCCCTGCCCACCGACCCCGAACTGGCCGACGGCTACTACGTACCGCCGACCCTGTTCACCGCCGTCAGCCCCGACATGCGCATCGCACAGGAGGAGATCTTCGGGCCCGTCGTGTGCCTGATCCCCTTCCGCGACGAGGCCGAGGCCGTCCGCATCGCCAACGGCACCGAGTTCGGCCTGGTCGCCGGCGTGTTCACCCGCGACTCCGAGCGCGCCCTGCGGGTCAGCCGCGAACTGAAGGCCGGCATCGTGTTCGTCAACCACTACAACCGCGCCTTCACCGGCACCCCGTTCGGCGGCGTCGGCGCCAGCGGATACGGCCGCGAACACGCCCTGGAGACCCTGCAGGAGTACAGCTTCAGCCGCAGCCTGCGCCTGCCCTCCGGCCGCGAGGAGATCCCCCGCTGGGCCCCCTCCCTCGACGTCGTCGACGAAGCCTGACCGCAAACCGGACATCAGCAAGGTGGTTGCCTCATGAAGACGACGATGCGCGCGGCGGTCTGCGTGCGGGCGGGCGGTCCGCAGGTCCTGCAGATCCGCGACCTGCCCGTCCCCGAGGTCCGCGAGGGCTGGAGCCTGGTACGCGTGGAGGGCGCGGGCCTGAACCGCTCCGAACTGCGGACCCGTCAGGGACATTCCCCGGGCGTCTCCTTCCCCCGCGTGCTCGGCATCGAGTGCGTGGGCACCGTGGCCGACTCCACCGACCCCGGGCTGCCGGCGGGCACGACGGTGGCCGCGCTCATGGGGGAGATGGGCCGCCGGTTCGACGGCGGCTACGCGCAGTACGCGCTGCTGCCCAACGCCCTGCTGATGCCGGTGACCACCACTCTGCCGTGGGAGGTCCTGGCCGCACTGCCCGAGACCTACCTGACCGCGCACGGCGCCCTGGACGCCCTGGGCGTCCTGCCCGGCGGGGGACGGCTGCTGATCCGCGGCGGCACCTCCTCGGTGGGGCTGGCCGCGCTGCAGATCGCCGCCGCCCACGGCATCGAGACCGCGGCGACCACCCGCAACCAGAGCAAGACAGACGCACTGAAAGCGGCCGGCGCCGACCACGTCCTGCTCGACGACGGCCGGCCCCCGGCCGACGCCCTGCACGCGCTGTGGCCCGACGGACCGGACCACGTCCTGGACCTGGTGGGCACCCACACCGTGCCCGACTCGCTGCGGCTGGTGCGCCGCGGCGGGACGGTGTGCGTGGCGGGTTCGCTCAGCGGCTGGCTGATCCCCGACTTCGAACCGATCGCCATGATCCCCACCGGAACCCGCCTCACCGCCTTCCACAGCGACACCCTCAAGGGCGCCGGCGGCCAGGGCCTGCTGCAGCGCATCGTCGACGCCGTCCAGGCCGGCCGCTACCGCCCCCGCCTCGATGCCGTCTTCGCCCTGGACGACATCGAGGCGGCCCACCGCCGCATGGAGGCCGACCAGGCCACCGGCAAGACGGTCGTACTGCCCTGGGCCGACGCCACCGGCGGGGACGCCGGCCCATGACGCACCACCGCGCCAGCACACACCACACCCCAAGCGGACCAGGAGCGCAGCCATGATGACCGAGTTCGTCGAGACCGCCGTCGTCGGAGGGGGCCAGCAAGGCTGCTCGGTCGCGGGCTGCCTTGCCCGCCTCGGCTACCGGGCGGCGGTCTTCGAGCGCGGAGAGATCGGCCAGACCTGGGCGAAGGAGCGCTGGGAGAGCCTGCGCGTCAACACGCCCAACCGGACCGTCACCTTCCCCGGCATGCCCTACGACGGCGACGACCCCGAGGGCTACATGCCCGCCCGCGAGGTCGCCGCACGGCTGCGGCGCTACGTGGCCCAGGCGGGCATCGACGTGCGCGAGCACACCCCCGTGCGGTCCGTCGCCTCACCTCTCGACACGCCCGACCACCCCGACGCACGCTTCCGCCTCCACCTGGAAAACGGCCGAACCGTCGAGGCCCGCAACGTCGTCGCCGCCCTCGGCGGCTACTGCGCACCGCGCCTGCCCGAACTGACCGCCCGGATCGACCCGTCGATCACCCAGCTGCACACCCGCTACTACCGCACCCCCCAGTCGCTGCCACCCGGCGCGGTCCTCGTCGTCGGCTCGGGCAACAGCGGCCAGCAGATCGCCGAGGACCTCAGCGACGCCGGCCGGCAGGTGTACCTGGCCGTCGGCCGCCACAAGACCTCGCCGCGCCGCTACCGCGGCGCCCAGGTCCTGGACTGGCTGCAACTGCTGCCGCTGGAGGGCAACCTGGAGTCCGCCTCCGGCGGGCGCGGCAACTCGCCGGTCCTGCCCGGCGTGTCGGTGCTCACCGGCAAGGCCGGCGGCCGCGACCTCAACCTCGGGGTGCTGGCCCGCAAGGGCGTCACCCTCGTCGGCACCGTCCGCGGCGCACAGGGCGACGTCCTGCACCTGCAGGACAACGTCCGCGCCGTCGCGTGGGCCGCGGCCCACGCCGAGTCCGAGCTCCTGGCGGCCATCGACACCGCGATAGCGCGGCACGGCCTGGTCGTGCCCGGCCGCACGCCCGCAGCCCCCTTCGACGACGCGCTGTTCACGGACTACGGGGACAGGCTGGACCTGACCGCCCACACCATCACGTCCATCGTCTGGGCCACGGGATTCGTACCCGACTACCGCATCCTGCCGCCCGCCGCCCTGAACGACACCGGCATGCCGGTGCACCGCGCGGGCGCGGGCACCCTGCCGGGGCTGTACTACGCGGGCCTGCCCGAGGGCGGTTCGGTGATGCCGCTGCTCATCGCCTCCACCCGGACCCAGGCGGAGCGGGTCGCGCACGGCATCCACCTCGACAACACACTGCGCCACCGCTCGCCGGCGGCGCTCGGCCCGCTCTGGGCCTGAACCGCAGCCGCCTTCGGCACCCGGCACGACGCGGGCAGGCAGCGGCGCCCGGCGGGAGGTCCCGCCGGGCGCCGCCGTGCTGCCCGGGCGCCCGCACCGCAACGGCCCTCCCGGCCCGCTGCGTCGACGGCGTGCAGGGAGCGGTCGACGTGCCCGGCTCCACGCCCCCGGTGGCCCTACCGGCCGGGAGGGGCGAACGGCGCCGGCCGGGACGTGATCCCGGCCGGCGCCGTGGGGGAGCGGCCCCGGCCATCGGGCGATGCGGCCGCGGACACACCCCGGCGCCGCCCCGGGGTTCCCGGCAGGCGGCGCCGGGGCGGCGCGGGGCCCCTCAGGCCGGTCGCAGGACGACGTCCAGGCGCCGGGGTCCGTTGATGATGAAGGACTCCACGCGCGGGGGCTGCTGGCCGGGGTGGGCCAGGGCGAGCTCGGGCAGCCGGCCGAAGAGCGTGCTCAGGGCGACGTCCGCCTCGAGGCGGGCGAGGTGCGCGCCGAGGCAGAAGTGGGGGCCGTGGCCGAACGCGAGGTGCTCCTTGCTGGCCCGCGCGGGGTCGAAGCGTTCGGGGCACTGCGGGTGCAGGTGCGGGTCGCGTCCGGCGGCCGCGAAGGCGACCGTGATCGCATCGCCCTTGCGGATGACGACGCCTTCGCCCAGGTCGATGTCCTCCAGCGCGCAGCGCATCGGTATGTGCATGATCGGGCCCTCGATACGCAGCGTCTCCTCGATGACGTCCTTCCAGCCGATGGTCCCCCCGCGGATCAGAGCGAGGGTCTCGGGATGGCCGAGCACGGCGTGGACGGCGCTGGTGATGAGGTTGACGGTGGTCTCGTAACCGGCGCCGATCATCAGGAACAGCGTGCCCAGCAGCACGTCCTCCGACAGCGGCTCCTGGCCGGGGCCGGCAGGCAGCAGCAGGTCGCTGGTCAGGTCGGCGGCCGGGTACTGGCGCTTGTAGCGCAGCAGTTCGCCGAGCCGCTCGTACAGGGTGTCGTTGGCGGCCTGCGCCTCCTTCGGGCCGAGGGAGGAGTTCAGCACCGCGTCGATCCCGGTGCCGATCGTGGTGCGCAGGTGGCCGGGGACGCCGAACAGGTCGCAGATGACGGTGATGGTCAGGGGCAGCGCGAGGGCCTGGCGGATGTCGGCGACGGACCCCGGGGGCAGTGCGGCCAGGGCGTCGATCAGCCGGTCGGCGGTCGCCTGGACCTGCGGGCGCATGCGTTCGACCTGCCGCGGTGAGAACGTGGGGGCGACCCGGCGCCGGGAGGTGCGGTGCTGCTCGCCGTAGAAGTTGAAGAAGCTCTGCTGCAGGGCGAGGGCGGCCAGCGGCCAGCCGTCGGGCATGCGGGCGAGGTCGGGCCAGTGCCGCCGTATGTCGCGCGAGACACGCGGGTCGTTGGTGAGCGACTGGATCACGCTGTGCCGGGTGACCGCCCAGGCGCGGACGGGTCCCGGAAGCTCCACCAGCACGGCGGGTGCCTCGCGCAGCGAGGTGGCTTCCGCGTGCATCGCCCGGCCGGTGGGGTCGAGGACGGGGCAGCGGGTGACGGACAGGGCTGTCATGGAGGACTTCCTGACTTCGGATCGGACGGGGAGGGCTGCGCCGGCCTCCGCTCAGCTGCCGGCGGTGGCGACGTCGGCGGGCGCGGCCACCGGCCGTACGGCAGTGGCGGGTCGGGCGGGTGAGCCGGCGGGCCGCTCGCGCAGGAACAGCGACGCGGCCAGGCCGATGACACCGGTCGCGGCCATGTACAGGGCGATCGGTATCCAGCTGTGGTAGGTACCGAGCAGGGAGGTGGCGATGAGCGGGCTGACGGCGCCGCCGAGCAGACCGCCCACGTTGTAGCTGATGGACATCCCGGAGTAGCGCAGCGCCGTGGGGAACAGCTGCGGGTAGAAGGCGCCCTGCACGCCGTAGTTCGCGGCGAACCCGGCGAACAGGACCAGGAAGCCCAGCGCCATCAGGGGCAGGGACCTGGTCTGAAGCAGCGGGAACCAGGCGAAGGGGGCCACCGTCATGACGGCGATGCCGCCGACGAAGAACCCTTTGCGGCCTCGGCGGTCCCCGAGCCGGCCGAAGAACGGCATGGCCACGATCAGGAAGACGCACGACCCGGCGAGCAGCGTCAGCATCTGCGCGCGGCCGGCGTGGATGCTCGCGGCGTATTTGAGCGAGAACACCGACCCGAGGTAGAAGACCAGGAACATCGGCAGCGCCGACAACGACGCGCACAGGGTGAGCAGACCGTGCCGCCCGACGATCTCCAGCGCCGGCACGGTCCTGACGCCGCCTTCGGACTTGACCTGCTCGAACTCGGGGGTCTCCGCCAGCCGCAGCCGCACCCGCAGCGCGAAGGCCACGAGCACCGCGCTGAACAGGAACGGCAGCCGCCACCCCCACGACAGCACCTGACGGTCCGGCAGCAGGGTGACCAGCAGCAGCACCCCGTTGGCCAGCAGCAGCCCCCAGGCGTTGCCGGTGCCGACGACGGCCGTGAGCAGGCCCCGCCTGCCGGGCCGGGCGTTCTCCAGCGCCATCAGGAAGCCGCCGCTGGACTCCCCGCCGAGCGAGCATCCCTGGACGAACCGCAGGACGGTCAGCAGGACCGGGGCGGCGACCCCGATCGTGCGGTAGGTGGGCAGCAGGCCGATCAGAACCGTCGCACCGCCCATCACGGTGAGCGTGGTGACCAGCGTCGTCCTGCGGCCCAGCCGGTCCCCCAGGTGCCCGAAGACGACCGCGCCGAGCGGCCTGCCCACGAACGCGACCGCGAACGTCGACAGCGACAGCAGGGTTGCGGTGGCGGGCGCGAAGGAGGGGAAGAACAGGGTGCCGAAGTACAAGGAGGAGAAGGAGCCGTAGATGAGGAACTCGTAGAACTCGATGCTGTTGCCGATGAGGCTGCTCAATACGGCCTGGGTGCGCTGCCTTGCGGGGGCGGGGCCGGGTGTCATGGTGTCTCCGAGGCTCAGTGGGCGAGGGTGCCGGTGAGGTGGTGCGGCCCGGGGGGCGGTACAGGCGGGCGGGCGGCGCCGATGGCACGGCGCGGCCCGCTCACCGGCCGGATGAAGGGCGCCCGTGGCACGGCGCGAACACCGCCCCCGGACAGCCGCACCCGGGGAGCGGGGCGCTAGCCGGAAAAGTCCTCCTCCCACCACTCCTGCGGAGAGCGCGTGCGCCGCTGCTCCTCGCGCCTGCGCAGCTCGGCCCGCTGGGTCTTGCCGGAGACGGTCTTGGGCAGCTCGGCGAACTCGATCCGGCGTATCCGCTTGTAGGGGGCGAGGTGCTCGCGGGCGTGCGCGAGGATCTGCTGCGCGGTCCGCGCCTCCGGCTCGTAGTCGGCGGCCAGGGCGATGTAGGCCTTGGGTACGGCCAGGCGCAGCGGCTCGGGTGAGGGCACCACCGCGGCGTCGGCGACGGCCGCGTGCCGCAGCAGCACGCTCTCCAGTTCGAAGGGGGAGATGCGGTAGTCGGACGCCTTGAAGACGTCGTCGCCGCGTCCCAGGTAACGGAAGAGGCCCTCGGCGTCGCGGGTGGCGAAGTCGCCGGTGTGGTAGAGGCCGCCGTGCAGGGCGCGCGCGGTCGCCTCGGGATCGCCGAGGTAGCCGCTCATCAGGCCCAGGGGCCGGCCGGCCAGCGGCAGGCAGATCTCGCCTTCTGCCGCCCCGTCGAGGAGGGGGGTGTTGGTCCGCGCGTCCAGCAGGGCCATGTCGTAGCCCGGCAGCGCCCAGCCCAGCGCGCCCTCCACGGCCGGCATCCCCGGCGGGGTGCCGATCTGGGCGGTCGTCTCGGTCTGCCCGTAGCCGTCCCGTACCGTGACGCCCCAGGCGTCGCGGACGCGGTGCACGACCTCCGCGTTGAGCGGTTCCCCGGCGGCCACCGCCTCGCGCAGCCGGATCGGCCACCGGGTCAGGTCCTCCTGGATGAGGCTGCGCCACACGGTGGGCGGCGCGCAGAAGGAGGTGGCCGCGTAGCGCGACATCATCTCAAGCAGCGGACGGGCCGCGAACCGGGGCTGGTTGACGACCAGGACCGACGCCTGCGCGTTCCAGGGGGCGAACAGACAGCTCCAGGCGTGTTTGGCCCACCCGGGCGAGGAGATGTTCAGGTGCACGTCACCGGGGCGCAGACCGAGCCAGTACATGGTCGACAGGTGACCGACCGGATAGCTCAGCCCGGTGTGCCCGACCATCTTGGGACGGGCCGTGGTGCCGGAGGTGAAGTAGATGAGCGAGGGGTCCTCGGGCCGGGGCCGTACCGCCTCCCGCAGCGGTGCGGCGGTGTAGGCCTGCTGGTAGTCCTGCCAGCCCGCCACCGGGCCTCCGACGGCGACGCGTGTCCAACCGCCGTGCAGGCCCTCCAGCCTGGGGGTGAGGTCGGCCTGGGCGATGACGTGGCGCACCGCGCCGCGCTCCAGCCGTTCGGCCAGGTCCTCGGGGGTGAGCTGGACGGCCGCGGGGATGACCGCGGCGCCCAGCCGGAACGCGGCCAGCACGCACTCCCACAGCTCCACCCGGTTGCCGAGCATGAGCAGGATGCGCTCCCCGCGCCGCACGCCGATCGAGTGCAGCCAGCCGGCCACGCGCCGGGAGCGTCCGGCCAGTTCGGAGAAGCTCAGCGCGGTGTCGGCGAGGACCGCGCCCTGCCGGTCGAGGTCGACCACGCGCAGTGCGGTGGCGTCGTTGCCGTCGGCGATGACGTCGAACCAGTCCGCGACCCAGCTGAACGTCTCGCCGAGTGCGGGCCGGGGGAAGGCGCGGGCGCGCGGCAGGTCCCCGTAGGAGGACAGCAGGTGGTCGCGGGCGCGCCGGAACGCTTCGGTCGCTTCACGCATGACGGCTACCTCCCGTTGAAGGCGGCGCGGCCGGGCCCCTCGGCGGCGAAGGTCCGCATGCCGGTGAGCCGGTCCTCGGTGGCGAACAGGGCGGCGAACACCGCCCGTTCGATGGCCAGACCGCAGGCCAGGTCGGTCGCAAGACCCTGGTCCACGGCCGTCTTGGCGGCGTGCAGGGCCAGCGCGGGGCCCTTGGCGAAGCGCCGCGCCCAGCGCAGTGCGCTGGGCAGCACCTGGTCGGTCGGCACGACCTGGTCCACCAGGCCCAGCTGCAGGGCCTCGTCCGCACCGACCTGGCGGCCGGTGAAGATGAGTTCCTTGGCCTTGGCCGGGCCGATCAGCCGGGGCAGCCGCTGGGTGCCGCCGGCTCCGGGGACGACGCCGAGCAGGACCTCGGGCAGCCCCAGGCGTGCCTCGGTACCGCAGATGCGGGCGTCCGCGGTCAGCGCCAGCTCGCAACCGCCGCCGAGGGCGGGCCCGTTGATCGCGGCCACCACCGGTTTGGGGATGGCGGCCACCGCGTCGAAGGCGCCCTGGAGGACGGGCGCGTGCCGCACCATCTCGGCGTGCGTCATCGCGGCCATCTCCTTGATGTCGCCGCCGGCCGAGAAGGCCGTGGGCCCGCCGTACAGGACCACCGTGCGGATCCGCTCGTCGCCGGCGGCCTGCTCGGCCGCGGCGCGCAGCGCCGACTGCGCCGCACGGTCGAGCACGTTCAGCGGCGGCCGGTCCAGGCGCAGGATGCCCACCGCTCCGTCGAGGTCCAGGTACGCGGAAAGGCGTTCCACCGTCGGTGCACTGGTCATGACCACAGCAGGCCTCCGTTGACTTCGAGGACGTGGCCGTTGACGTAGCTGGATTCGGGACCGGCCAGGAAGACGGCCGCGTCGGCGGCCTCGTCGGCGCCGCCGGGCCGGCCGAGCGAAAGCCGGGTCTTGTAGCGCGCCCAGATCCTGTCGTTCTCGGTGAGCTGCCGGCCCATGCCCTCGTCGAGGATGCCGGGGGCCAGGGAGTTGACCAGGATGCCGCGGGGGCCGAGCTCGATGGCGCTGACGCGGGTGAACATCTCCACCGCGGCCTTGGTGGCGCAGTATCCGGCCGCTCCGACGGCGACCCGGGTGGCCATGCTGGAGGAGACGTTGACGATCCGGGGGGCCTGGCTGCGTTCCAGGTAGGGGATCGCGGCCTGGGTGCACAGGAACACCCCGGTCAGGTTGGTGGCCACCATGTCCTGCCAGTCGGTGACCGGCAGCCGCTCCACCCGCCCGTCCCGGCTCACCCCGGCGTTGGCGACCAGGATGTCCACGCCGCCGAAGAGGCCGGCGGTCTCGGCCATCAGCGCGGTGACCGAGTCGGGGCTGGTGACGTCGACCGGGACGTAGGCGCCGCGGCCGGGGGAGAGGTCGAGGACCTCCTTGATGTCGTAGGGGTTGCGGGCGGCGCACACCACCTGCGCGCCCTCGAGCAGATAGCGTTCGGCGATCGCGCGGCCCAGTCCCCGGGAGCCCCCGGTGATCACGGCCGTCTTTCCGGCGAGCCTCATCATGATCCTCCTTGCCTGACGTCGGGGACCGGGAGCACGGCGCGGCAGCCGGCCGTACCGATCACATCGAAGGGCGATCCGCAGCCGCGGCAGTCGTAGGGCACCTTGCAGACCGCGCCGCCGAAGCGGCCTGCGCGGACGACGTCCTCGCCGGCGCAGTAGGGGCAGCGGGGCGTGCTGCCCGCCACGCGGTAGCCGGCGCTGCGCAGGGCGTCGTGCCCGGCGGCGGTCACCGCGGCGGGCTGCCATGTGCCGCGCTCCCACACGATCTCGACGGCGTGCCCGGGTGCGGCGTCGGTGAGGGCGGTGCGCACCCGCCGGGCGATCTCCCCGCGGGCGGGGCAGCCGAGCCGGGTGGGGGCGAGGCGGACCACGATCCGGCCGTCGGTGCGGGAGAGCGAGCGCACCACTCCGAGGTCGCCCAGGGTGACGTCGATCTCGGGATCGAGCACGTCGTAGACGACGGCGGTGAGCGGGTCGGGGGCCGGGGTGGCCGTGGGGGCGTTCACAGGAACACCTCCGGGGCGTAGTGCTCGCGCACGAGGCGGCCGCGTGCGAGGCAGCCGGCCAGGACGCTGCCGCCCCGGCCGGCGGCCCGTGGCACCGGCTGGTGCGGCAGGCGGGAGCCGGGGACGCCGCTGTCGCCGATGCGTGCGGCCAGACGCGCGTGCAGCGTTTGCGTCGGGGCGTTGTGCGGGTCGGCGCCGAACAGGTCGCCGGCGCAGTGCGTCACGTCGGCGTAGGCCTGTGCGAACTCCTGTTCCGTCTCGGGCCAGGCGGCCAGCGCACGTGCCCAGCGCCGCCAGTGCTCCAGGTGGACCAGCTGTTCGTCGCGGATGGCGGCGAACGCGGGCTCATCGGCGGCGCGTTCCTCGGCGAGCACGCTGACGGCCGCGGCGAGCACCAGCCCGCACGCCACGGTGGACGGCCAGTCGGTAAGCAGCCCGATGACACGGGAGACCCGCCACTGCTCCTGCGGCCGCTCGAAGAGGTGGGCGTCGGCGGCGGAGGCGTCGAATCCGTGCAGCGTCAGGATCGTCTCGGCATGCGCGAGCGCCTCCTGGCCGATCGAGCCGACCGCCAGCGACTCCTCCAGGTCGATGTAGTCGACGATGCGCTCGCCCAGCCGGTTGCCCAGCACGAACAGGTCCTCGGCGAGCGCCGGCCACAACCGGCTCGGGCCGGGGCCGGTGGCCCCGCGCTGATCGCCGGACCCGGCGGACGCGGGTTCCTGCTGCGGCGGGGCAGCGGTGTCCGGGGTGGTGGAGCGGTCGCGGCGGCGGGTGGTGGGGAAGCCGGGCTGGCGGTGCGGCATCCGGGTCTTGGCCGCGAGCAGGCCGCGGTCGCCGGCGCTGGAGACGATCAGGTCGGTGCGCCGTACCACCCAGAGCCGGAAGAGGTCGTCGCGGCGCCCGTAGGTCTCCTTGGCCAGGTGCCAGGCGGCGTCCCGGCGCGGCGCCACCAGGGAGCCGACGTGGTGCAGCGGCGAGCCGCTGCCGGTCTGCGCGAACACCTCGTAGACGTCGGTGTCGGTGGGAACGTGCGGCATCACGCCACCCCCCGCAGTGCGCGCCGGTAGCGCGCGTTGCGGTCCAGGGCGCCGCGCACCCACTCCAGCCGGCGCTGCGAGGCGGGGCCGCCGCCCGCGATGACCTTCTTCACCTCGGCCCAGTCGGGCATCGCGAACTCCCATTTATCCGAGGGCAGCCGGCGGGCCAGCGCGGGGTCCACGTGCACGCCGAGCTTCTCGAACACCGGGATGATCTTGCTGAGCCAGGCCTGGCGCAGCTCGTCGTTGCCGTCGGGCTTCAGGCCGATCTGGTGCATGCGGTTGGCGTGCAGGGTGTCGGTGTCCGGCGGGCCGAGGTAGGCCAGCACCCGCGGCAGCCACGTCTCGAAGCCCTCCTGCACGCGGCGGCGCTGGTCGGCGTCCCCGTGCGTGAGCACCTCGTGGGTCAGGTCCAGGGCGTGCTGGTAGTGGAAGGACTCCTCGCGCTCGATCTTGCGCAGCGCCCGGCCGTAGGGCAGGTAGACGCCCTTCATCAGCGACCGGAACTGGAAGATCGCCGCCGAGTTCATCAGCAGCAGCCCGGGGCCGAACTCCTCCCAGGAGGCGAAGGAGTAGTGGAAGATGTTGTGCACCTTCGAGCGGCCCTCCAGGTAGTCCACCAGGATCCGCTCGCGGGGCATGCCCAGGTCCTCGGCGACCCGCGCGGCCACGTGCCCGTGGCCCACCTCGTCCTGGACCTTGGCCATCAGCATCTGGCGCCGGGTGCAGCTGGGCGCGCGGTCCAGCCACTCGGCGAACGGCAGCACGCCCACCAGCTCGTTGAGCGCCTGGACGGTGGCGAACCGCCGGGCGCCTTCGCGCACTTCGTCGGGCATCGGGTCCCACAGTTCGTAGCAGCGCAGTCCCGCCGCTGTCGCAGTCGGCATGTCTGGTTCCTTTCGCAGCGCTTGCATGGCTGGCAGCGGTGTTCACCGGGGGAGGGCTCAGTGCCAGCGGACGACCACGGCCCCCGCGGTCATGCCGCCGCCCACTCCGGCCAGCACCAGGTGCTCGCCCCGGCGCAAGGGCCGCCGCTCGTTCTCCGCGCGCAGGGTGAGGGGGATGGAGGCGGTGGCGGTGTTGCCGAACCGCGGTGCGGTCAGCGGCACCCGGTCCGGATCGACGCCCAGTTCGCGCGTACAGGCCTCGACCAAGCGGGTGTTGGCCTGGTGCAGGATGAAGCGGTCCACGTCCTGCAACCGCACCCCGGCCGAGTCCAGCGCCTCGCCGACGACCTTGGGCAGCACGCCGAGCGCGTACTCGCGCACCTCGCGGCCCCGCATGCGGAACAGGTGCTCGCCGGCCTCCCGGCTGCGGGCGTCCAGCGGCGTACGGGTGCCGCCGGCGGGCACCTCGACCAGCTCGCGGTGCTCGCCGTGGGCGACCAGCCGCCAGCCCAGCACCCCGTACCCGTCGGGCACCGGACCGAGCAGCACCGCGCCGGCCCCGTCGCCGAAGAGGCTGACGGTGCGCCGGTCGGTGCGGTTCATCAGCGAGGAGTACATGTCCGTGCCGACCACCAGGGCGTGGTCGCCGCCCTGGCCGGCCAGCCGTGCCGACAGCATCGAGTCGGCGACCGCCAGCGCGTAGAGGAAGCCCGAACACACCGCGTTGACGTCGAACGCCGGGACCTCGGACAGACCGAGCTTGTTCTGCAGGATGGCCCCGGTGGAGGGCTGCGGCTGGTCCGGGGTGGAGGTGGCCACGACCATCACACCCAGCCGGGCCGCCGCCTCCGGCACCGCCTCCAGCGCCTCGCGCGCGGCGTGCAGCGCCAGGTCGGAGGTGGCGGTGCCGGGCTCGCGGTAGCGGCGCTCCAGAATGCCGGTCCGCTCGACGATCCAGCTCTCCTCCGCGCCCGTCCACCGGGCGACCTGCGCGTTGTCGATGACCCGCGGCGGCACGTGGCCGCCCAGGCCGAGGAATCCGTAGCCCATCACACGCCCTTCGCCAAGGCCCGGTCCTGCGACGGGCCGTCCGGTACCTGCACGACGGCGCAGGCCCAGGTCCAGGCCGCCCCGCCGCTGATCACCAGCGCTACATCGCCCGACTCCAGCGGCACCCGGTCGCGCATGTCGGCGAGGTTGGCGAAGAAGTCGCCGCACCCGAGGTGGCCGGTGGCGGAGCCGAACCGCAGGGCCTCGGCCTTGAGCAGCTCGTCGAGCACGGGGCCGTAGATGGAGTCCAGCAGGCTCGCCCCGAGCCGGGGCAGCGCGATGTACCTGATCCGCGGGTCGCCGGGCTCCAGCCCCGCGTCGTGCAGGCTGTCGGTGATCACCTTGCGGATGTTGCGGCCGGCGATGGTCTCGAACTTCTCCTTGCCGTACGCCGCCATGTAGGACTTCTTCGGAGTGCGCAGGTCGATGAAGCCGTCGTGCCACATGGGAGCCGGGCTGAAGTCGTTGCCGTGCCGCATCATCAGCTCGAACCGGGCGTCGGTTGCGGTGGCCAGGGACAGCAGGGCGTAGTCGTCGGGTTCCGCGTCGCCCCGGTGCACCAGGGCCGCGGTGCCCGCGTCGCCGAAGCCGAGCCCGTAGTCGGAGGTCCATCGGTCCATGCCCGGAGGACAGAACCGGTCGCCCGTGGTGACGAGCACGGCATCCAGCCCCGGGTCCGCGTCCAGGTGCATCCCGGCCAGCTGCAGGGCCAGAGAGCCGGCGTTGCAGCCCTGTTGGACGCCGTAGGGGGTGGCGGTGCCGGCACCGACCGCCTGGGCCACGTAGTGCGGCGGCGACCACATGTCATGGCCCTGGTGGTAGATCCAGGTGTGCAGGACCAGGCCGACGGCAGACGGGCTCCAGCCCGCCCTGCCCAGTGCGGCGCGGCCGGCCTCCGCGGCCATCTCGGGAGCGGACAGGGCGGCCGAGAACGGCAGGTGGCTGACGCCGAGCCGCTCCGCGTCCGGACCGGTCAGCTTCCCGGCCGCCACGGCGTCCTCGACGTTCTCGCGGTCCGGTGGGAACCACGAGGTCACGGTCTTGATCCGCAGATCGTCTCCGAATTTCATGCAGGCTCCTTCGAAAGCTCGGGATCCGTGGCGCGTGCGGGTCGCCGGCCGACGAGCGGGGCCGGGTGAGCCTCGGCGGTTCGTCCGGCCGGGGAAGAGGGGGAACGCCGCTTTCGCGGGCGCAGCGCGGTACGCGGGCCCTCGACCACCGGGGGTCGTCGCGCACCGGGCCGCCAGTGGCTTCCGGCCCACAATCCCATACCTTCGCAGAGGTATGTAACTGTGCCGGGGCCCGGCCTCCGCGAGCGTGCACCGCACCGCACCGCACCCGCGGGCGCCACCCGCGGTGCCTGCACCGTCGTGCGCCGCCGGCGCCGCGCGACGGCGCCCGCCCGTGTGCAAGTGAGGACCGTCCCCACTTGCACACGGGCAGGGTCTCGGCCCCTCCCGGCCCCGCCGCGGCCGGGACGGCCTGCATCAACTGCGCGGTCGCGGGGTGAAGTTGGCCGGTCCTGGCCCCCGTCTCAGATTTACATACCTTCACGAAGGGATTATTCTCGATGGCGGAACCCCCTCGGGCGGCCCCCGCCCCGCTCACCCCGAAGGAAAAGGAAGAAGCCACCCCATGGCCACCACAGACTCCCGATCGCCACGGTGGGCCGGGTACACCCTCGCCCTGCTGGCGTTCACCCAGTTCATCGTCACCATCGACTACAACATCGTCTACGTGGCACTGCCGGACATCGGCAGCCGGCTCGGCTTCTCCGCGCAGTCGCTGCAGTGGGTCGTCAGCGCCTACGCGGTCGCGCTCGGCGGACTGCTGCTCTTCGGCGGCCGCGCGGCCGACCGGATCGGCCCGCGCCGCATGCTGGTGACCGGTCTCGTCATCTACGCGCTGTCCTCCCTCACCGGCGGCCTCGCGCAGAACGCCGGTCTCCTGGTGGCCGCCCGCGCGCTCCAGGGTGTGGGCGGTGCGCTGCTGACGCCGGCGACGCTGATGCTCATCTTCACCACCTTCGCCCCCGGTCCGGAGCGCAACCGGGCCACGTCCGTGTGGGGCGCCGTCGGCAGCGCGGGCCTGGCGGCGGGCTCGCTGTTCGGCGGAGTGCTGACCAGTGCCTTCGGCTGGAGCTGGGTCTTCTTCGTCAACGTTCCCCTCGCGCTGATCGCGGCGTTCGCCGCCACCCGCGTCCTGCCGCCCGACCGCCCGCTCGGCACCGGCCGCAGCTTCGACGCCCTCGGCGCCGCGGTCGCCACCGTCGGTTCGACGCTGCTGGTGTTCGGCCTGGTCAGCGGCCCGGACAAGGGCTGGGGCTCGGTGCAGGGCCTCGGCGCCCTGACGGCCGGCGCCCTGCTGCTGGCCGTCTTCGTCCTGATCGAGAAGCGCTCCGCCGACCCCCTGGTCCCCCTGAAGCTGTTCCGCCTGCGCGGCCTGAACATCCCCATGCTGGCGCTGATCGTCTTCCAGGCGTCTCTGGGCGGCACCTACTACCTGCTCACCACCTACCTGCAGTCCGCGCTGAACTACAGCCCGTTCGCCGCCGGCATCGCCTTCCTGCCGCCGACCGTGATCTGCATGGCGGTCGCGATGAAGCTCAACGCCCGGGTCCTGGGCCTGCTGGGAGTGCGCACCACGCTCTTCCTCGGCACCACCGCCACCGCCGTCGGACTGGCCGCCATCATCGCCGGCATGTCCGCCCACGGCTCCTACTGGGCCCTGGTGCCGGGCATCGCCATCTGGGGCGCCGGCGGCGGCTTCGCCTTCCCCACGCTCTTCGTCGCGGTGGCCTCCTCCGGGGCCGAACCCGCCCAGCAGGGCGTCGCCTCGGCGCTCGCCTCCACCTGCCGCCAGATCGGCGGCGCCCTCGGCCTCGCCGCCCTGGTCGCCGTCGCCAACGCCCACGCCGGCCACAACCCCGACCCGCACGCGCTGGTCGGCGGCCTGCGCACGGCAGGGTGGGTCGCCGCCGTCGGCACCCTCGGCGGCGCCTTCATCGGCCTCGGCCTGAAGAAGCAGCCCCGGCCCACCCCCACGCCCGCCACCACCCCCGCAACGGCCCCCGAGGCCACCGACGCCGCCACACAGGCGGGCTGACGCTAAGAAGCCGTTGTCGTACCGATCTTGATGGACGTGGGTTCGGCGGTGGGAACTCGGTCGGGTGGTCTTGCTGCATGCCGAGCATGAAGACAGGGCCTCTGGTGCAGCTCGGGGTTGTCGAGACCTTGAGCGCGGCGGGAGGCCCTGTTGTCGCAGTTGTACGCCCTCGCGCCAGTCGGTTCCAACTCGGCAGCCCGGGAGTGTGATTGTCTCGCCCACCGGTTCGGGAACGCCGGGAACAACCCGCACAGGCGTCCGAGATACCCCTCGGACATGACGGACGCGGAATGGGCCGTCGTGCGGGACGCGATGCCCGTGCCGTCCTGGCTGGAGGACCGCGGTGGACAGCCGGAGGGCTACTGCCCCCGCCAGCTGGTCGACGCGGTGCGCTACCTGGTAGCGGGTGGCATCACCTGGAGGGCGATGCCGGCGGACTTCCCCGCCTGGGACCGCGTCTACGCGTTCTTCCGGCGCTGGCGGGACAAGGGCCTGGTCGCCGAGTTCCACGACCGGTTGCGGGATCGGATCCGCGAGGCGGCGGGCCGCGATCCGGAGCCGACCGCGGGCGTCATCGACGCCCAGTCGGTGAAGGCGGCGGGCGTCGGTGCCGGCCGCAAGCCGGGGCTTCGACGGCGGGAAGAAGGTGAACGGCCGCAAGGGGTCTGTACGGTGAGTGGTGTAACTCCCGAGCTGGAAGCGACAGTTGATGACTGACGTGACGAGTGACACCGAGGCCGGGAAGGCCGCTGTGAGTGGGACAGGCGCCGTGGATGACGGGCTGGTCGCCGAGTTGGTGGCCCGGGCTCAGGCCGGTGGGGTGAAGCTCACCGGGGAGGGCGGCCTGCTGCAGCAGATGGCCAAGCGGGTGCTGGAGTCTGCTCTGGAGGGCGAGCTCACTGATCACCTGGGGCACGAGCCCGGTGAGCGGGCCGAGGGTGGCCGGGTGTGAAGTGCTGTCTCACTGTCGGTGGCCTTATGTCATTTCCCTGCCATCGTCGGATCCGTTGGATCTGCCCTTTGACCTGGTGTAACTGGGATCGTTCTACTGGCTCTAGTGGCATTAGGGCACTGGCAGGTGGTGGCATCAGTCCAGGACATCCTGGCGACACTTCCTATGGGGCATGACTAGCTGATCGATTCCGATTGAGGAGCCTTGTAGACGTGGGACGGCTACACGGCGACGCACGGGAGGCGGAGCGACTCAGATGTGTGCTGTCTGCTGCGCCATGCGGGCGGGCCAGGGGCGAGGGCGTCAGCGGGCCGCGGGCTTGACAAGGCGGAGTGCGTCGAGGAGCGAGAAGTCGAGGCCCACGAGTACGTCTTTGAGATCAGCGTCGGTGCGGTCGGCCATGTGGTCGCGCAGGTTGTCCCAGAAGTCGGGCCAGTCCGTGAACAGGTCGGGCCCAACCCCATCGGTGCGCCATCCCGTGAGCAGCACCAGGTTGTAAGGCCACTCGTCGTCTTCGACGGCCGCGAGGCGGAACCGGTACAGCTGTTCGACGAGTTCCATGATGCGTTCGGTGGGCACGCCCATGCGGTCGGCGACCTCAGCGATGCCCACGGGGAGCTGCTGAGCGACACGCCAGGCGAGCAGTTGCCGGGCAGGCAGGGAGAGCCCACGCACGATCTCCGCCAGCGCGTTGACCTTCGGGACGAAGTATTCGGGGTCCTCCTGCGTCCAGTCGGTCGGACCGATGGCCGCGAGCGTGGAGCACTGGATGACGACGTTGGCCTCCGTCAGGTCGCCGATCTCTTGCTCGACCCGCGTGAGCGCGCGTCGAAAACGCGCCTCGTGGTCGCGCTTCATGCCCTGCATTGTTTCCACCGAATAGAACTCGCGGCCGTTGGCGCCGTCGACCTTGCCGTGGTGTTCGGGGCACAGCAGCAGCAGGTTCTCGACGGCCCGCTTCGCCTCGGCACTCATGTGTTCCTTGTAGCGCGCCGACGTGGGCTTGACCCCGTAGATGTGGGCGATCTCGCCCTGCCAGTCATCGTGTTCGTTCAGCAGCCGCTTGTGGCACTGAGGGAAGGCGCACTCGTTGCCGGACAGCAGCCACAGCTCCCGGGAAACCTCAACTCGCGGTTCCAGCCGGTCGTTCTTGTCATGCTCCGTGACCTGGTGTGCCATGACCCTCCCCTTCCTCAAGACCCGGTTGCCGGGCGTCAGGGACATCAGTTACGCCCCGGCCGCGACCGTAGAGTCGACAGGACATACGGTCAAGATCGCTCGTCTTGGGACGGTGACCACGGGCCTTTCGTCCCAGACTGCCGGCCGGACCATGTTCCTGTGGGGTGGCGGTTCATCTGACACGAAGTACGGGGCTGCCGCTGGGGAGATCGTCCTGGGCATTCTTCGCTCGGCCTCCGGTCAGCTGTTCATGGTCAAGGAAGTTGCTGAGGAGCTTGGAAAGGCTCATCCCGGTCGGGTGTGACGTTCGTTCAGACAGTGCGCAACGCTCTGGACGTGCTTGTCACGAAGAACCTCGTGGACAAGAGTCGTTAGAGGGGCGCACGGCGTACACCGCACGGGATAACGCTGCTTCCGGCGCGGTGCCTGCCGTTGCTGCGGGCGAGGTCGCAGACGGAGAGGACGGGCAGGCTGCCGAGCCGGTGGCGGCCGAAAAGGTTCTGTCAGAGGTCTAGCGCCTGTCTCTGATGATCGCGTGGTCGGGACCGTGTCCGTCCGTCCCACTGCCCTGGGCCAGCTGGGTGGCGGGTGAGGAAGCCGGCACTGCGGTGGTGCGGTGGGCCCGGACGGGGGTGCGCATGCGGCCGGATCTGAAAGTGCCCGCCCTGAGAAGGCTACGTCGTCTACCGGTACGCCAACCCGTTCGAGACGTGGCCGGCGCCCGCCCGCCAATCCCGAAGTGGCCTATGAGAGGCAGGAGTTGGCGAGCCGGATGATGGTGTGGGGCGGTCTATGACACGCAGCCCGCCCCACACCATCACTCAAGGCTGCCGTTGCCGGCCACCGGACTGCGTAGTTGTGCCATGCCGTCTGCTTTTGCAGCAGGCTCCCCGGACGGGTTCTCGATGACCGGGACACGCCCCCCGGTTCATGTCTGCGCTCCTACGAAGGACCGGCCGTTGGATCCAGTTCGGCGACCAGCCATCAGGCCGAGGTGGCTCCGTCAGCGGCTGATCCAGGAGATGATCCATGGAAGGAACCAGCCGCCTGCTGCGGTGCCGATTCCGTAAGCTACGCCGAAGGCGGCCCTGCGGAGATACTTCCGCGACCATCGCCATCGGTCCACTCGTGGTTGCGGGAAACGGCTCATCCACCGCCGCTGGCCTGCGTTCTGGGTAACCTTCAACATAGGTGCTCCCGCGCTTTGTTTTTCTGATGGGCGGCGCCTGCATGAGGCCTCCTCGAACCGTGAGTGCTCGCCAAAGCTGGTTCGAGGAGGCCTTTTCTGCGCGCATGCTGCGAAGGTTCGTCCATCCGCAGGTAGTTGACCCTGCGGATGCCGACTCCGTCCCGAGAAGCTTCTCGCAGCCAGGTCTGAGAAGTCGTCATTTCAGTGCTTTCCCCTGAGGGTTGACGCTGGATCCACAGGACGCCCACCGCACGGACACTCGTGTGAGCACGCGTTTGGCCGTACGTGGGCGAAGCGCCAGCCCACCGGTTGTCAGCTCAGGGTGGGGACTGACCTGACGGACGTCATCAAGGCGACATAGCTACGCACCTTGGAATAGGTCGTCGCACGTCCGTGGAACGGGGCGCCCGGGTGCGAATTTCGCTGCCGTCCTGCTGAACGCCACGCGTTACGTGCGGCCGAGTTCGTGGTCGAGAGGGCGAGCACCTGGGCCCGACCGTTCGCCAGCTGCTCGGCCAGCCCGCGGCGGGCGGTGAGGTGTTCTGGCAGTGCCGGGCGACGTCGATGATGGCGCCGCCGAGCGAGCCCCGGACCTGCACGATTCCGGGCCTCTTTCACCAACAGGGCTAGGTGTCTGCGGTGTTTGGGTGACGGCGGCGAGCCCGGTGCAACTGCGGCCTGTGCCAGCCCGGGTCAGCGGCGCCGGACTGGTTCCTTCACGGAACGGAGCTGGGCGGCGGGGTCGTCGTAGGGGAGCAGGGAGCTCTGCTCGACGAATGAGGTGATGACCGGCCACAGACTCTCGGCTACGGGGGAGGGGTTGCCCTGGTGACGTTCGGTGACGGCCGCGGCCGCGCCAGCCAGGAGGTCCGCGAGCTGGATTGAGGGGTGATCGACGGAGGAGCCACGGACGACGGCGGCGATGTCGGCACCCCGTTCCCGCGTCAGCAGGGTCATGCCGACCGGAGCACAGGCGTACTCCCGCACGGTTCGCAGCGCGTAGTCGGTGAGCATGGGCTGTTCGTCGGTGAGGAGGCTGACACGGCCGACGCGGCGCTCCCACCCACGGGCGGTCTGGGCGACTGCGGGTATGAGCATCTCCAGCTGCGGAAACTCCGCAAGCGCCGGGTCCTTGTGGAGGGCTGCGGCGTAGCTGCGGGTCAGGCGGAGACGGGCCAGCAGTTCGGTGACGGCTTTCCTCGTGGAGGCTGCCCACGCCCTGTCGAGGGCGGTAGCGAACACGCTGAGTGCTTCCTCCTGACGGCTTGTGCCGCGCCGGGAGGCCAGCAGCACGAACGCGGACATCAGCTCCTGGAAGAGGGTGTCGCGCAGGGCACGGGGTCCTTCGAGCGCGAGCGTGCGGGCCAGTCGGCGGGCTTGCCCGCGGTCATACAGGTTCGTGCCCTCGGCGTGTTCCTTCTCTTCCAGCAGCAGGTCGATCACTTTCGCCGCTGCGGCGTACTCCTTGTCGACCACATACACCGAGCACCTGCCGTGGAGCGCACCGCCTGGCTCCCACAGCTGCTGCAGCAGCGACCACCGGTTCGCGCGGTCCTTGAACAGGCCGAACTTCAGTTCCCCGGCCTGCCGGATCGAGGCCTGGTCGCGCAGTTGCTGTATGAGCGGGGCTGCTTCTGCGTCATCGACGGCGACCGAGGCGTAGACCAGGAATCGGCGTGCGCGGCCGACGAGCTGCTCCCCGTCGCAGCCGGACTCGTCGCAGGCGATCCACCGCCCGCCGTCGGCAGCGTCGACGGTGGACTCGGGCTGGTTGAGCTGGGCGTACTTCTCTCCGGTCAGCGGCACGACCGTATTGTCCCCGCCGACTGGGACGCCGCTACAACCGGGGCTCCCTCTGTCAGCACCGCCCTGGGCCCGGGCGGGGCCGTCAGTGCAGGACACGGCCAGAGCGGGTCCAGGCCGGTGAGGTGGCCGAGTGTTTTGAGCCGGTCGGCCACCGCCCGCAGCCGCCTGCGCCCCGCGTGAGTTCGCCGGATCCGCGCGGGTAGAGGCGCCTCCCTGCCGGCAGTCCTCCCTCGGAAACAGCGTCGAGGCGTGCGCCGGCCGACGACCTGAGGGGCGGGCCAAGAGAGGATCGGTGGACGCGGCGGATACTGCTCTGGGCCCTGGCTGCGGTGGGTATCGGACGGTCACCACACTGTGCGGACCCCTTTGTCAGATCTGCCCGCTACACGGGGAAGAGGTCTTCCTGCACGTAGTCGGCGATGGTGCGCAGCGGGTAGGCCAGGCCGAGCAGCATGAAGGTGCGGGGGCGGGCGGCGATGTTGCCGACGAAGGCGTGGACCGCGCGGTCGGCGGTGAACATGCGGGTCAGCCAGCGTTCGTAGAGCTTGTCCCGCACCTGAACGGGGCCGTAGATGCGCAGATATTTGCGGTACGACTCGCCGGCCTCCCAGTCCTTGAGGTGCATGTCGTGGCCAGGACAGCCGGCATCCGAGCAGGTGAAGGTGTAGCGCAGTTGCACCGGCACCCATTCCAGGCGCTGCAGGTCCTGCTCGAACAGGTCCATCTGGTCGGCCAGGGCGGCCTTCGAGTCCGGCCACGGCTCGGCATCGGTCAGCTTCAGCCGAGGGACGGAGGAGAGTCGGAAGAGCCCCAGTGAGGTGTTGCGGAGCTCTTGGTCGCGGCGTATCGCGCACAGTGACGGCGCCACCAGAGGCCGCAGGTGCTGCCACCGCCGGCCCCAGCCGTCCGCGGAGGAGAGCCGGTCGGTGACCTCCAGTGTGTCGAGGATGGGACGCAGGCTCTCGGGACGCCGGTCGTGCCGGTGGGACTCGACGTCGACTTCGATGACGGAGTACTTTGCGAACTGCGCGTCATGCTCCAGGAGCCGGAAGGGGACGGGGAACAGACGCACGTGCTGTGGCTGACCGAGATCGAGGCGGACGCCGGCCACGCAGCTGGTCTCTTTGTACTTCGTGGAGAGCTCCGGATACGTCTTGACCGTGATCATTATGCGGGCCCGCTGCCGTCTGCTGTCCACCATCGCCTCCCCAGCCCGATGTGACACCTGACGGCTAGATTGGACGCAACCACGACGTTTGTTAAGAGGGCGCGGGCCCCAGTCGGCCGGCTCAGGCCAGTGCAGCGACTTTCACGTCGCAGCGCCGCCGGATCTCCTCAATGATCACGGTGCGATGGCAGCGCCGGGCATCCTGCTCGAAACAGAGCACAGTCACCCGCGATGTGCCTGCGAGCCCGGCGAGCTGCGTGAGCTCGGCTTGGGCCGCCTCGGCACCCAGCAGGCTCCGGAACCGAGCCCGGCCCTCCTCCAGTCGCCCCTCCCAGAACGGGGCACGGTTGTCCTTGGGATTGCCCAGGGCCCGCAGATGCAGGTACTCGACCTCCGCCGCGTCCAAGGCATCCCGCAGACGGGTCTTGCTGAAGCCCGGCTTGCGGCTGATCGGCGTCAGACGCACATCCACCACGGCGTCGATCTGAGCCTCCCGCACGGAGGCGACGAACGAGTCAATGTCCCGGCCCTCATAGCCGGCCGACCAGATCCCCCCAGGGCGCGCGGCACCGTGGAAAAGATCGTCCAGGCTCACCTCGAGCGCCGTCGCCAGCAAACCGACGGTGAAGAACCCAGGCTGGACCGGGCCTTCGCTCTCCAGGCGCACCAGCGTGCGGGTGTGCAGGCCCGCCTCCTTCGCCAAGCGGTCCCGCGTCCATCCGCGCGCCTCGCGCAAGGCCCGGATCCTCCGGGCCAGTTCCTGGGCTCGCGCTCGTTCCTGACGACTTGCTGCCGGTCGACCTGCCATGGCCTGTGATCCTAACTTCCATTTGAATGGAAGTGCGAACCGGTGCCCTCACCATTGGCGTCGGCCCCCGCGACCGGCTCACCCGCTGCCTCGCCCGCGGGCTGTGACGGAAGTAGGTCTCGCAGAAGGCCGCGTCCATCACAACGCCTGCGCCCCCGGCGGCGTTACGGGTATTGCAGCAGGCGCGAGTTCAAGGCGATGCGCGTGATCCGGAATTTGGCAGGGCGACTGTCCTCCTCGTGAGCGGGGATGCGGAGGAGGGCCGCCAGATCAGCCGGCCATCCGTGCCGGGACACCGGCGATCGGTTGTGGCTGCAGGCAGAGCCTGCAGCCACTCTCGACCCGGCTCAGTCCAACTGGTCGAACAGTGACTGCTGGAGAGCGCGCGCCGAGCGGGAGCGGGGGAGCAGGAGGGAGAGGTCCGGGGGAGGAAGTGGCCTGCCGTGCCTGCCGTCGGTCAGCGCGTGACGGCACGCGTCCCGCAGGGCTGGCAACTCGTGCCGGGCACCGAGCAGGCCGAGGAAGTCTTCGACGCTCCAGTCGATGAGCGCGCCCTGGCGTGAGAGGTACAGCGCAACGGTGGAGATGGCGTGTGTGTCGCTGTGGTCGAGCAGCAGGTATCCGGCGAGCTGGTAGATCGCTCCGCGGTCGATGCGTTCCGGGCGGATGGTCGCCTTGCAGTCGATCAGTGCGCCGTCGAGGATGAAGTCGGCGTCCGCCCCACCGACTTGGGGGCTGCCGTCGAAGACGGGGCCACAGATGGGCGCTGGCGGGTAGAAGCCGCAGAGTCTCGAAGGGGCCCGGACGGGCGGCGAGTTGCATCTGCGTGCGGACGTCATCGACCACGTGGTCCGCCACCGCATTGAGGAGATCGTCCAGGGATGCCTCCGCAGTACACAGGCCGAGGCTGTTCCCGCGCATCCACCCGCCGTGCCGGAAGATCGCCTCGAAACTGGAGGCGACATGGCACAACCGGATGAGCCGGTCTTCGTCGGCAGCAGCCAGACACAGAGGCTGCCCCGCATCGCTTTCGTACCGGGCCAGCTCCTGCACCATGCGGTCGCCGGCCATCTGTACCGCGAGGATCACCTCCCGGCTGGGCCAGCCGTCGTCGTCGAGAACGGCCCGCACGATGCCCCCCTTGATGGGGGAACCAGTCGGGGCTCCCAGAGAGATGAGCAGACGGTGGTCGATGGTGTGCCCGAGCATCCGGTACTGGGGCCGCCGACCGGCTCCCGCCCGCGGCCGTACCGGAGCGGGAAAGCGGGCTAAACGTTTGCGGTAGTCGGCCAGTAGGGCCGTGGTGCTGGGTAGCTGCTCCGCCAGAAAACATGAAATCGCGGAGCGGGGATCTTTGAGCTGTGAGGTGAGACTCATGCGGGCATCCTGGAGGACGGCTCGGACAATGCCCCCGAGCTGAAACCTTCCTGCGATCGCTGTCGAAGAGCGCATCACGCCACGCTCGATATTTCGCTCAGGTGTGGTGCACCTTCCACTAGTGATGACGGAGCTGGCCGCCTTCTGGAAAGGGCCACCAGACGGCGACATCAGGCCAATTACCGCCCGATCGGCGGACGCTGAGTAAATGGATTGGGAACTCATTGTCAGACCCCGCCGCTAGAGTATCCGCCACTCCAGTAAGAATGTCGTGGACATGATTAATAGGTCGACATGACAAATTACTCGCGAGTGGGAAAGGTGCACCTCCGGCATGTGCCCTGCTGCGGCTGAAAAGCGGACGTGTCACAGGGGGGCGGCCTGCGTGTTCACGTCCTCGGTAGCGGAGGTGGGGCCCGCGGTGCCTGGACTCGCCGACCTCCCTGCTGTCGTGGGGGTCGCTCGGGGCCGCCTTCGGTCATCGTGCTTGGTTCCGTGTGTCGTGTGGTCGACCGGATGATGGAGATGGCTCGGAGGCGCGAAGTGTCTGAAATGTACTACCGCTTCGATGTCGACCTGAACTCGTTTCGCGGGGCGTGCGGCCATCCTAGGGTGCCGTGCACCGAAGCCGAACCGGCTTCCCTCTGACTCTCAACTTGACTACAAAAAAGGCCTGTTGAACGTTCACCGATGCTCGAGTCGCACCGTGGCACACAGCCCACCTAGCGAAGAGGGCACGCACCCGCCGACCCTGCCACCCGTACTTGGCGGGCGCCCACCACAGGAACACATGAGCTTCGGAGAAGACTGCAGATGGGATTCGGACGGCTAGGAGCCCAGGGCATACCCGGGGCGGTGGCCCTCACCACCACACTCGACGAGCTCGCCCAGGTCACCCACCCCTACCGGACACCGCCATCGGAGCGTCTGAGACGGAACCTGCTCTACC
Source organism: Streptomyces sp. NPDC104367 (assembly GCF_055583825.1). NCBI lineage: Bacteria > Bacillati > Actinomycetota > Actinomycetes > Kitasatosporales > Streptomycetaceae > Streptomyces > Streptomyces sp. NPDC104367. The sequence goes on along the minus strand of NZ_JBVJND010000052.1, from coordinate 8,440 downwards.
TGACCCGCTCCCGCACGGGCTACACCTACATGCAGGACTGCGGCATCCGCATGGACCGACACATGATCACTGCCTGGCTCGCCGAGGAACGCCTCCCGGCAGCCGATCAGCAGCGACGCGTGGAAAACGCCTTCCGCCTGCTGCGGCGCCGCAACATGGCGTCCAGCATGACGCGTCGGCTCAACGCCGACGGCGGGACCCGTGTGGAGATCTACCCCGTCGACCAGAACGAAGTGGACCCCAAGCACCAGCGCGAGGCCCGGTGGAGGCACAAGAACATCTACCACTGGGACGGCATCGTCGAGGCGTGGTCCCGCAGCGACCTGCTCGACCTCACCCACCGGTGGCAGTACGTCATCAGCGACCTGGATTCCGACTGGCGCCAGTACGAGTACGTCACCCACCTCGGCTTCTGGGCCTGACCCCTGCCCCCGGCACACACAAAAGGACCGCCCCGATGGAGCCCCCGGGCCCCGACGACCTCACCGACGAAGACCTGGCCCGCCGGCAGCAAGCACGCCGGGAACTCATGGGCCCAGCCGTACATGCCCTACTGGCGTTGTCGCAGCGGGGCGAGCTGACCACCGCCCATGTCCGTCTGTCCGCCCACACCCTCGGCGTCCACGTCAGAACGGTGTGGCGCAACCTGGCCCGCGCCCGGCTCGGTGAACCCCTGCGCCGCAGCCGGGACCGTTTTGAAATCACCGACCACATCCGCACGCTGCTGGCCTACCATCGCGGCAACGTCAAAGCCGTCCACAAAGAACTCGCCCAGGACGCCATGAAGACCGGCGCCACGCCGGTGAGCCTGTCCACACTGCACCGGGCGGTCAAACGCGACCTGACCCCCGGTGACCGGGCCGGACTGAAGGGCGGAATCCCGGCTGCCCGCGGCCACGACCCACACCTGCGCCGCCCGCCTACTGCACGCAACGAGGAGTGGGAAGGTGACCACAAGCAAGCCCCCGTCTGGGTATGGGCCGACGGACGGCTGGTCAAACCGTGGGTGACCTGGTTCTGCGACTGCCACACCGGCATGATCATGGGCTGGGCCGTCACCCCCCACTTCCCGCACCGTGGCTCCGTCCTGGCCGCCCTCAGATCCTGCATCCTGCGGGAGGGCTCCTACGGCCCGGCCGGTGGACTGCCCACCCGGATCCGTATCGACCGCGGCAGGGACTTCCTTTCCAGGGCCGTGCAGGAGGCCCTCGGCGTCTTCGCCGTCCAGGTCGATGTCCTACCCGCGTACACCCCGCACCTCAAAGGCAGCATCGAGAACCTTAACCGCGCCGCCACCAGCATGTTCTTCTCCATCTTGCCCCGCTATGTCCATGCCCAGAAACTCGACGCCTGCCGCCGCTCGGGGGAGAAGGACCCGGCGCTGACCTTCGAGGGCTTCGTCGAACTGTTCGCGAAGTGGGCTCGCACCCGTAACGCCGAACACAAGATGGCCGACTACGGCGACCTGACCCCGCTGGAATGGTGGAACAGCGATGCCACTCCGATCCGCTACGTTCCCACCGAGGACCTGCACGCCTTCCTCCTGGAAGGCGACCGCTCCACCCGCGTCATCCACGGCCACGGCATCCGCTGGAACGGCCGCGACTACATGGCCGGCTGGATGACCGGCCGCTCCGGCACCCGCGTCCACATCCGCTTCCAGCCCCACCACGTCCAGGAGATCGAGGTTTTCGACGCCGACAACCGCCAGCACCTGGGTACCGCCTACCTTGCCGACGAGGCCAGCGAAGAGCAGATCGAAGAGGTCTACCAGGCGCGCGCCGACCGTGCCCGCCAACTGCGCCGCGACCTGCGCAACGCCGAAGCCCTGCGCAGGCGCCGCTTCAAGGCCCTCACCACGGCCGGCCCTGCGGTGGCGGAAGGGGCCATGACCCGGAAACAAGCCGCCAAGGAACTGCGCAGCCTGCGCTCCCGCCGCCGAGCCGATGAGCTGCCTGCCGACTACATGCCTCGCCGCATTAACCCCTCCAGCAAATGGGCCGTACCCGACATCCCTGCCTCCTCGTCTGCGGAGAATGCATGACCGCCCCAACCCGCCCCCCGGCCGGGCCAGCCGGATCCTCCACGGCCACGGCATCCGCTACAACGGCCGCACCTACACGGCTGCCTGGATAGCCGCTCACGACGAGCGCACCGCTCGCATCCACACCCGCGGCCCCGACACCGTCGACGTGTCCGATGCCGCAACCGGCCACCTCCTGGGAACCGCCCAGGCCCAGCAATCCGCTGGCCCCTCGAGTCCCGCCCTGCCGACAGCAAAGGACACCGACATGAGTACAACCCCCCAGGCGACGCCGACCCGCCCGGACGAAGACGAGGTCGTCGGCGAGCCTGACTTCTACCTCAACCTCGCCGACGCCCGCATCGTCGCCACCGAAGCCCTCCTGGAAGCCAGCGAGAACATCGCCGACACCATCGAAGCCCGCGCGATGTCCTGTATCTACGGAGACGCCGGCCTCGGCAAGACCTTCTCCGTGCTGGCCGCCCTGAAGGAAGTCGCCGCCGAACGCGTCCTGCTCCTGCAGTTCCGCTCCCGCCCCACCCCCCGCGACATCCGCCAGGAACTGTTCACAGAACTCCGCCTCGAAGGCGAACCCCCCTCTCATCCCAGCGAGTTCGACCGCCTCCTCAAGCGGAACCTGGCCCGCAAGCCCTACGTCCTCGTCTGCGACGAAGCCCAGCAATTCAGCCGTGAATGCTTCGAATTCGTCCGCCACCTGTGGGACACCGGCAAAGGAACAAACCGCCCCGCCGTCCTCTTCGTCGGCGGCGAAGAGGCCTACAAGACCCTCTACAGCGAACCCGCCCTCGCCTCCCGCATCTACATCTGGCAGGAATTCGCACCGATGGAAGCCGACGAGGTCCAGCGGAACATCCCCCTCTTCCACCCCCTGTGGGCGGACGCCTCACCCGAACTCATCGACTACGTCTACGAAGAGGGCGCCGGCGGCACCTTCCGCGTCTGGTCCAAGATCACCTATCACATCCTCGAAGGCATGAAGCGCCGCGGCCTCAGCAAGGTCGACGAGTCCATCGCTCGCTGGGCCATCCGACGGGCAGTGCCCCACCGCCGCAAGAGCCGCCGCTCCCAGCAGGACGCCGGGTGACCCACCCCGCCGGCCCCCCGAGCGCGCCCCACTATCTCAACCTTCCCGGCGCCCGCACCGTCACCACCCAGGCGGTGCGGGCCGCCGCCCGCACCCTGGATGAGGCCCTGCACCAGCAGAGCATGATCTGCCTGACCGCCGATGCCGGCGTCGGTAAGACCTTCACCCTGTACCTGCTGTGCGAGACACGGCCCGCCCTGCCTGTGCTGCGGCTGCTACCGCGGCCCCAAGCCCGCCCCGACGACCTGCGCAGCAGCCTCTACCGCGCCCTCAACCTGCCCGGCACCCCGCCGCAGGACCCCGGCATCTGCGACGACTACCTGCGCCATGCACTCCGCCAGCCGCTCCGCCTCATCGCGGTCGACGAAGCCCACCAGCTGTCCTCCTCCTGCGTCGAATACCTGCGCTACCTCCACGACGACCCCACCCCACAGGTCACCGTTCTGCTGCTCGCCGCCCGACCTCGCCTCAAAGCCCTGCGCTCCCAGCAGACCCTGATCAGCCGGGTCACCACCTGGCACCACCTGGAACCGCTCGAGACGGACGAACTCCTCACCGTCCTGCCCGCCTTCCACTCCCTGTGGCAGGACATCCCCGCCCGCGTCATCGGCCGCCTGGACGCCCTGTGGGCCCACGGCAACTTCCGCCGCTGGGCTGCCCTGACCCACCAGCTGCACACCACCATCCGCCGTCACCCCCACCAACAGGCCGACCCTGTAACCCTCCTGCACCGCCTGAAGCCCAGGACCCACACCGCATGACCTCACTCGCCACCGCACCGGACGACAACCTCCGCACGTGGGCGCCCCAGTGGTCACCCGACCACACCGACCCCGGCCTGCCGCCGATCACCCTCATCACCGACCCACACGACCAGCCCGCCCACACCAGAAGCGCCCTCGCCGCCCACCAGCCCGAACTCGGCCGTATCGCAGTCCACCCCACCCCCCTGGCCACCGCGCCCGCCTACCTCGCCCACGACCTCATCCGCGCCCTGGGCAAGCACCTGCCGTCCCCCGACACCGACTCGCCCTGGTGGACCAGCAACGCCGACGAGTCCTGGCGCATAGCCGTGGCATGGACCCAGGCCCTCGGTATCAGCCACTACATCGTCTGCCGCGCCCACCGCATCACCAGCCGTCATCTCGAACACCTCATGGCCCTGCGCGAACGCACCCGCATCCGCCTCACCCTCATCGCCAGCGGCCCGCCACCAGCCGCCCTCGCCGACATCCTCAACGCTGTCGCCCACCGCCAACTCGACACCCTCGAAGCAGCCCAGCACCACCTGAACACGGCCCACGACACCACACCGCCGCCCGCCGACCGCTACCCCTGGTGGCAGCCCGCCCCATTCCCCCGCCCCGACGACGAGCCGTGGTACCAGCTGCCCCCGCGCCCACGCCGCCCGGCCGGACAGCCCGACGAAACCACCATTAGCACCCGCGGCACACCCACCCGCCTTCCCTCACCGGACAACGCGCCGCCCGCCACTGTTCTCAGCCCCGCAGACCACAATGTCGTGGCACAGCGCATTCACACGCGAATCGCCCACCCCGTCCACGCCGCCGCCGTCGCCGTTCGCGCCTTGACGGGTTACGGCATCGACCAACTGCCCCAGCTCACCGTCCCCACCCCGCACCGCCCGCACGCGGATCTGCCGGCCGATCTGCCCGGATGGGCCCGCCTCCTGCAAGACGCCTCCCGCCTCCATACGGACCTGCAGCACCACACCCGCCCCGACCTGCCCGCCCATCTCACGGGCGACGACAGAGCCTTCCCGCTGCCGGCCTGGGAGAAGAACGATGTAGCCCACGCCACCGAAACCTGCCGCCTGATCGCCGCCCCCACCCGCCGCCCCCATCCGCCCAAGAGGAAACGACGATGAGCAACTTCCCCGCCATCGATGCCCTTTTCGCCGCCCACACTTCGTTACCCTCGCCCGCCGAACGCGGTCTCCTGCGCCGCCGCCTCGGCCTCACCGCCGACGAAGTCGCCCAGGCGATCGGTGTGGACACCGTGACACTGCACGCATGGGAAGAGGGACTGAGCGAACCGGAACGACACCTTCACGCCGCCTATGCCTACCTCCTCGCCCGCGCCCGCACCGCCGCCGACGACCGCTCCCAGGCCCTCGCCCAGGAGCACGCCACCGATGTCGAAACACTGCCCGAGCCCGCGCCCTGCGTCCTGTGCGGCAGGCCGGCCACCCAGCAAGTCCTCGGCTATCCGCAGCATCTCAATCCCGCCGAATGCACCACCCCGCCCCAACCCACCCCCTCCATCCCGCAGCCGACGCCAGCGACCACCGGCCGCTCACACGTACCCCGTCCCGTCCGACCCCGGCCTATGCCCGAGGTGGACAAGCACCCGATAGCCGCCGCGGTCGCTGAGGCCCTCCGCGCCCACGCCGAGAACCTTGATGCGGCCGTCAATGCCCTCATCGGCCAGGCGATCCCAGACGCCATGCGCCTGTTCAACGCCTGCAGAGTCGGCGGCCGCTACGACGTGGTGAGCCACCCCGCGCTGCCGGACATCCTGCGCAAGCCATCGCCCAGGGCACCAAGCCTCATTTGGGAAGCCCGCCCCAACTGGCAGCACCCTCACCCTCTCGCCAGCAACGAGCCAATCACCGCCCTGGACATCAACGGCGCCTACCTCTCCGCCCTCAAGACGCACCTACCGATAGGCCACCTCCAGCCCACCAGCCCCACCCCCCACGACCGGCACCGCGCCGGAGTCCACCTCGTCACCCCACCCGTGTGGGAGCACGACAACCTGCCCAATCCCCTGGGCGCACGACAGGAACCGGGACCCCTATGGATCACCGAACCCACCCTGCGCCTGCTGCTGCGCCTGTCCAGCCCCCGGCATGCCCTCTGCGAGCCGCCCGTCGTCCACGAGTCCTACACCTCCGGGGCCACGGAGAACCTCCTGGAGAAATTCCGAACCGTCCTGCGCGACGCCCGTACCCACGCCCTCGAAGAGAATGACACCGTGACCTTGGAGTACGTCAAAGCCATGTACTCCAAGTTCGTCGCCACGCTGGGCGAGTCGTCCTACAACAAAGAACTCCGCAGGCCCGATTGGATGCACCTCATCCGCTCACAAGCCTTCACCAACCTCTGGTCCAAGGCCTACAAAGCGCACATCGAAGGAGCGACGGTCGTTCGGGTCTGCGGAACCGATGAGCTGCATCTCCAAGGCGACTGGCGCCGCGTCTTCCCCGAAGGCAGAGAACTCGCCGAGGTCAAAGTCAAGGACACCTATGCGGCCGACAGGCTCCTCACACCGCGCTCGACGGGTACCAGCTGATCACAGTGGCAGGCCAGCAGGAAACGAACCTGCGGGAACATCTCGACCCGCGTGAGCTGGCTCTACTCCGAACGGGTGGGCCTGCAGGCCGCGATGGTGCCGCCGATGATCGTCGTGGGCTTGTGGCCGCCTCGTCGGTGTGGCCAGCACCCTGGGCGGTGACGGGCACCAGCCGGATGCGGCCCCAGTGGTCCCAGGTGCGGCCCTCGGGCGGCCTCAGGCCCTGGTTCTGCCCGCAATTTCGTGAATGATCTTCGACCTCTGGCTTGGCCTGCCAAGCTTTTGCCCCGCTCGGATGACGACGGTACTCAGAGGTAGCAGAGTTGGCCGCCTCATCAGTGTCCGGCCGGGGCTCCCCGTCAAGGGCGCCTTCGGCCTCGCTCACGCAATGGGTTTCGCCCCCGTGCTGTCAGTGCCGCCTCCTACAGTGCTTCCATGTCTGACAACGAACGGCCACCGAACCGCAGGCTGGTGGAGGCCGTGTATCCCGCTGACACCCACCTCGACTGCTCCCGTGCCTCCTCCAACGGGATGCGCGGCAACGTACGCGACGACCGGGACAACTCGCTCATTGGCCAAGCCGAGCTCTTCGACGCTCCCGACCGGTACGCCGACGGCTACAACGACGGCTACGACCACCGATCCCACGACGACGAGTTCCGCCGTTACGTCGTAGATCGCCTCGTCCGCGAGGTGTCCCTCCTCTTGGTGGACCTCGCTTATGCCGCCGCGGCCCGCGGCATCGCCGCCGCCTGGCCTCACGTCAACGCCTGGGTGCACCAACGAGTGGACAAGCTGCGCAGCCGCGTACCGAAGGTCACTGCAGCCGCTCTCTCCGAGCCCGCGGAGGAAACCGGTCCCGAGCACGCACCGCCGCGACCGGCCACCGCTACCGCGGGCTACCTCCAGGTGGATCCGGTGCTGCGCACCGACCAGGGCGATGCCTGCGCGAACGCCGCCCTGGAGCGAATCAGAGCTCGGGCGGCCGAGGTCCACGGGATGGCCGCGCACTACGCCGCTGACCTGCCCGCGTCCGACGCCGCCGATGTGGCGATGCGCCAGGCTGTGGCCGCGGCTGCGCCCGGACTAGCCGCCGCCGCTCTCCAACTCATCGCCTCTGACGAGGCGCTGGGCCTGACCCCTGAGCAGCAGATGTACATGTGGGAGCGGGCCGCCGAACTCGACCCCGCCGTGGTCGAAGTCCTCACCGGCGCCCACACCGTGCCGGCAGAGGACGTCGCGCTGCAGCGCCTTGGTGCGCGAGGGGCTGGAGGCTCGACCAGCGGACCGACTCAGTTCTGATCGTTCTCAAGGAATGAGGAAACGACCGGTCGGTTCTCCGCGTCCGGCACTGCGCCCGCGTTGTTGAGCGTAGCCTCCGCTTCCTCAGCCTCGACCTGCTCCTCGACGGATCTAGTAGCCCGGGCAGATCAGGCCGACCAGGACACTGATAGACCTCCTTGAAAATGGCACTGCCGCGATTCCGTGAATGATCGTGCTCATCCCTTTCGGCGCCGCAGCCCTTCGGTCGCGAGCAGGCGCGTGATGCCCCGGGCCAGCGGATCCGGAGATCATTCAAGGAATTGCGGTCAGAACCCAGGCTCTAGCCGGCTTCGCCCTCGAAGCAGAGCCAGGCGCTCAAGTCAGCCACCCTCCTTTTACGAGGGGCCACTGCTCGTCCTTCCAGACGGCGATTTTCGCCTCGTCCCGCTCGGCGGCCTTGCGGGACGGCACCTGCACACTCCAGCCGATGCGGTGCAGCAGCGGGTCCAGCCCGGCCAGGGCGTATTCCACACCGAACCAGCGACGCACGATCTCGGCGATCCTCGATAACGTCCAGCACTGGTCGGACTAGCCGGAAGCGGCCGGTCCGGCATCCAATACAGCTACCAGGAAACAGAGGGGCCTTGACCCCGGAGTTTGAACACGTCTATGCGGCTCGGGCCAGGGTAGTTGGTGTTGGGTGGACGGTGATCTCGTAGGTGATCGGGGCTCGC
>NZ_JBVJND010000051.1:0-52709 GCF_055583825.1 Streptomyces sp. NPDC104367 | reverse complement strand
CGGGAGGGGTGGGGTTTGGTGGGGTTCTTTCCCCTCGTCGTTCCTTTGTCGGTGACGTCCCTCGCGACCAGAGCCCGCGTTTCGAGGTTCCGGTGACACGCCGATCTCGGCCCACACCGTCTTGCGCGGCGGCAGCCCCGCTGCCACACCCCACTTGTCGGTGAGCGCCGCCACCAGGACGAGGCCCCGGCCCGACTCGGTGTCCGTTCCGAGGGGCTGGGTGTGCGGCAGCCGGTCACCGCGCGTGTCCGTGACCTCGATCCGCAGCGTGTGCCCCACGACGTACAGCACGAGGCTGAAGTCGCGGCCCGACACCCGCCCGTGCGTCGCCGCGTTCGCCGCCAGCTCCGCGACGATCTGCCTCGCCGGGTCCAAGGGCAGGCCCCAGCTGCGCAGTTGCTCCGTGGCGAGCAGCCGGGCCAGGCGAGCGCCCCGTGGCGTGGGGGAGAGGCGCAGGCTCATGTTGCGGACGGGGGTGGAGATTTCGTCGTTCACATCACTCAGCGTGGCCGCCCGTGCGTACCGTGAACAGTGACGGAGGCCTTACGTACGGTGACTGTCCGGCGTCTGTCCAGTGCTGTCTTGGCTGTCGGGAAAGGGGTGTGCGGGATGGGCGTGGACGGCGAGGTGGCCGAGCCGGGCTGGGAGGTCGACCCGGACGACGACTGGGGCGTGGCGGTCATCGCGACCGTCGGCCGCCAACTGAAGCTGCGGCGCGAGGCGGTGGGGATGCGGGCGGCCGAGTTCGGGGCGGCTGTGGGTTATGGCGAGGACATGGTCTACAAGGTGGAGGGCGGCAAGCGGATCCCCCGCGAGGAGTACCTGAACAGGGCGGACGACATCCTGAACGCGGGCGGCCAGGTCTCCGCGATGTGGGAGGACGTCAAGAGGGTCCGCTATCCGAAGAAGGTCCGCGAGCTGGCCAAGCTGGAGGGGCAGGCGGTGGAGATCCGGGTGTATGTGTGCCACAGCATCAGCGGGCTTTTGCAGACTCCTGAGCATGCGCGAGCTGTGATCTCTGCGGCTCAACCACCCTATTCACCGGACGATGTGGAGCGCATGGTGACTGCCCGCCTGGCTCGGCAATCGGTCTTTGAGCAACACCCGACTCGTTCCATCCACTTCGTGCTGGAAGAGGCGCCGCTGCGTCGTCCCATCGGAGGCACAATGGTGTGGCGAGGGCAGCTTGAACATCTGTTGGAGGTGGGTCGGCTGCACAACGTCACGCTTCAGGTGATGCCGTTGAACTCCGAGGTCCACTCCGGTTTGGACGGGCGGATCGAGTTGCTGAAGTTCCCAGACGGCACGGCTGTGGGACGCTCCGACGGCGCCTTCAACGGTCGTCCCACATCGGACCCGAAAGAGCTCCGTGTCCTTGAGTTGCAATATGGCACCATCCGGGCGCAGGCTCTCTCGCCGGGGGAGTCGCTGGCCCTCATCGAGCAACTGCTGGGAGAGACATGATCCGCAAGAACTCGGCCGGGAATCCCTCCGACCTGGCGTGGTTCAAGAGCAGCTACAGCGACGGACCCGACGGTGACAGCTGCGTAGAAGTAGCCCTGGCCTGGTTCAAAAGCAGCTACAGCGACGGCAACAACGGCGAATCCTGCCTCGAAATAGCCCCCACCCCCACCACCATCCACATCCGCGACTCGAAGTACACGCCCGCCGCCCCCGGCCCCCGGCTCGCGCTCCGGCCCTCCGCCTGGGCGGCCTTCCTGCCGTACGCGTCGGCTCACTGACCCGGCGCCGGAGTCCCCGGCCGTGACGACACGGCCAGGGGCTCCCGCGCAGCGCAGCGTCTGTCAGACGTTGACGCCGAAGTCCTGGGCGATGCCGACCAGGCCGGACGCGTAGCCCTGGCCGACCGCGCGGAACTTCCACTCCGCGCCGTTGCGGTACAGCTCGCCGAAGACCATGGCGGTCTCGGTCGCCGCGTCCTCGGAGAGGTCGTAGCGGGCGATCTCCGCGCCGCCGGCCTGGTTGACGATGCGGATGTAGGCGTTGCGGACCTGGCCGAAGTTCTGGCTGCGGTTCTCGGCGTCGTAGATCGAGACCGGGAAGACGATCTTGTCGATGTCGGCGGGCAGGGCCGCCAGGTTGACGTTGATCGCCTCGTCGTCGCCCTCGCCCTGGCCGGTGCGGTTGTCACCGGTGTGGACGATCGAGTTGTCCGGCGTGTTCTTGTTGTTGAAGAAGACGAAGTGGGCGTCGGAGTAGACCTTGCCCTGCGTGTTGACCGCGATGGCCGAGGCGTCCAGGTCGAAGTCCGTGCCGGTGGTGGTGCGGACGTCCCAGCCGAGTCCCACGGTGACGGCGGTCAGGCCCGGAGCCTCCTTGGTGAGCGAGACGTTGCCACCCTTGGACAGGCTTACAGCCATGGTCGGGAGTCCTTTCCCTCGTTTGCGTACGGCCGTGCGGCGTACGGTCTTGAAGCTACAGCTACCCGTATGAACGCCACGAGGGGTACCGAAGGTTCCAGCTCCCTTTACCTTCTTTACCGAACCCTGGGTGAACGATATTCACGTGACGTGCGCCGGTCAGCCGCGCGACCATGGGGGCATGTCCGGTCCTTACGTCATCCGCGGCTCCGTCTCGCTCCCCGAGGCCGAGCTCACCTGGCGCTTCTCGCGTTCGTCGGGACCCGGCGGACAGCACGTCAACACCAGCGACTCACAGGTGGAGCTGCGCTTCGACCTCGCGAACACCGGGGCGCTGCCCCAGGTGTGGAAGGAGCGGGCGCTGGAGCGGCTGGCCGGCCGGCTCGTCGACGGGGTCGTCGTCGTACGCGCGTCCGAGCACCGCTCCCAGTGGCGCAACCGCGAGACCGCCGCCGTACGCCTCGCCGCGCTGCTCGCGGAGGCCACCGCGCCGCCGCCCAGGCCCCGCAGGCCGACCCGCATCCCGCGCGGGATCAACGAACGCCGCCTGAGGGAGAAGAAGCAGCGCTCGGACACCAAGCGGGGCCGCACCGGCCGCGACTGGTCATAGCGCCCCGGGGCGAATACCGAACACCGGGTGCGGGGGCCGAATTCGCGTTGCCCGCTCCGCGTCGACTCGGTGCCTACTTCTTCTGCTTCCGCTCGTGGAATTCGAGAGAAACAGACCACGCGGTTTTATCCCAACTGGCGGTACCGGCCCCGGAAATACATCAGTGGGCCGCCTTCCGTGCTCGGGAGTTCGGCGGTGAGGACGCGGCCGATGACGAGGGTGTGGTCGCCGGCCGCGACGCGCTGTTCGGTGTGGCACTCCAGGGTCGCCAGCGCGCCGCCGACCAGCGGGGCGCCGGTGGCCTCGCCGCGGACGTAGGGGACGTCCTCGAAGAGCAGGCGGTCGCTGATGCGGCCCTTCATCGCGAAGCGGCCGGCGATGTGCCGCTGGCTCTCGGTGAGCACGGAGACCGCCCACCGCGGCTGCTCGTCCAGCAGGTCGTCCATCCGGGCCCCGGTCCGCAGGCTGACCAGCACCAACGGCGGGTCGAGCGACACCGACATGAACGCGGTCGCGGTCATGCCGACGTCCTCGCCGGCCGGCGCCAGCGGGTCGTCCGGATCCAGCGGCGGCTCCTGCGCGGTCACCAGGACCACGCCCGAGGCCAGCCGGGACATGGCGGCCTTGAACGCATCGTTGCTCACCCCCACAGCATGCCCGGAAGGTTCGGCGGCGGCGGGGGAGGGAGTCTTCAGCACGCCGGAAACGCTAATCTCGGCCCCTGTGCGAACGCATCGGCCATCGGCCCGAGCCTGGTCCTAGGACCCGAGGACCACGAGTCGTAGCGATGCGTGCATCATGTGCACACGCACCCAAAGGCTGTGTTCAGTAAACGCACAGGGGAAACGCAGAAACTCCACTCAATTGTTCACGTTCGCCTGTGACTTGAGTCACAAGGGACGTGAATTGTTGACCCTGTGTACCGAGTGGGCAGCGCGCTGTGATTCAGTGGCTGGGAAAAGTAGCGCCGAAGCAGACCCTTGATTCACTGCGAGGTCTCGGGGGGAGGGCGAACATGGAGACCGAGTCGGAGCCCTACGTCCGCCTTGCGTCCCTGCGACAGCTGCATCAGGTCATGGCCGACATGAACACGGCCCGCAGCCTGGCGGACACGCTGCAGACCGTCGCCGACGGCGTGATCACCGCCCTCGGCTACGAGATGGCCTGCGTCAACCTCGTGCGCCCCGACGGCGACCTCGTGGTCGCCGCCTTCTCCGGGAACTCCGCCGCCGAGGCCCTGATCACCGGCCGGGCCGGCTCCCGCGACTCCTGGGACCGGCGGCTGGGCATGGGCGAGCGGTGGGGCGACCTCGTCTTCATACCGCACACCGAGGGCTGGGTCCTCGACGACGACGACGTCCCCCAGTGGTACACCGAGGGGCCCGAGCCCCGCTTCGAGGACGAGTGGCACCCGGCCGACCGGCTCTTCGCCCCGATGTACACGCCCGGCATATCCGGCAGCTCCTGCGGCGAACTGCTCGGCGTGATCTCCGTGGACCGCCCGCGCAACGGCCGCCACCCCGGCGCCTGGGGCCGTGAGGCCCTCCAGATGTACGCCTTCCAGGCCGCGATAGCGATCAGCAACGCCCGGCTGCGCGCCAACATGCAGCGCGCCCTGGTCCGCCTGGAGCGCGAGCAGCAGGCACTCAGGGCCAGCGAGGAGAGCTTCCGGCAGGCCTTCGAGTACGCCCCCTCCGGCATGGCGATAGCCGAGATGGGCGGCGACCAGCACGGCCGGATACTGCGCTCCAACGACGCCCTGTGCCGCCTGCTGGGCCGCCCCGCCTCCGCGATGCGCCGCTACTCCTTCTCCGACCTGGTCCACCCCGAGGACATCGGCACCCTCCTGCGCACCTCCGCGGAGGGCGGCCGCGCCGAGCTCCGGCTGGGCCGCCGCGACGGCACCTACGTCTGGGTGTCCCTGCGCAACTCCGTCGTCGCGGACGCCGCCGACGGGCCGCGCTTCCTCCTCACCCACGTCGAGGACATAGAGGAACGCAAGCGCCGCGAGCTCCAGCTCGCCCACCGCGCCTCCCACGACTCCCTCACCGGTCTGCCGAACTCCGCCGAACTGCGCTCCCGCCTCGCCTCCCGGCTCTGCCGGCGCGCCGACGGCAGCGCCCTGGACTCCGTGGACGCCGCCTACGGCCACGGCCACCCCGCCTTCGACGCCAACGGCCACGGCTTCGACTTCGCCGGCACGACGAGCGGCTCGGCGTCGTACGACGGCTACGACCACCATGTGCACACCGTCGCCCCCGAGGAGGGCCTCGACGACGGCGCCAAAGGGCTCGCGGTGCTCTTCTGCGACCTCGACGGCTTCAAGTCCATCAACGACCGCTTCGGGCACAACGCGGGCGACGCGGTCCTCATCGAGGTCGCGCGCCGGCTCTCCCGGGGCGTCCGCGACGGCGACACGGTCGCGCGGCTCGGCGGCGACGAGTTCGTCATCCTCGCCGACGGCCTCGGCAAGGCCGACGCCCAGGACCTCGCCGTACGCCTGCGCAACGAGATCATCCAGCCGATCCGCGCCGAGGGCCGGGCGGTCCGGGTGGGCGCCAGCTTCGGCATCGGCTGGGCGCACTGCGGCATGACGGCGGACGAAGTCCTGAAATCCGCCGACGAGCGGATGTACGTAGAGAAACGATCTCGTCCCAAAGCGCACCGCCGTGCCGGCTGATCCCCAGGTCATCGCGCTGGTCATGGCACCGATGCGGTCCGAGTCACCTGTTTGGCTCAGTCAGAGCGGGTAGGCTCGACTCTCAATACCTGTACCGCATCCGCCCGCACCTGTTGAGGAGTACCAAGGGATGACGCCCGGCGACAACGGCGCGAGCACGCCCGAGGACGACGACCCGTTCGGCTACCTCTACGCCGACGGTCAGGCCAGAGGCGCCCAGCCGCCGTCAGGCTCCGGTGGTTACGGCTACCCGAACGCGGTCAGCAGGGTGCGCCCGGTCGGTGAACGCACGTACGGCGGACAGCAGCAGGCGCCGCAGTACGGCGGCGGCCCGACCATCCCGCAGCAGCAGCCCGGCGGCTACGGCCAGCAGCCCAACGCGGCCTACCAGGCGCCGGAGACCTTCCCGGGCGGCGCGCCGACCAGCCGCCACGCCCCGCAGAACCAGGGCCGCGGCCGGGGCCCGAACACCAAGGGCCTCCTCATCGGCGCCATCGCCGTCGTCGCCGCCGTCGTCATCGGCATCAGCGTCGCCATGGCGAACGGCAGCTCCGACGACAACAAGGCGTCCGCCGACACCTCCGCCGCCCCCAGCCAGTCCGCCTCCGCCTCCTCGACCCCCTCCGGCACCAGCTCGGTGTCGGCGACGGGCGAGCAGTCGATCGACGCGAAGGCGCTGCGTCTCGACGGCGGCGCGACCCTCGCCTCGGACGTCAAGGGCGCCAAGGCCGACGGCGGCATCTACGTCACCAACCTCAACCAGAGCGGCGCCGGCGTCACCTGGACGCTCAACGGCATACCGTCGGACGGCACTTACACCGTCTTCGCGCACTACAGCGCGGTGAAGGACGGAAGCATGACCCTGTCGATCAACGGCAAGACCTTCGGCAGCAAGTTCAGCCTGAAGAACTACACGGGCCAGAGCGACCCGGCCAAGGCCTGGACGACCACCTACTCGTACCCCACCCTCACCAAGGGCACCAACACCATCTCGCTCTCCTGCCAGGACGGCGACAGCTGCGACGTCCTGCTGGACCAGCTCTGGGTGAAGCAGGGCGAGCAGAAGCGCGACGACTAGGCGGCCGTCGTCCCGCCGGTCACCATCACCTGGCCGAGCAGCTTCTCGTAGGCCGGTCGGTCGAACTCGCCCGCGGCGGCGGCCCGTACCGTCGCCGCCGACAGCGCCACCGCCCGGGCCAGCCGGGCCGGCCAGGGGAGTTGTTCCACGAGGCCCGACAGGAGGCCGGCGACCGCCGAGTCGCCCGCGCCGGTCGGGTTGCCGTGTTCCCTGGTGGGCGGGACCGCGTGCCAGCGGCCCTCCGGGGTGAGCGCCAGCAGCCCCCGCTCGCCCAGCGAGGCGACCACCGTCCGCGCCCCGCGCCGTCGCGCGTCCTGCGTGGCCCGCGACGGCTCGTGCGAGCCGGTGAGTTCGGCCAGTTCGTCGGAGTTCGGCTTGACCAGGTCCGGGCGGGCCGCCACCCCGCGCCGCAGCGGCTCCCCGCTGGTGTCGAGCAGCACCGGGACACCGGCGGTACGCGCGGCCTTGACCAGCCCCGCGTACGCCCCCACGGGCACCCCCGGCGGCAGACTCCCGCACAGCGCCACCGCCGAGGCCCCGACCAGCAGTTGCTCGTAGTGGTCGAGGAACGCGCCCCACTCGGCGGGGGCTATGTGCGGGCCCGGCTCGTTCAACTGGGTGGTGTCACCCGTCAGTTCGTCCACGACCGCGATGGTCCGGCGGGTCGCCCCCGTGACCGGCAGCAGCGCGTCCACGACCCCCGCCGCCTCCGCGAGGCGCTCCCGCACCGCCCGCCCGGTGGCACCGCCCGTGAAACCCGTCACGGTCGTCTCGTGTCCGAGCGCGGCGAGCACCCGGGCCACGTTCACGCCCTTGCCGCCCGGCCGTTCCATGACCTCCAGGACGCGGTGCGAGCCGTGCGGGCGCAGCGCCCCGACCCGGTAGGTGATGTCGAGAGCGGTGTTCAGCGTGACCGTGAGGATCACCGGGCGACCTCCCTCGTCTGCGTGACCGTGCCGTTCCTTCGGGACCTCGATCATGCCAAAGAGACGGCGACCGGCCTAGGGTCGCCGTCTCGGAACACCCGTATTGATCAGGCAGGTTCGGGTGTGACCACCCAAGTTCCCTTCCTCATCACGCCCTTCAGCGTGAAGTCCGCGTCCAGCACCAGAAGGTCGGCGTCCTTGCCGGGCTCCAGGGAGCCGACGCGGTCGTAGAGGCCCAGCAGCCGGGCCGGGTTGGCGGACAGGGCGGCCACCGCGTGCTCGACGGGCAGCCGGTCGACGGTCACCGCCCGCCGCAGCGCGCGGTCCAGCGTCAGCGTCGAGCCCGCGATCGAGCCGCCCTCCACCAGCCGGGCCACCCCGTCGGTCACCTCGACCTCCAACGGGCCGAGCAGGTACCGGCCGTCACCGCGGCCGGCCGCGTCCATCGCGTCCGTGATGAACGCGACCCGGTCCGGACCGGCGTGGTGGAAGGCGAGCCGCAGCGCGGCGGGGTGCAGGTGCGTGCCGTCGTTGATCAGCTCGACCGTCACCCGCTCGTCCTCCAGCAGCGCGGCGATCGGGCCGGGGGAGCGGTGGCCGAGCGGGGGCATCGCGTTGAAGAGGTGGGTGGCGACCGTCGCGCCCGCGTCGATCGCCTCCAGCGTCTGCTCGTACGACGCGTCCGTGTGGCCGACGGCCGCGATGACACCGTGCTCGGCGAGGAGCCGCACCGAGTCGAGGCCGCCGGGCAGTTCGGTGGCGAGCGTGACCATCCGGGCGTGGCCGCGCGCCGCGTCGAGCAGCTTGCGGACGTCCGCCGGGTCGGGGTCGCGCAGCAGCGCCTCGGAGTGGGCGCCCTTGCGGCACGGGGAGATGAACGGGCCCTCGAAGTGGATACCAGCGATCTCGCCCTGCTCGGCGAGTTCGGAGAGCAGGCCGGCCTGGCGGGCGAGGACGTCCATGTCGTCGGTGACGGTGGAGGCGACGAGGGTGGTGGTGCCGTGCGCACGGTGGGTGCGGACGCCGGCGAGGACGTCCTCCGCGGTGCCCGAGCTGAAGGAGGCTCCGCCGCCGCCGTGGTTGTGGAGGTCGACGAAGCCGGGCAGCAGCCAGTGGCCGGTGACGTCGACGACCTGGGCGTTCTCGGGGGCGGTGGCGGCGATCCGGGTGCCGTCGACGGCCAGTTGTCCCTTGTCGACCACTCCGGTGGGCAGGACCAGCCGGGCGCCGTCGAGGACCAGGCCGTCCGGTCCCGGCTGCGGGTATGTCGTGGCTGGTCGCGCAGTTCCCCGCGCCCCTGGGTCGGCTGCCATCAGGGGGTTACCTCCGTTAGGTCGGTGTGGTTGAGGAGATCCCAGGCCAGAAGCCCCGCGCCCAGACAGGCGGCCGTGTCTCCCAGGGCTGCCGGGGTGATGGCCGGCAGTTTCTGGAAGGTCACCCTGGCCTGTACGGCCTCCCGCAGGGGGGTGAACAGCACGTCGCCCGCCTCGGCCAGGCCGCCGCCGATGATCAGGACGCGGGGGTCGAGCAGGGTGAGGGCCGTGACCAGCCCGTCGGCCAGCGCGTCCACCGCCTCTCCCCACACCCGGACGGCGTTCGGGTCACCGGACGCGACGGCCTTGGCGCAGTCGGCCGCGTCCGCGTCCGGGTCGCCGCAGGCCGCCGCCCACGCCTCGGTCACCGCGGCGGCCGACGCGTACCGCTCCAGGCAGCCGTGCTGCCCGCACGGGCAGGCGGCACCCCGCGGCCGTACGACGACATGGCCGATCTCGCCCGCGAAGCCGTGCGCGCCCGACTCCACCCGGCCGTCCAGCCCGAAGCCGCCCGCGATGCCCGTGCCGAGCGCCACGAAGAAGAAGCGGTCCGCCCCCCGGCCCGCGCCGAGCCGCCCCTCCGCCAGGCCGCCGGTGCGCACGTCGTGGCCGAGCGCGACCGGGATGCGGAGGCGGTCGGCGAGCAGGGCGCGCAGGGGTACGTCGCGCCAGCCGAGGTTGGCCGCGTAGACGGCGACGCCCGCACCCTCGTCGACTATGCCGGGGACCACGAGGCCGGCCGCCGCCGCGGGTTCGCCGAGATGCTGTTCGCCGTACGCCCGCAGATCCGCGGCGAAGTCGAGGACGGCGGCGACTACCGCCTCGGGCCCGCGGTCGCGGCCGGTCGCCCGGCGGTCCTGGTGGAGCAGCTCGCCGTCCGGCCCGACCAGCGCGGCCTTCATTCCGGTGCCGCCCACGTCCAGGGCGATGACATGTCTCACGGGGACAGTGTGGCCCGCCGACCCGCAAGAGGTCTAGTCCACTTACGTGGTGTAGACCTTACGACATCCACATAGTGAACAGTTCAGACAGACACCGGTGATTGGGGCAATGCACGTGCGGCGGGGTAGGACAGGAATGATCGCGGTGGTGTCCGGATTGGGCATGACGGCGGTCCTCGGTGGCTGTGGCACGACGGGCTCCTCGGACGTCACCCTCAGACTCGTCGCCGCCGACTACGGGGACTCGGCCGCCAACAGCTCCCAGAAGTACTGGGACAAGCTCGTCAAGGCCTACGAGGCCCAGCACCCCGGTGTGAAGGTCGACGTCAGCGTCTACTCGTGGAACGACGTCGACCGCAAGGTCAAGGACATGGTCGCGGCCGGCGACGCGCCCGACCTGGCGCAGATCGGCTCGTACGCCGACTACGCGGCCGCCGGGAAGCTGTACGAGGCCGGAGACCTGATCTCCATCCCGGTCCAGGCCGACTTCCCCACCCAGCTCGCCGAGGCGGGCCAGTGGGACCACGCCCAGTACGGCATACCCTTCGCCGCCTCCACGCGCGTCCTCTTCTACAACAAGACGCTCTTCTCCGAGGCCGGCATCGGCACCCCGCCCACCACCTGGAAGGAGCTGGCGGCCGACGCGCAGGCGCTGAAGGCGAACGGCGTGAAGTACCCGTACGCGCTGCCGCTCGGCCCCGAGGAGGCCCAGGCGGAGACCATGCAGTGGCTGCTCAGCGGCGGCAGCGGCTACACCGACGACATCGGCACGTACACGATCGACTCCGCGCAGAACGTCGACACCCTCACCTGGCTCAAGGACGAGCTGGTGGGCAAGGGCCTGACCGGCCCGACGGCCCCCGGCAAGCTCAACCGCGCGACCGCGTTCACCGCGTTCGCCGACGGCCAGGTCGGCATGCTCACCGGGCACCCCACGCTCATCAAGCAGGCCGAGAAGAAGGGCGTGGAGTTCGGCACGGTCGCGATGCCCAGCCGCACCGGCCGGACCACCGCGGCCATGGGCGTCGCCGACTGGATGGCCGCGTTCAAGCAGAACGGCCACGCGGACCAGGTCGGCGACTTCCTGAACTACGTCTACAGCGAGAAGAACGTCCTCGCCTTCTCCCGCGAGTACGGGCTGCTGCCCGTCACCACGTCCGCGTCCCAGGCGATGACCGACTCCACCCGGGCCGAGGACAAGCAACTGCGCCCCTTCCTGGACCAGCTGCCGACCTCCGAGCTCTACCCGGCGGGCAAGACGTCCTGGGCCGCCATCAGCGCCGACGTCAAGAAGCAGATCGGCACGGCGGTCACCCCGACGGGCAGCCCCGAGACGATCCTCACCCGGCTCCAGGCGGAGGCCTCGGCCGCGGACAGCCGTACGACGACGGGCTGAGCGCTACCGTTCTCGGCATGGACCGGCAAGAACTGGGCGCGCGCGAGCGGGCGATCCTCGCCCTCGAACGCCGGGGCATCCCGAGCCCCGGCGCGAAGGAACGGGCGATCAGGGAAGAGCTCGACCTCGCTCCCGTGCGCTACTACCAGCTCCTCAACGCCCTGCTCGACGACGAGCGGGCGCTGGCGCACGACCCGGTGACGGTCAACCGGCTGCGCAGGGTGCGGGAGGCGCGGCGCGGGGAACGGTGAGGCCGTGACCGGTTCCCCGCGCCCCCGCAGGGGCGTTTGGATACCGTCGGCTGCATGGACCCTCTTCCGACGCCCCGTACGCAGGCCGGCCGTGACGGGCTCGCCGCTCTCCTCGCGCGGCCGCGCACCGCGCTGGTCGGGCTCGACTTCGACGGGACGCTCGCGCCGATCGTCGCCGATCCCGAGCGGGCGCGGGCCCACCCGGACGCCGTACCGGCGCTCGCCGCGCTCGCGCCCCGGGTGGCCGCCGTCGCCGTGGTGACCGGCCGCCCGGCCGAGGTGGCCGTCCGCCACGGCGGGTTCGCCGGGGTCCCCGGCCTCGGACACCTCGTCGTCCTCGGCCACTACGGCGCCGAGCGCTGGGACGCGGCCACCGGCGGGATCACCGCGCCGCCCCCGCACCCCGGTATCGCGGCCGCCCGCGCCGAACTCCCCGCGCTCCTCGACCGCGTCGGCGCCGCGCGCGGCACCTGGATCGAGGAGAAGGGCTTCGCCCTCGCGGTCCACACCCGCCGGGCCGACGACCCCCAGGCCGCCTTCGAGTCCCTCCGCGCCCCCCTGACCGACCTGGCCACCCGCAACGCCCTGATCGTCGAGCCGGGCCGGCTGGTCCTGGAACTCCGCCCCCCGGGCATGGACAAGGGCGTGGCGCTGCGCGAGTACGCACGGGAGATCGGCGCCGGCGCGATCCTCTACGCCGGCGACGACCTCGGCGACATCCCCGCCTTCGCGGCGGTCGAGAAACTCCGCGAGGAAGGCGTCCCCGGCGTCCTGGTGTGCAGCGGCAGCGAAGAGGTCACCGAACTGACGGACCGGGCCGACCTGGTCGTCGACGGCCCGCGGGGAGTGGTCCGCCTGCTGAACGACTTGGCCAGGCTCAGCGCTCCGTAGGGGGCGCGGGGCCGTACCGACGTGCGGCTCCGCCGCGTGGGCGCGCCAGCCCCCACGGGCCCGCACCCGAAGAAACCGCCCTCACCCGCCCAACGCCTCCACCTGCTCAAGGAACCACCGCGCCGGAGGCAGCGCCGTCGCGGCGGCAGCCAGCCGCTTCGACGTCTCCGCCCGCTCCTCCGCCGGCACCACCAGCGCCCGCGCCAGCGCCTCCGCGGTCCCCCCGATGTCGTACGGGTTCACCACCACCGCGTCCTCGCCCAGCTCCTCGAACGCCCCGGCCTCCCGCGAGAGCACCAGCACGCACCCCTCGTCGGAGACCACCGGGACCTCCTTGGCGACGAGGTTCATGCCGTCCCGGATCGGGTTCACCAGCGCCACGTCGGCCAGCCGGTACGCCGCCAGCGACCGGGCGAAGTCGTCCTTGACGTGCAGCACGACCGGCGTCCAGCCCGCCGTCCCGTACGTCGAGTTGATCTCGTCGGCGACCCGTCGCACCTCGGCCGTGTAGTCCCGGTACACGGCGAGGTCCTGCCGCGAGGGGTACGCGAACGCGACGTGGACCACCCGCTCCCGCCACTCGGGGTGGTCGTCGAGCAGCTGCCGGTACGCCAGCAGCCCCCGCACGATGTTCTTCGAGAGCTCCGTGCGGTCGACGCGGACGATGGTCTTCCGCCCTTCCCCGATCTCCGCCCGCAGCGCCGCCATCCGCTCGTCCACGTCCGGCTCGTGCGACCGCTTGCGCAGGAAGTCCGCGTCGGCCCCCAGCCCGTGCACCCCGATCCGGGTCTCCCCGGCCGCCGGGATGCCCGGCCCCAGCACGGCGTGGCAGCAGTCGACGAACGCGTCCGCCCAGCGCCGGGTCAGGAACGCCGCGTGATCCGCGCCGAGGATCCCGCTCAGCAGCTCCGCCGCGATGTCGTCGGGGAGCAGCCGGAAGTAGTCCGGCGGGGCCCAGGGTGTGTGCGAGAAGTGGCCGATGCGCAGGTCCGGGCGGAGCCGGCGGAGCATCCGGGGGGCCAGCGCCAGGTGGTAGTCCTGGATGACGGCGACGGCCCCCGGGGCCGCCTCCTCGGCCAGCGCCTCGGCGAAGGCGCGGTTGTAGGCCTCGTACGCCGCCCACTGCCGCCGGAACTCCGCGTCGAAGACCGGCTCCAGCGGGGTCTGGTACAGCATGTGGTGCACGAACCACAGGACCGAGTTGGCGATGCCGTTGTACGCGTCGGAGAACACGTCCGCTTCGATGTCGAGCATCCGGACCCGCTGCCCGCCGGTGTCCGCCTCCGGCAGCAGACCGCCCCCGGCCCGGCGCACCGCCTCGCGGTCGCCGTCGCCGAGGGCCGCGCACACCCACACCGCGTTCGCGTCGGGGCCGATCGCCGACAGCCCGGAGACCAGCCCGCCGCCGCCCCGCCTGGCGTGCAGCGCGCCGGCCGGGTCGTCGTGGCGCAGCTCGTACGAGACCGGGCCGCGGTTGGACGCGACCAGCACATCGGCACCGTCGGAGGAAGCGATGGGGGAAGCCATACGCGTCAACCTAGCCCGGCCCGGAAACGCTCAAACGTACTGCTACGCCCGATGAGCGGCCGTATACGGACCGCACGTCGAAGTCACGCCACCCGGCGCTCGGCGTACTCCGCGATCTCCACCATGGGCGGGCGCTCCTCCGTGTCGACGGAGTAGGTGCGCGGCTCGAAGCCGTCCTCGCCCCGCTCGAACTGGGTCAGGGACGGGCGGATCAGATGGCCGCGGGCCAGCCGCAGCTGGGCCGTGCGGTAGATCGCCGCGGACATCCGGCCGAGGGCCTGGCCGTCCTGGTGGCGGTGCTTGCGGACGCCGACGTCGACCTGGGCCAGGGCGTCCAGGCCGGCCAGGTGCAGGGCGTCGACCAGCATGCCCAGCTCCACGCCGTAGCCGACCGGGAAGGGCAGCTGCTCCAGCAGCGAGCGGCGGGCCGCGTACTCGCCGCCCAGCGGCTGCACGAATCCGGCCAGCTGCGGCCAGTGCATGTTCAGCAGCGGGCGGGCCATCAGCTCGGTGACCCGGCCGCCCTGCCCGGCCGCACCGGCCAGCGGGCGGTCGTACATAGCCTTGACCAGGTCCACGTCCGGGTCGGTCAGCAGCGGGCCGACGATCCCGGCGACGAAGTCGGAGGAGAACTCCTTCAGGTCGGCGTCGACGAAGCAGACGATGTCCCCGGTGGTGACCAGCAGCGAGCGCCACAGGACCTCGCCCTTGCCGGGGACGGCGGGGATGCGCGGGAGGATCTCGTCGCGGTGGACGACCCGCGCGCCCGCCGCGGCGGCCACCGCCGCCGTGCGGTCGGTGGAACCCGAGTCGACGACCACGATCTCGTCGACGAGCGGTGCCTGCCGCACGAGGTCGTGACGGATGATCGCGACGATGTCGCCGACCGTCTCCTCCTCGTTGAGCGCGGGCAGCACGACGGAGACGGTCTGACCCGTGCGCTGCTTCGCGGCGAGTATCCGGTGCAGCGGACGGTCGTTCACGGCCCAGGAGCGGGTGGCCAGCCAGCGCTCGACTTCTTCCAGCACAGTCAGCGGCTCCTCACTGTCACGATCACACTGCGAGGTGTGATCCATCTCGCGGTACGGACGACTATCTCAACTGTCCTGGCCTTCGGTTACAGTCTTGAACAACGCCGATGACCATCGCATGTCGGAGGGTCACCCGGCGCCCACAACCACATACAGCTCATCCAGAGGGGCAGAGGGAAACGGCCCGATGAAGCCCCGGCAACCCTCCAGTCGGTACTCGTGTTCACAGCGAGGCTCCCGGCTTGGGAAGGTGCCAAATCCGTCTCACGGCGAGATGCGTCGTGAGGAAGATGAGGAGAAAGGGCCTCGCCTCACATGGCTGCGCAGACTGTTGCACCCGATTCCCCGAAGACCGTAGACCTGGGCCCCGCCACGGCGCTTTCCTGCCGGGAGTGCGGTCACCGCGTCCCGCTCGGCCCGCACTTCGCCTGCGAGGAGTGTTTCGGCCCGCTGGAGATCGCGTACGACTTCTCGGACTACGACACCGAGCAGCTCCGCGAGCGGATCGAAGCGGGCCCCTCGAACATCTGGCGCTACGCGCCGCTGCTGCCCGTCCCCGCCGACGTGGCCACCAAGCCGAACATCAACCCGGGCTGGACCAAGCTCGTCAAGGCCGACAACCTGGCCAAGGAGCTGGGGGTGACCGGCGGCCTGTACGTGAAGGACGACTCCGGCAACCCGACGCACTCCTTCAAGGACCGTGTCGTCGCCCAGGCCGTCGAGGCCGCGCGCGCCTTCGGCTACACCACGCTCTCCTGCTCCTCCACCGGCAACCTGGCCGGCGCGGTCGGCGCCGCCGCCGCCCGGGCCGGCTTCCGCTCCTGCGTGTTCATCCCGCACGACCTGGAGCAGGGCAAGGTCGTCATGGCCGCGATCTACGGCGGCGAGCTCGTCGGCATCGAGGGCAACTACGACGACGTGAACCGTTTCTGCTCCGAGCTGATCGGCGACTCGGCCGGCGAGGGCTGGGGCTTCGTCAACGTGAACCTGCGGCCGTACTACGCCGAGGGCTCCAAGACGCTGGCGTACGAGATCTGCGAGCAGCTCGGCTGGCAGCTCCCCGACCAGCTGGTCATCCCGATCGCGTCCGGCTCGCAGCTCACCAAGGTCGACAAGGGCCTCCAGGAGCTGATCAAGCTCGGGCTCGTCGAGGACAAGCCGTACAAGATCTTCGGCGCCCAGGCGGAGGGCTGCTCGCCCGTCTCCACCGCGTACAAGGCGGGCCACGACGTGGTCCGGCCGCAGAAGCCGAACACCATCGCCAAGTCGCTGGCGATCGGCAACCCGGCCGACGGCCCCTACGTTCTCGACATCGCGCGCCGCACCGGCGGTGCGGTGGAGGACGTGAACGACGAGCAGGTCGTGGAGGCGATCGAACTGCTCGCGCGGACCGAGGGAATCTTCGCGGAAACCGCCGGCGGAGTGACGGTTGGAGTCACCAAAAAGCTCATTGAGAATGGGCTCATCGATCCGACGAAGTCGCTTGTCGTACTCAACACGGGCGATGGACTGAAGACGCTGGACGCAGTCGCGGGTACCGGACTCACGGCGACTATTCGACCGAGTCTCGAGTCGTTCCGTGAGGCCGGGCTGGCCTAGCCGGCAGTAATAAGCAGGCAGCCGCTCTAATCCGGAGGTTTATAACGTGAGCGTCACCGTTCGCATCCCCACCATCCTGCGCACCTACACCGGTGGTCAGGCCGAAGTCAGCGCCGAAGGCGGAAACCTCGGCGAGGTCATCGCCGACCTGGAGAAGAACCACACGGGAATCGCCGCCCGCGTTCTCGACGACCAGGGCAAGCTGCGCCGGTTCGTCAACGTTTACGTCAATGACGACGACGTGCGATTCGAGCAGGGTCTGGAGACCGCCACCCCGGCCGGGGCCGGCGTCTCCATCATCCCGGCCGTCGCCGGTGGCTGACCCAGCCCTGACGCGGCCCTGACGCCGCCCTGACCGTCCTGACGTGGGGTCGGCGGGGGTTGACGTGATGGCCGAATGACCGAACATTACCTTTGGTAACGGCCATCACCGAGTGTTCATCCGATTGCCCCCTCCGCGAGAGAAGCGGAGGGGGCAATTCTGTGTGGTTGAGCGCGGTACAGTTGGGGAACGCGCTCCCGATCTCCGGGTCGGAGGCCCCGTATTGATACCGCGGGCCCGGCAAGAAGTAGCCAAAGTGTGCGCGTTAAATGCGGCTTTTGTGGCCTTTACGGGGCCCGACTTGCCCTGAATTCCGCCGAATTCTCGCTACATTCCGGACCCCTTCCGTCCAGAATTCTCGTCCGATTGACCTGTTGCAGACGGCAGTTGGGCAGATACATTCGGCCGCGGTCGACGCGTTCCGGCGCACGCCCCCAACCATTGGGGGGTGAGGTCTGACCCGGATCCGCGAAGTGTGGATCTGTGCAAGGGCCAGTAATAGGGGAGTTAGGCATGGCTCAGGGCACCGTCAAGTGGTTCAACGCGGAGAAGGGGTACGGCTTCATCGCGGTCGACGGTGGTGCGGATGTTTTCGTCCACTACAGCGCGATCCAGATGGACGGGTACCGCACCCTGGAGGAAGGTCAGCGAGTCGATTTCGAGATCTCGCAGGGCCAGAAGGGGCCGCAGGCGGACATGGTCCGGCTGGCGACCAGCTGAAGCACGCGCCGACTGACAGCGACGTTCTTCTGTACAACTTCGAAGGGCTCGTGCCTCCCGGGGCACGAGCCCTTCGGCATGCCCGGGAGGGGGCTGACTCCGCGGGCCCGATCCCCGGGAGGCGCTTGCACTCGCCTACCCCGAGTGCTAATCATTGGCGTTAGCACTCTGAAGGTGAGAGTGACAAAGAAGGACCGGGTCGGTGAGGCCCGCAGGCCGGGTGGGGAAGGAACCACGAGGCATGTGAGCCGTCCGTCGCGGGCGCGGGCGCGGTCCGAAGGAATCACCCCCAGTCCTGGAGGGACCACTTCACATGGCCAAGATCATCGCGTTCGACGAGGAGGCGCGGCGCGGCCTCGAGCGCGGCATGAACCAGCTCGCGGACGCCGTCAAGGTGACGCTCGGCCCCAAGGGCCGCAACGTCGTCCTCGAGAAGAAGTGGGGCGCCCCCACGATCACCAACGATGGTGTGTCCATCGCCAAGGAGATCGAGCTCGAGGACCCGTACGAGAAGATCGGCGCCGAGCTGGTCAAGGAAGTCGCCAAGAAGACGGACGACGTCGCCGGTGACGGTACGACCACCGCGACCGTTCTCGCCCAGGCCCTGGTCCGCGAGGGTCTGCGCAACGTGGCCGCCGGCGCCAACCCGATGGCCCTCAAGCGCGGTATCGAGAAGGCCGTCGAGGCCGTCTCCGGTGCCCTGCTCGAGCAGGCCAAGGATGTCGAGACCAAGGAGCAGATCGCTTCGACGGCCTCCATCTCCGCCGCCGACACCCAGATCGGCGAGCTCATCGCCGAGGCCATGGACAAGGTCGGCAAGGAAGGCGTCATCACCGTCGAGGAGTCCCAGACCTTCGGTCTGGAGCTGGAGCTCACCGAGGGTATGCGCTTCGACAAGGGCTACATCTCGGCGTACTTCGCCACCGACATGGAGCGTATGGAGGCGTCCCTCGACGACCCGTACATCCTGATCGCCAACTCGAAGATCGGCTCCGTCAAGGACCTGCTCCCGCTCCTGGAGAAGGTCATGCAGTCGGGCAAGCCGCTGCTGATCATCGCCGAGGACGTCGAGGGCGAGGCCCTGTCGACCCTGGTCGTCAACAAGATCCGCGGCACCTTCAAGTCCGTCGCCGTCAAGGCCCCGGGCTTCGGCGACCGCCGCAAGGCGATGCTGAACGACATCGCCATCCTCACCGGCGGCGAGGTCATCTCCGAGGAGGTCGGTCTCAAGCTGGAGAACACGACCCTCGACCTGCTGGGCAAGGCCCGCAAGGTGGTCATCACCAAGGACGAGACCACCATCGTCGACGGCGCCGGCTCCTCCGAGCAGGTGCAGGGCCGCGTGAACCAGATCCGCGCCGAGATCGAGCAGTCCGACTCGGACTACGACCGCGAGAAGCTCCAGGAGCGCCTGGCCAAGCTCGCCGGTGGCGTCGCCGTCATCAAGGCCGGTGCCGCGACCGAGGTCGAGCTCAAGGAGCGCAAGCACCGCATCGAGGACGCCGTGCGCAACGCCAAGGCGGCCGTCGAGGAGGGCATCGTCGCCGGTGGTGGCGTGGCCCTGCTCCAGGCCTCCCAGGTCTTCGAGAAGCTGGAGCTGGAGGGTGACGAGGCGACCGGCGCGCAGGCCGTGAAGCTCGCCCTGGAGGCCCCGCTGAAGCAGATCGCCGTCAACGCCGGTCTCGAGGGCGGCGTCGTGGTGGAGAAGGTCCGCAACCTCACCCCGGGTCACGGCCTCAACGCCGCGACCGGTGAGTACGTCGACCTGGTCGCCGAGGGCATCATCGACCCGGCGAAGGTGACGCGTTCCGCCCTGCAGAACGCCGCCTCCATCGCCGCGCTGTTCCTCACCACCGAGGCCGTCATCGCCGACAAGCCGGAGAAGGCCGCCGCGGCCGCTCCGGGCGGCATGCCGGGCGGTGACATGGACTTCTGATCCGTCACGGATCGGCTCGTCCTTCTCCGAGGGCGGCATCCCCTGCTACGGCAGGAGGTGCCGCCCTCGGGCGTTTTCCGCAGGCGGGGGCAGGGGCGGGGGCGGGGGCCGGTCGTCGGCGGGGATGCGGGGGCCGGGCGCCAGCCGGGTGTCGGCCGGGCGTCGGTTTCAGGCTGGGTGCGCCGGGTGGCACAAACTGCCACTCATGCACATGCTGTCAGTCACCTGCCGTTCACCCGGCCGTCGGTAGGTGCACACAGCATCCGTCCCATGAAGCTCATCAAGCCCGCACTGCTCGCCGCCGCGGTCCTCGCCCTGACCGCCCCGGCCGCCGTCGCCGCCCCGGCCGCGGCCCACCCGGCGTCCTCCCACCGCATCCCCTTCACCGCCGCCACCGTGACCGCGAACGACGACGGCTCGTACCACGTCGTCTGGACCGCGCCCGGAGTGCGCTCGGTCGCCGTCCGGGCGAATGGGCACGTGGTCGCGCGCGGCGGTGCCACCGGTGACGTCACCGTGAAGGGGCTGCCCGCCGCCGACCGGCAGTGGTTCGACCTCGTGCCCGAGCGCGGCGGCTCGCTGCACCTCGCCGACCGGCTGGTCAAGCTCGACGGCACCGTCAACTTCCGTGACGCGGGCGGCTACCGCACCGCCGACGGCCACTGGGTGAAGATGGGCGAGATCTACCGCTCCGACGCCCTGAACAAGCTCACCGCCGCCGACGTCGCCAAGCTCGGGCGCCTGGGCATCCGCGCGGACTACGACCTGCGGACCGAGTCGGAGCGGACCTCGGCGCCGGACGTCGTGCCGTCGTACGTGACGTACCACGTGGCCGACGTGCTGGCCGGGTCCGCCATGACCACCACCATGCCGACCACCGAGGAGGCCGCCGTCCAGATGATGGTGGACGGCGAGAAGTACATGGTCAGCGGTGCCACCGCGCAGGCCGCCTACACCTCGGTCTTCGCGGGCGTGGCCGACGAGGACCAGCACGGGCTCGTCTACCACTGCACCGCCGGCAAGGACCGCACCGGCTGGTCCAGCGCCGCCCTGCTCACCGCGCTCGGCGTGCCCCGCTCGACGGTGATGACGGACTACCTCGCCAGCAACACCTACCGCGCGGCGGCCAACGCGGCCACGCTCGCCGCGATGACCCCGGCCCAGGCGAAGGTCTACAAGTCGCTCCTGGACGTCCGCGCCGAGTACCTGAACTCCGGCTTCCAGGAGGTCCACGACAAGTACGGCACCTTCGGCGCGTACCTCGACAAGGGCCTCGGCGTCGACGCGAAGGAACTGCGCGCGCTGAAGCGGGAACTGCTGGTGGGCTAGCCGGTCGCCGGTCGCCGGTCGCCGGTCGCCGGTCGCCGGTCGCCGGTCGCGGGCTGCGGGGCGCGGGGCGCGTGGTGCGTGGCGCGTGGCGTGTGGCGTGTGGCGCGTGGCGCGTGGCCAGGATCACACGGGCGGTTGGCGGGAGCCGGAATGTGTGTGTCGGGGCGGGTCGTTAGCCACGTGTGTGCACTTGATGCATGTGCACATACCGCCTGGTCAATGATCCGCCCTACTCGCGAGGAGCCCCCCACGTGACCGCCACCACGCCCGCCGTATCCCGCGCGGCCGAGATCCTCTCCCGCCCCATCGCCCTCAACGGGCTCACGGTCCCCAACCGGATCGTGATGGCGCCGATGACCCGCCAGTTCAGCCCGGGTGGCGTCCCCGGCGAGGACGTGGTCTCGTACTACTCCCGCCGGGCCGCCGCAGGTGTCGGCCTGATCGTCACCGAGGGGACGTACGTCGGCCACGACTCGGCCGGGCAGAGCAGCCGTATCCCGCGGTTCCACGGCGAGGAGCAGCTGGCGGGCTGGGCGAAGGTGGCCGAGGGGGTGCACGCGGCCGGCGGCACGATCGTCCCGCAGCTGTGGCACATCGGCATGGTCCGCAAGCAGGGCCAGCCGCCGTTCGCGGACGCGCCCGCCGTCGGCCCCTCCGGCATCCGCCTGGACGGCACCGAGGGCGAGGGCCGGGCGATGACCCAGGGCGACCTGGACGACGTCATCCGCGCGTTCGCCGAGGCCGCGGCCGCCGCCGAGCGCATCGGCTTCGACGGGGTCGAGCTGCACGGCGCCCACGGCTACCTCCTCGACCAGTTCCTGTGGGCCGGCACCAACCGCCGCACCGACGCGTACGGCGGTGACGCGGTCGCCCGTACGAAGTTCGCGGCCGAGATCGTGGCGGCGGTCCGCGCGGCGGTCTCCGCCGACTTCCCGGTCCTCTTCCGCTACTCGCAGTGGAAGTCCGACAACTACGACGCCCGGCTCGCCGAGACCCCCGAGGAGCTGGAGGCGGTCCTCACGCCGCTGGCCGCCGCCGGTGTCGACGTCTTCCACGCCTCCACCCGCCGCTACTGGCTCCCCGAGTTCGAGGGCTCCGACCTCAACCTGGCCGGCTGGACCAAGAAGCTCACCGGCAGGCCCACCATCACCGTCGGCTCGGTCGGCCTCGACGGCGACTTCATCAAGGGCTTCCAGGGCGAGGGCTCCCCGCTCAAGAGCATCGACGACCTCCTCGACAGCCTGGAGCGCGAGGAGTACGACCTGGTCGCCGTCGGCCGCGCCCTCCTCCAGGACCCCGAATGGGCCGCGAAGGTCCTGGCCGGCCGCACGGCGGAACTCGCCCCGTACGACGCGGCGGCCCTCAAGACCCTGAGCTGAACCCCGCACCTCCGCCCACCCTCGCGACCGGCGCCGTCAGGGTGGGCGTTTCACAGGCGGCCGTGGCCAGGGCCCCCGGCCGGCTTCTAGGCTCCGGGGGATGAGGATCCTGCATCTCTCCGACACCCACCTGGACCGCACCGACGCGCCCAACCGGCGGGGCGTCGACGCCACCGCGTCGCTGCGGCTGATGCTCGACGAACTCCGCCATCTCCAGGGCCTGGACGCGGTCGTCGTCACCGGCGACCTCGCCGACGACGGCTCGGTGGAGGCCTACACCGCCCTGCGCACGCTGATCGGCGGCTACGCCCGGGACCGGGGCGTCCCCCTCTTCTGCACCACCGGCAACCACGACGAGCGCGCGGCCTTCGCCGAGGTGCTGGGCAGCGGCCACCTCGCCGCCGACGGCACCGACCGCGCCGAGCTGGTGTACGGGCCCGAGGAGCGGTCCGCGGTCAGCACGGTCGACGGCCGGCGCTTCGTCACCCTGGACTCGCTCGTACCCGGGAAGATCCACGGCCGGCTGGGCGCGCCCCAGCTGGAGTGGCTGCGCGAGGTGCTGCGCACCCCGGCCGAGCGCGGCACGGTCCTCGCCTTCCACCATCCGCCCTTCGCCCTCGACCTCTCCTCGACCCAGGCGGTCTTCGGGCTCCGTGACCCCGGCGACCTGGCGGCGGCGATCCGGGGCAGCGACGTACGGGTGATCCTCACCGGGCACTACCACCTCCAGCTCTTCGGGCTGCTGGAGTCGGTGCCGGTGTGGGTGACGCCCGGGGTCGTGAACCGGATCGACCTCACCGTGGCGGGCGGGGGAGAGCGCGCGGTGCGCGGGGCGTCGGCCTCGCTGGTGGAGCTGGACGGACCGGCGAGCCCGATGTTCCACACCTTCCACGCACGGGATCCGCGGGCCCACGAGACGGTCTACGAGATCGACGACGAACGGGCCCGGGAGATCGTCGCCGAGCACGGCTGAGGGACCCTCTCGTCGTCGCTGTCGCTGTCGCTGTCGCTGGCGTCAGAGGTTGCCGAGGGGCTCGATGTCGACGTGGACGGGGGTGCCCCAGACGCGGAGCACCTCGTAGTCGGTGAACTCGTGGACGAGCCGGTAGGCCATGGCGGGCCGGGAGCCGCGGCGCTGGGCGGCGAGGTACAGCTCGGCCTCGTGCCGGTCGCGGCGCGGGGTGCCGCACAGCTCCCACTCCCGGCCGTTCCACGACTCGGGCAGCCAGCGCTGCTGCGGCTGCGGCCGGTCGGCCCGCACCCCGTAGCGGGACAGGGACGGACCGGCGGCCTCCGCCGGCACCGGCTGGGGTCCGCCCGCGTACTCCGACCGCCGGGCCGACCGCCGCCGCGTCTCGCAGAGCAGGCACAGGTCGGGGGCGCTCGCGTCCACAGGCCCCTGCGGATGCTCGGCGCACCGGGTGGTGGGCGCCGCCGCGCCGACGCTCTCCTCCAGCAGGTCCAGGGCGCGCCGGAGGTCGTCCTTGACCTCGTGCAGCCTGGCGTCGGGCGTGTCGGCGGTCAGGGCCTCCCCGTGCTCGCCGAGGAGACGAAGGGCACGACCCAGGGCGGTGAGCTGGGAGTGGTTCATGCGGTCCAGGGTTGCACAGGGCACCGACAAGGCCGTGGTGCGCTGACCGTCACGTGGATGGCTCAGGTGACGGGCCGTCCCGTCGTACACCACGGCTGAGACCGACGTACGTGGCCAGGAAGCCGACGGCGTAGCCCGTCAGCAGGCCGCCGGCGTAGACCGCCGCCGCCAGGGCCGGGCCCCTGTTCCCCGTCAGGAGCGGGAACAGGGCCCAGCCCGACGGTCCGATCGCGGTCGAGCCCACCCGGTCGCCGAGCACCGCGAAGAACCCCACGAACGCCCCGCCGGCCGCGCCGCCCGCACAGGCGGTCAGGAAGGGGCGCCCGAGCGGCAGCGAGACGCCGTAGATCAGCGGCTCGCCGACGCCCAGCAGGCCGGCCGGGAGCGCCGACCTGATGGTCGTCCGCAGCGAGGTGTCGTGGCGCAGCCGGACGTAGACGGCGAGGGCGGCCCCCACCTGGCCCGCGCCCGCCATGGCCAGGAGCGGGAGCAGCACGGTGTAGCCCTGCTGCTGGATGAGGGTGGTGTGGATGGGGATCAGGGCCTGGTGCAGGCCCAGCATCACCAGGGGGAGGAAGAGACCGCCGAGGACCAGGCCGGCGAAGGGGCCGGTGGTGGCGAGCAGCCGGTCGGCGGCGGTGCCGATGGCGGCGGAGACCACCCCGGCGGCGTACATCAGGCCGTACAGCGTGGCCAGCCCGGCGACCAGGACGGTGAGGGTGGGGGTGAGGAGGACGTCGAGGGCGGCGGGGACGCGGCCCCGGCACCACCGTTCGACGTACGTCGCGAGCAGCGCCGCCGCCAGCGCGCCCAGCACCCCGCCCTGGCCGGGGGAGAGGGCCACGCCGAAGGCGGACACCTTCGCGACGCCCGGGTAGACGACGATCGCCGCCACCGCGCCGCCCAGGACCGGCGTCCCGCCGAACACCTTCGCCGTGTTGTAGCCGACGAAGACGCTGATCAGGGCCATGAAGCCGGAGGCGATCGCGGCGAGCGCCGGGGTCAGCCAGGGCAGCAGGCCGGCGTTCACGAGCAGCCCGTTCAGCCCCGCGAGCACGCCGCAGCCGATCAGCGCCGGGATGAGCGGCACGAAGACGTCGGCGACACGGCGCAGGGCGGTCTTGAACGGCGTGGCATTCCGCCGCGCCCGCTCCCCCCGCAACACCTCCCCCCTCCCGGCCAGCCGCTCGGCACTCGACGCCGCCCCGAGAACCGACGAGCCGTCGGGGGTCGGATAGCCGACGGAGGTCGGCGAGCCGTCGGTGGACGGCGATCCGGTGGTGGTCGGTGAGCCGTCGGTGGACGGCGATCCGGTGGTGGACGGCGATCCGTCGGTGGACGGCGATCCGGTGGTGGACGGCGATCCGTCGGGGGTCGGCGATCCGGTGGTGGCCGGTGGCCCGTCAGTTGTCGGTGGCGCGTCGGTGGCCGGTGGCGCGTCGGTGGTCGGTGGCGCGTCGGTGGTCGGTGGCTCGGCGGTGGTCGGTGGCTGCCCGGGGGTTCTCGGTCGCCCGGTGTGCGGGGGGCCTTCGGTGGGTTCGGTGGGTTCGGTGGGCTCCGGTTGCCCGGTCCGTGGGAGTCGGTCGGTGGTCAGGAGTGTTTCGAAGGCCGTGGTCACCCGGGTCACCAGTCCCGGGCCGAGGACCACCTGGAGCGTGTCGGTGTCGGGGACGACGCCCAGGACCCCGGGGACCGCCCGCAGCGCGTCCGCGTCGGGCAGGGCCGGGTCGGCCAGGCCCAGCCGGAGCCGGGTCATGCAGTGGGCGACGGAGGTGACGTTCGCGGCCCCGCCGACGAGGGGCAGCAGCGCGGCGGCGGTGTCGTGAGGCGACGAGGAAGGCGATCGGTGCACTCCCCGAGCGTGCGGGTCAGCCGCCCGCCGAGGCGAGCGCGGCGCGCAGACGGCCGCCGGACTCCTCCAGAAGGCGGGCGGCCGAGGGCCCGTCCACACCCGCCAGGATCACCAGCACGGCGTGCTTCACCTCGCCGCCGGTCGCGGTCAGGGCCGCCTCGATCTCCTCGTCCGCCGCCCCCGTGGCGAGCGCCACGATCCGCCGCGAACGCGCCCGCAGCTTCTCGTTCGACGCCCGCACGTCGACCATCAGGTTCCCGTACGTCTTGCCCAGCCTGATCATCGTGATCGTCGACAGCATGTTCAGCACCAGTTTCTGCGCGGTGCCCGCCTTGAGCCGGGTCGACCCGGTGAGCAGCTCCGCACCGACGACCACCTCGATCCCGTGCTCCGCCGCGGCCGCCAGCGCGCTGCCCGCGTTGCAGGACAGCCCCACCGTCAGCGCGCCCAGGCCGCGCGCGTGCTCCACGGCGCCGACGGCGTACGGCGTACGACCGGACGCGGACACCCCGACCACGCAGTCGGCGGCCGTGATCCCGAGTCCGTCGAGGTCCTCCCGGGCCAGCTCGACGGAGTCCTCGGCCCCTTCGACCGACGTGACCACGGCCGTGGGCCCGCCCGCGATGACCCCGACGACCTGCCCCGGGGCCGTGTTGAACGTCGGCGGACACTCCGACGCGTCCAGGACGCCGAGCCGCCCCGCCGTCCCCGCACCGGCGTAGACCAGCCGGCCGCCCCGTGCCATCCGGGCGGCGATCGCGTCGACGGCCCCCGCGATCTCGGGCAGCCGGAGCGCCACCGCGGCGGCGACCGCGGCGTCCTCGCCGTTCATGAGCCGCGCGATGTCGAGGGTGGGCAGCGTGTCGATCTCGGCGAGCTCCGGACGGAAGGCCTCGGTGGTGAGGGTCTCGAGCTCGGTGCGCAGCGCGCGGTGTTCGGTGGTCATGGCAGGACGGCTCTCTTCGACGCGGACGAGTGCGGCAGGTCAGGGACGCGGGGAACTGCGCGGCAGGCTGCGGTGCCGGTGGGCCAGCGCCTCGTAGGACGCCGCCAGCGCGGGAGCGGCCGCGTCGTAGGTGCGCTGCGCCACCCCCACGAACAGACAGTCCACCACCAGCAGCTGACTCGTCCGGGAGGACATCGCCGCCGGCCGCAGCTCGCTCTCCCGGGACGTGGACGTCGTCAGCACGTGGTCCGCGTACTGCGTCACCGACGAACCCGGCCGCCCGGTGATCGCGACGGTCGTGGCCCCCCGCTCGAACGCCACCCGCAACGGCTCTATGACGTCCCCGGTGGCCCCGGAGTGCGTGATCGCGATCGCCACGTCGCCGGCCCGCAGCTGCACCGCGTTGGTCACCGCGAGATGCGGATCGCTGTGCGCGTGGGCTATCAGCCCTATTCGCAGCAGCTTCTGCGTGAGGTCCTGCGCGACCAGCCCCGACGCCCCGATGCCGTACACGTCGGTCCGCCGCGCCCCCGCGAGCGCGTTCACCGCGGCCCCCAGCTGCGCCGTGTCGAGGCCGGCGGCCGTGTCCGCGAGGGTCTGCCGCTCGTCCTGGGCGAGTTTCGCGACGACGTCGGCGATCGGGTCGTCGACGTCGATGTCGGTGGTGATCGCGGGCGCCCGCCCCGACTGCTGGTGCGCGGCGAGCCCGGCGAGGGCGAGCCGCAGGTCGCGGTAGCCGGGGTAGCCGAGCAGACGGGCGGTGCGCACGACGGTCGCCTCGCTCGTGCCGGTGAGCTCCGCGAGAGCGGTGACCGTGAGGGCGGCGCAGCCCGCGGGGTCGCCCGCGACGGCCTCGGCGACCCGCTGCATGGAACGGGTCATGGAGGGCGCGAGGGTGCGCACCTTGGCCGCGAGGGCGGCGGGAGCCGGCGGGGCACCGAAAGTTTCCTTCACGTCCTCGGTCACAACTGAAAGATATTTTCGGCTCGGTGTCCCGGTCAAGACCGCGCACAATGGGACCATGGACCCCGTAAGCCCCCTCGAACAGTCGCTCCATGCCGCCCGCGCCCTCGTACTGGCCGACCTGGTCGCGGGCGAGGTCGCCGAGGCGGACGTGGTCTCGCTGGTCGAGGACTCCGTCGTGGCGCGGCGCTGGTGGGTCCAGCAGTGGCCGCAGGGCGCGGACTACGTGGCGGGGCTGGTCGCCCAGGACGTCCAGGACGCGCTGCTGGAGCGGTACGGCCGCTGGCCGTTGTGCCCGGTGTGCGGCGCCGGTGACCCGCACGCGCTGGACGTCGAACCGGAACTCGGCCCCGATCCGCACTGGGTGTGCCACAAGGCGGGCGTGAAGGTCGCCTCCGTCGGCTCCCTGGGCACCGCGACCGGCGGGACACCCTCCTCGTGACGGTGTACATCGACCCGCCGAACTGGCCGGGCCACGGCCGCATGTGGTCGCACCTGGTCAGCGATGTCTCGTACGCCGAACTCCACCTCTTCGCCGAGGGCCTGGGCGTGCCCCGCCGCGGCTTCGAACGCGACCACTACGACATCCCGTCCCACCGCTACCCGGACGCGGTACGGGCCGGTGCCGTCGAGGTCAGCAGCCGCGAGGTGGTGCGGTTGCTGCACGGGGCGGGGCTGCGCAGACGCAAGGGCGGCCGCGCGTGACGGCCGTCAGCGGGAACGCAGTTCGAAGGCCAGGCCTTCGTCGTCCGTGCTCACCCGCACGAACCCGGCGCGGCTGAGGACCGCCTGGGAAGGGGCGTTGGCGGGGTCCACGGTTGCGAAGAGGGACCGTACGTCGGGGCGGGCGAGGGCCCAGTCGGCCAGGGCGCGGAGCGCCTCCGTGGCGTAGCCGTGGCCGCGGGCGGCCTCGGCGAGGTCGTAGCCGATCTCCACGCGGCCCTCCGCGTCCGGGGCGGAGTGGAAGCCCAGGCCGCCGATCGCCCGGCCGTCCACCCGGCGGACCAGGGCGAAGACGCCGAACTCCGGCCGCAGGACGCCTCCTTCGTACGCCTTGAGCAGGAAGCGGGCGGCGTCGCGGGTGCCCTCGTAGGGCCCGCCCTCGATCCACTCGAAGCCGCCGTCGCCGCCGAGGCGCAGGTCACGGGCCTCGGCGGGGCGGATGCCGACCAGGTCGAGGCGGTCGGCGGGGACGACGAGGTTGTTGTGCCAGAGCCATTCGGTGACCGGGGCGCGGCCGGGCAACTCGCCGCGGCCGGTGGCCCACAGCAGGGTCGGCCAGGGTGCCGGACCGGGCTGGACGTGCGGGAAGAGCAGGGCGAGGACGGACTCGGCGAGTTCCTCGCAGGGGTGGTAGGGGACCTCCAGCGCCTGGGTCATGTCGTGGGTGTGGAGCAGGACTTCGGCGACCCCCATCGCCGCGAACCCGACGCGGTCCGCGCTGCGGAAGGGGGACGGGTGGAAGGCGCGGACCTCGCGCGGCGTGGTCCGTACGGTGGCGGCGAGCAGGGCGCCGGTGGTCCGGACGACCTGGAGCACCCCGGAGTTGTCGGTGCCGTCGTCGAGCGTGAGCTCGAAGGGGACGTACGCGTCCTGGGCGCGGCCGGCCAGGTTGCCGGCGTAGGCGACGAGGTCGTCGGCGACATGGACCGCCGTCTCGCGGCAGGTCCACTCCAGCCCCTTCGCCCGCACCCCTTCCCAGTCCTGGTCGACCGCCGCCCGCAGGGCCGTGACACAGCCCGTGACGGCCTCCTCCACCTGATCCCCGCCGAAGGCACGCATGCGCGGCACCCTAGGGCGCCGGGTCCTTGGCGGTCGACAGCATTTCCAGCTCCGCCGTGAGGTTGTAGCGGGCGGTCGGCTCCCACTCCGCCCGGCCGTGCGGGGTTCTGAACAGCTCCGGCAGGCCGAGCAGATGACGCAGGACCGCGGAGCGGCCCTCGCGGAAGGCGTCGTTCGGCACGAAGTGGTACTCCTCGCGGACGGCGGCGGTGTAGGCGGCGTACGCGGTGGGCGGGGCGGCGAGGATCGCGAGGTCGGCGTCGCACAGCACCTCGCCGTCGCGGTCGCCGGCGGCCGGGTCGTGGGTGACGGTGAGCCGGACGAGGCGGGCGACCTCCGCGGTCTTCCCCGCCGGGACGCCGGCCTCGGCGAGGGCGCGCTCGGCGAGGCGGGCGGAGCGCTCCTCGTTCTCCGAGCGGTCCGGCAGGTACACCGCGTCGTGGAACCAGGCGGCGAGCCGGACCACGTCCGGGTCGGCCGCGTGCCGCTCCAGTACGTCGACACGGTCGAGGACCGCGGTGAGGTGCGCGAGCGTGTGGTAACGGCGCTGGGGTTCCTGCCAGCGGCGCAGCAGTTCGTCGGCGTACGCGTCGGGGTCGGGACGCTCCCCCTCGCCCCCGCGCACCGCAAGAAGGGCACCCCGCCACCGGGAGCGCAGCTCCTGAAGTTCGGCCATGCCTTCATTCTCCCGCGAACCACCGACAACGGGGGCGGTGAGCCGGGTGAGCCGGGTGAGCCGGGTGAGCCGGGTGAGCCGGGTGAGCTGGGTGGGTTGGGTGGGCCGGGTGGGTTGGGGGGTTGGGGGGCGCGGTGGGCCGGGTGAGCCGGGCGGGTTGGGGGGCGCGGTGGGCCGGGTGGGTTGGAGGGCGCGGTGGGCCGGGTGAGCCGGGTGAGCCGGGTGGGTTGGAGGGCCGGTGGGCCGGTGGGCCGGTGGGCCGGTCGGCTAGTCGGTTTGGAGGGTTGGTCGGTCGGCGGGTTGGCGGGTTGGTGGGCCGGTGGGTGGGTCGGCCAGTCGGTTTGGCGGGTTGGTCAGTTGGCGGGTCGGCGGGCCGGTGGGTCGGCCAGCCGGGTTGGCCGGTCGGCCGGTTGGCGGGTCGGTCGGTCCGGGGTCGGTCCGGTGTGAGGTGGTCCGGCGTGAGACGGTCTCGCGGCCGTGCCTGTCCGCCGCGTACGCTTAGATTGGACTAGACCTCCTGGACCGGACCTCCCATGGCGGGCTGCGCCGGAGGTACACGGGGAACACCGCGGAAGGGGCCCTATGAGCACGCGTGCAGTCCTGGAGGTGATCGCCCTCGACGCCGAGGACGCGGTCGCCGCCCAGGCCGGAGGCGCGGACCGCCTCGAACTGGTCACCGACATGGCCGCCGACGGGCTGACCCCGTCGACCCGCACGTTCAGCGCGATCAGGGCGGCCGTCGACATCGACCTGCGCGTGATGCTGCGGCTCGCGGACGGCTTCGCGGCGGGTGACGTGGCGCGCCTCATGGGGGTGGCCGCGGAGCTGCGGGCGGCCGGGGCCGACCAGTTCGTGCTCGGGTTCCTGGCCGCGGACGGCGGGGTGGACCTGGACGCGGTGGAGCGGGTCGCCAGGGAGCTGGCGGGCTGCCGGTGGACCTTCCACCGCGCCATCGACCGCGCCGCCGACCGCGACGCCCTGCGCAAGCAGCTCGCCGACCTGCCGGGCCTGGACACCTACCTGACGGCGGGCGCGGCGGGCGGCGTGGACGACGGCCTGCCCACCCTGCTCGCCGAGGCCCGGCGACGCGGCGAGCCGGGCTACGGACAGCACCTCCTGGTCGGCGGCGGCCTGCGCCTCGACCACGTCCCGGAACTCCGGAAGGCCGGCGTCGACGCCTTCCACATCGGCGGCGCGGCCCGCCCCTCCGGCTGGACCGGCCCGGTCTCGACCCCCGCCGTACGACAGTGGCGCCGGACCCTGGACCACCCCTGAGGAGTCCTCCTGGCCGGTGACAGGGCGGGGCCGTTTCACCACGCGCGTGCCGACCGGCCCCGACACTCGCCGTGACCGCCGACGCTCGCCCTGACCTGACCGCCGCGACCGGTCAGGCAGGGGGTACCGGTCCGACCGGTCCGACCGGGGCAGCCGGGGCAGCCGGGGGCGGTCGGTCTGGGCCGCGTCAGGCGTGCGCCCCCGCCGCGACGAGGAGTCGCGCGGTGTCGGGGTGGGGGCCGCGGCGTGCCCAGGTCAGAGGGGACCAGCCGGTTCCGCGGTCCTCGCGGAGGCTGGGGTCCGCGCCGTGGCTCAGCAGCGCGCGCACCGTCTCGGTGTGGCCCCAGCACGCGGCCGCGCACAGCGGGGTGCCCTCCGAACCGGGCCCCGCGCTCTCCGCGTCCGGCGCTGCCCCCGCCGCCAGGAGCAGCAGCGCCACCTCGGCGTCTCCCTGCACGGACGCCAGGTAGAGCGGGGTGGTGCCGTCGCCGTCCGCGCACCGCGGATCCGCACCGGCCCGCAGCAGCGCCCGTACCCGGACCGGGTCGCCCGCCACGACCGCGTCGAAGAACCGCCGGGAGAGCTTCTTGCGCCGTCGCCGGTTCATGACAGCTGCGACGGCAGCGGGGCCGCATGGGTCACGATCAGGCCCGAGACGGCCCGGGTCAGCGCGACGTACAGCCGGCGCAGCCCGGTGCGCTCGTCCGGTTCGCCGTCGACCACGGCCCCGGGCTCGTCGAGGACCACGTAGTCGTACTCCAGACCCTTGGCGAGGGACGCCGGGACCAGGGTGAGGCGGGTCTCGGCCGTCGTCTCCTCACCGGGGGCCAGGAAGCCGATCCCGGCCGCCGTGAGCGCCTCGGCCAGCGCGGGCACGCGCGCGTCCGCCGCGATCAGCCCCGTCGAGCCCTCGTTGCGCAGCAGCTCCTCGCAGGCGGCGACCACGTCCGCGGCCTCCGCCGCCGTACGGACCTCGAAGAAACCGGGGTTCTCACGCACCGAGGCGACCGGGGCGAGGCCGGGGGCGATGTGCGGGAGGAGCCGGGAGGCGTACGTGATCACGTCCGTCGGCACCCGGAAACCGGCCGTCAGCTCCTCGATCACGCCGTCCGACTTGCCGAGGTGGGCCAGCGCCTCGTCCCAGCTCCGGGTCGCCCAGGGCGTGGTGCCCTGCGCCAGGTCGCCGAGGACGGTCGCGCTGCCCGTGGTGCAGCGGCGGCCCACCGCGCGGTACTGCATCGGCGAGAGGTCCTGCGCCTCGTCGAGGACCACGTGGCCGAGCGAGTGGGTCCGCTGCACGAGGTCCGTCGCCTCGTCGATCAGCACCGCGTCCGCGGGCGACCACTTGGCCGACTTCACGCTGCGCACCGGCTTCGCCCAGAGGATCGTCTTCCGCTCCTCCTCGTCGAGGAGGCCGTCCGCGTGCTCCGCGAGGAACTCCGCGTCCGTGAGCAGCCGCAGCACGAGCTTCGCCGGGTCGACCGGCGGCCAGACCTGCTTGACGGCCGCCTTCACCGCCGCGTTGCGCGCGACCGCGTCCTGCACCCGGTCGTCGGGCGCCTCGCCCGAGCGCTCCATCTGCACCAGCACCGCGTGCGCGATGCGCTGCGGCAGGGCCTCGCGCGCCGCGCCGTAGCGGATGTCCCGGTCCAGCAACTCCCGCACGATGGACTCCAGTTCGTACGCCGGCACGCGCCAGCGGCGGGAGCCGCGCACGACCACGACCGGCTCGGTCGGCAGGGTCACGTGCGAGTAGACGGCCCTGCGCAGGACCTCCGCCATCCGCGCGTCGCCCTTGACGACCGCGGCGGGCGCCTCGTCCGTGCCCTGCGGCGCGACGTGCGCCACCAGGTCGTCGACCGTCGCCTGCTGCACGCTCAGCTCGCCCAGCGCGGGCAGCACCTGCTCGATGTAGTGCAGGAACGAGCGGTTCGGGCCGATGACCAGCGTGCCGGTACGGGCGAGCCGCTCGCGGTGGGCGTAGAGGAGATAGGCCACCCGGTGCAGGCCGACGGCCGTCTTCCCGGTCCCCGGGCCGCCCTGTACGCACACGGTCCCGCCGAGCCCGCTGCGGACGATCTCGTCCTGCTCGGGCTGGATCGTCGCGACGATGTCACGCATCGGACCGACGCGCGGCCGCTCGATCTCCCGCTGGAGCAGCCTGCTGGTCCGGGCCGCCTCCTCGGGGTCCGACAGGTGCTCGTCCTCGTACGCCGTCAGGTCCCCGCCCGTGTACCCGAAGCGGCGGCGCAGGGCGATGTCCATCGGGTCCTTCTTGGACGCCCGGTAGAACGGCTGTGAGACCGGCGCCCGCCAGTCGATGACCATCGGGTCGCCGTCGTGGTCGTGCACGTGCCGGCGCCCGATGTAGAAGCGCTCGCCGTACGCGCCCTCCGCCCGGTCGGCGCCCGGGGCGTGCAGGTAGTCGAGGCGGCCGAAGAAGAGGGGGGTGTCGCTGAGGTCGGCCAGCGCCTTGATGCGCTCCTCGATCTGGCGGGCCAGCACCTCGGCGTTGACCCAGTTCGCGGTGACGTCGCGGATGTCGAGCGACTCGACGTCCTCACGCATGGCACGCAGCGCGGCGCGGGACCCGGCGAGGTGGGAGCGCTCGCGGGAGAGGGGGTCGGTGGTCGGTGCGGTGTGCGGGTCCGCGAGCGGGTCGTGGGCGGGCGTGGACAAGGGGGTGCCTCCGAAGGCCTGCGGTGGACGGCGCGCGTGCGGTTGTCGCGCGGGTGGCGATCAGCCGGCCGGTTTCCGTCCGGTCGGCGGCACTCCGGGGAGGGAGGCGGGCAAGAGCGGAGATTCTAGTGAGGCGGGGGCGGCGGAGGCCAATGGATTTTCCCGGCGCCCGCCCGGCCTTCCGGCCGGCCCTTTGACCCCTAGGGGGCGTGTCCCCCGGAAGGCCGGTCGGGAGTAGGGGTGGAGCTCCGTCCGGGGGTGGACGGACGGCTGCCGGAAAGTGGACCCGTGGGCCGATGCCGTCCTTATGTCCGAAGTACCACCATTGAGGCATGAGCGCAGCAACCATCAACCCAGCCCCCGGCCGCCCCCCGGGCGCCACCGCCGTCGACGGAGCCCCTGCCCACCGCCTGGGCGACGCCCTGCGCGCCGTCAAGGTCTTCGTGAGCGCGGCGTTCAGCGTCGTCATCCTCGGTGAGTACGGCGAGGAAGCGGGCATACGCCGTAAGTGACGGCATAGGGTCGCCTC
Organism: Streptomyces sp. NPDC104367; assembly: GCF_055583825.1. Classification (NCBI taxonomy): domain Bacteria; kingdom Bacillati; phylum Actinomycetota; class Actinomycetes; order Kitasatosporales; family Streptomycetaceae; genus Streptomyces; species Streptomyces sp. NPDC104367. The sequence continues at coordinate 18,106 of NZ_JBVJND010000051.1, read as the reverse complement.
CGTGCCGAACCGGACGGTGACGTCATCCCACCCCTCTTCCCCCTCCTCCTCCCGCCCTCTCGCCCCGCGGCCTGCCCCCTTCCCCTCCTCCTCCCACTCCTCCTCCCTCTCCTTGTCCCTCGCCCTCCTGGCGGTCTCCCTCTGCTCCTTCGCCGCCCTGTGCCTCCTGCTCCGCGCCCCGATGGCCGACCTGCTGGTCTACCGGGCCGAGGGCGAGGCCGTGGTCCACGGCGGTGACCTGTACGGCTTCACGGTCACCCCCTGGCGGCTGCCGGCGACGTACCCGCCCTTCGCGGCGGTCCTGTTCGTCCCGACGACCTGGATCCCCGTCCCGGCCCTGAAGACCGCCTTCCTCGCGGGCAACGCGCTCCTGCTCGCCTGGTTCGTCACCCTCTCCGCCCGGCTGGCCGGCCGCGCCACACCCCTCCCCGTGCTGTGCGCGGCCACCGCGCTCGCCCTCTGGCTGGAGCCGGTCTTCCAGACCCTGCTCTTCGGCCAGATCAACCTCGCCGTCGCCTGCCTGGTCCTGTGGGACCTGACCCGCCCGGCCGGCGCCCGCGCCAGGGGCCTGGCCCTCGGCATCGCGGCGGGCGTCAAACTCACCCCCGCGGTCTTCATCGTCCATCTCCTGCTCACCGGACGCAGAAAGGAGGCAGGCGTCGCCACGGCGTCCTTCGCCGGTACGGCACTGCTCGGAGCCCTGCTCCTCCCCGGGGCCAGCGTGGACTTCTGGACGCGGCGCCTGTTCGAGACGGACCGGGTCGGCAAGGCGTGGATCATCGACAACCAGTCGCTCCAGGGCCTGATCGCACGAGCCCTCGGCACACAGACACCGGGCCTGGCCTGGGCGCTCCCGGCGGCGGCGGTCGCGGCGGCGGGCCTGTGGCTGGCGACCCGCGCCCACGACACCGGAAAGGAGCACTGGGGCGTCCTGCTCACCGCCCTGACCGCGCTGCTGGTCTGCCCGATCAGCTGGTCCCACCACTGGGTGTGGTGCCTCCCGCTCCTGGCGGTCCTCCTCGCCGAGGCCCGTACGGCGGCCGTCCTCGCCGTCGCCGCGCTCTTCACCGCCCGCACGATGTGGCTGCTGCCCCACGAGGGCGACCTGGACCTGCGGCTGCCGTGGTGGCAGCAGCCGTTCGCGTCGCCGTACCCGGTGCTGGGACTGGCGTTGCTGGCGGGCGCCGCGGTCGCCGTCCTACGCGGGTACGGCGGCGCCCTGCCGGACCGTGCTCAGCCCTCCGCCAGCATCTCGTCGGCGTCCACGATCCGGTAGGCGTAGCCCTGCTCGGCCAGGAAGCGCTGCCGGTGGGCGGCGAAGTCCTGGTCGATGGTGTCGCGGGCGACGACCGAGTAGAAGTGGGCCTGGTGGCCGTCGGCCTTGGGGCGCAGCACCCGGCCGAGGCGCTGGGCCTCCTCCTGGCGGGAGCCGAAGGTGCCCGAGACCTGGATGGCGACCGTGGCCTCCGGCAGGTCGATGGAGAAGTTGGCGACCTTCGAGACGACCAGCACGCTGATCTCGCCCTCGCGGAAGGCGTCGAAGAGCTTCTCGCGCTGGGCGTTGGAGGTCTCGCCCTTGATGACGGGCGCGTTCAGATGCTCGCCGAGCTCGTCGAGCTGGTCGATGTACTGGCCGATGACCAGGATCTGCTGCCCGGCGAAGCGCTTCACGATCGCCTCCGTGACCTTCCGCTTGGTCGCGGTGGTCGCACAGAAGCGGTACTTCTCCTCGGTCTCGGCGGTGGCGTACGCCAGCCGCTCGGAGTCCGTGAGGTTCACCCGCACCTCGACGCAGTCGGCGGGCGCGATGTAGCCCTGCGCCTCGATCTCCTTCCAGGGAGCGTCGAAGCGCTTGGGCCCGATGAGGGAGAACACGTCCGATTCCCGGCCGTCCTCGCGCACGAGGGTGGCCGTCAGCCCGAGCCGCCGACGCGCCTGGAGGTCGGCGGTGAACTTGAAGACAGGAGCCGGCAGCAGATGGACCTCGTCGTAGACGATCAGACCCCAGTCGCGGGAGTCGAAGAGTTCGAGGTGCGGGTAGACGCCCTTCCGCTTCGTCGTCAGCACCTGGTACGTGGCGATGGTGACGGGCCGGATCTCCTTGCGGGTCCCGCTGTACTCGCCGATCTCGTCCTCGGTGAGACTCGTCCGCTTCACCAGCTCGTGCTTCCACTGGCGCGCGGAGACGGTGTTGGTGACGAGGATGAGGGTGGTCGACTTGGCCTGCGCCATCGACCCGGCGCCGACCAGCGTCTTCCCCGCACCGCACGGCAGCACGACCACGCCGCTGCCGCCGTGCCAGAAGTTCTCCACGGCCTGCTTCTGGTAGGGGCGCAGCGCCCAGCCGTCCTCGGCGAGCTCGATCGGGTGCGCCTCGCCGTCGACGTACCCGGCGAGGTCCTCGGCGGGCCAGCCCAGCTTCAGCAGGGTCTGCTTGATCTGCCCGCGCTCGGAGGGGTGCACGGCGACGCTGTCCGGGTCGATCCGGGCGCCGACCAGCGGGATGATCCGCTTGGAGCGCAGGATCTCCTCCAGGACGGGGCGGTCGGTGGTCGTGAGCACCAGACCGTGGGCCGGGTGCTTGCTGAGGGTCAGCCGCCCGTACCGGTCCATCGTCTCGGCGATGTCGACCAGCAGCGCGTGCGGCACCGGGTAGCGGCTGTACTCCACCAGCGCGTCCACGACCTGCTCGGCGTCGTGCCCGGCCGCCCGCGCGTTCCACAGTCCCAGCGGGGTCACCCGGTAGGTGTGGATGTGCTCCGGTGCCCGCTCCAGTTCGGCGAAGGGCGCGATGGCCCGACGGCAGTCGTCGGCCCGCTCGTGGTCGACTTCCAGGAGCAGGGTCTTGTCGGACTGGACGATCAACGGACCATTCACGCGCGGCACCCTTTCGTCATCGGCCAAAGTTCCAGTGTGCCTCATCCGCGAAAGATCAAGGGAGGTACGAGACGACCGTGAGGGGCGGCGGCCGGCCGCGGTGCAACCATGTGCCCGTTTCGGGTGTCGTGTCCGGGGGAGGCCGCGCAGCGCGCGTGGCCCGGGGAGGAGAGCGCGGTGACATCCGCACGCATCTGGGGATCCGGTGCCGCAGCCGTGGCGGTGCTGGCTGCGACGGGGGTCTGGGCCTATGGATCGACCGCCGTGGACGCGGGCCTGTGGGCCGAGGTGCGGCCCGTGATCGAGGCCCGGCTGGTGGCGCAGTCCGCCGGGACCGGAGCCGGGGAGAGCGAGCCCGCGCTCAGGTCCCGCTGGTTCTGCCGGGCCGAGGCGCTGGACCTGGAGGCGGCCGGGGACCGGGTGCGGGCGGGTGTCAACACCCTGTGCGAGGAGTACGGCGTCCGGGCGGGGGCCCTGGTGCTGTGCGGCGGCGCGCAGATACCGCAGGTGATGCGGCTGGAGCGGGACACGTCGGCGGCCGGCGGGTACCGCGTCGTCTCCCAGGAGGAGGGGCCGGAGGGGGAGGGCAACGCGGAGTGGGAGTCCGGCCACTTCAGCCGTGCCGCCGAGTCCCGGCTCGGCACGGAACTCGACTCCGCCGGCCTGCTGACCGCGGCCCGCTCCCACTTCGGCCTGCCGACGGACGCCCCGGTGACGTACTGCTAGTGCTGTGGCTACCGGAAAGCTCGCGGCGTCCGGTGCGGTGCATCGCAAGGCGGAGCATGGCCCGCGTACTGGATGTACTCGGGTGATGCGACAACGCGGCGAGGTGCCGTGCCGGACGTCGCGAGCCGGTGAACCTTTCCGGTCGCAGCACTAGCTAGGGCCCTGGGCCGCCGCCGGACGGGTGCCGCCCCTTCTCACTCCTCCGCCAGTTCCGCCACGCCGGTCACCCGGTGCAGGGGGTAGGTGCGGACCTCGTCGGCCGTGTGGTCGTAGGCCGTGACGAAGCCGCCCTCGACGCGGACCGGGGCGATGACGCGCTGGCTGGCGGTGCCCTCGGCGTTGACGTAGCCGATCCAGAGGGTGTCGCCGGTGAGGACGGCGGCCTGCATGGTGGCGAGGGTCTCGGCGGGGCTGGTGCGGGGGAGTTCGCCTCCCCTGACGGCCGCACCGGCGGACTTGCGCGGGGTGGTGGCGGCCAGGTCACCGGCCCGGATCGCGCGGATCGCCGCCGTGAGCAGCGTGGCGTCCGGCGGCGGCGGGCCGTCCGGGACCGGCTCGGGGGCGGTGCGCTGCGGGGTGCGGTGGGCGTGGGCGCGGCTGATCAGGACGTCGCCCTCGGCGGACTCGGCGGCCGGGGCGTAGCCCATCGCGCGCAGGCCCTCCAAGAGGGCCGCGGGGTCGGCCTGGGTGGCGAGGACCGTCGGGGCCAGCCGGCGCAGGCGCAGGGCGGCGGCCCGCTTGTCGGCCATGATCTCGTTGAGGACGGTGTCGTCGTCGCAGCGCACGTACGCCGAGGCCGCCCCCACCCGCAGATGGCCGTGCCGGCGGGCCACGTCGTCGATCAGGTAGGCGAGCGGCTGCGGGACCGGCGTACGGGAGTGCGTGGCGAGGAATGCGTGCAGGTCGGCGGCGGCGCGCCCGGCGTCCAGGGCGCGGCGGACCGAGGCGGGCGTGAAGCGGTAGACGGTCGCCCCGCCCTTCGACTCGATGTCGGCCAGCACCCCCAGCGCGTCGGCGAGCGGGCGTCGCAGCGGGCCCGGGGCGACCGCCGTCAGGTCGGCCTGGAGCAGGACGTGGTCGAGCGGCTCGGGCAGCAGCGGGGCGAGCAGCCGGCCGGCGGCCGCCGCGGCGACGGCCTGTTCGGGCGCGGAGAGGGGTTCGAGGACCGGGGCGGGCCGGTGGTGGTGCACGGGAAGCTTGTCGCCGGGGCCGCCGGGGCCGCCGGGGCCGCCGGGGCCGCCGGGCTGGCCGGCGGGGTCCGCGGGCGGGGGAGCCGAGGCGGTGGCGGACGCCGGGGCGGCCGCGGGTGCGCCGAGCAGGGCGCGGCCGTGGGCCGACAGCGCGCCCCGGCCGGTCACGCCCAGCATCTCCGCCTCCGTGAGGGTCCAGCGGGCCAGGCGGGTGCGCAGGTCGTCCTCGCCCTGCTGCGGGCCGCGCAGCGGGCGTTCCCAGCGCAGCCGGGCCAGCACCGACGCGGCGGCCGGGGCGGTGCCCTCCGGGAGCCCGGCGAGCAGGGCCAGCACCCGGTGCCGTACCTCGGGCGCCGCCGAGCGGTCCAGGCCGGGGCCGAGCGTCGACAGGGTGCGGTCCTTGGCGTCCCGGCCGCCGACCAGACCGGAGGTGCGGGTGGCGGTCAGCCAGGCCCGGGCCAGCTGCGACCAGCGCTCGGCGGGCGGGCGCTCCAGCCACTCGTCGTAGCCGGGGGTGGCCGCGTACCGTTCGTCGGCCTCGCCGTCGGAGGCGAGCAGCCCGGCCGCGTAGGCCAGCTCGACCCAGAAGGCGGCGACCGGCTCGGGCACGTCCAGGGCCACGGCCGTCCGCTTCAGGTCGCGGACGCTGAGCCCGCCGGCCCGCAGGACGGCCGGGCCGCCCTCGTCCCAGTCCTTCAGCAGCTCCTCGACGGTGGCGAGCGCGGTGTAGGCCTGTCCGGCCGCGGTGGCGTCCACAACCTGTGGACGGTGGGTCGCCGCCGCCTCGACCACGGGCGGCGCGGGCTCCGGCTCGCGGTGCGCGCGGCCCTCGCGCAGATGCAGGGCGACCTCGCGGGGCAGCACGACCGTGCCGGGCGCGGTGGGCAGCAGCAGGCCGCGGTCCAGGAGCCAGCGCAGATGGGCGGCCGGCTCGGGGGTGATCTGGCCGTACGGCGGCCCCCAGACCAGCCGGCCCAGCACCTCGCGGGACTCGGCGGGCGCGGCGGCGAGCAGCCGGGTCATCTTCCTGCGGTGGCCGAACAGCTTGGTGAGCGCGTCGACGGCGGACACCGAGTCGTGGGTCGAGGGCAGCCCGGCCGCGGCCACGATCTCCTGGATCCGCCCCGGCGACATGCCCGAGGTGGCCTCCCGCACGGTCGGGCCCAGCCCGGTCGGTGAGGGGTGCTGCGGGGACGGCGCGAGCACCTCCCGCGCGGTCCGCACCAGCCGCAGCCGGTCGTCGTCGCCCCACACCAGCGCCTGGTCGCGCAGGGCGCCGAGGGCGCGCGGCAGGGCGGCGGCCAGGGCCGGGTCCCCGCCGTCGCCGGCCATCAGCCCCAGCAGCTCGCCGTACGGCGCCGGGTCGCCGGCCACGGCCAGCGCCTCCGCGGTCTGGAGCGCGAACCGGTCGAGCCGCTCCAGGGCGCGCAGCACCGACGCCCGGGTGCCGGCCCGGGTCGCCAGCTGGGTGAGGTCGGTGGGGACGGGGGTGATGAGGTCGGGGCGGGCGCGCAGCAGGACGGCCAGGGAGGTGTCGTCCCTGGCGCGAAGCGCCTCCGCGAGGGAGCGCGGCGGTGTGGCCGGGTTGCTCATCCGACCCACGGTAGCGGGTGCCGGGTGGGCGCCGGGATCACCGTACGGCCGTCGCTTCCGCGCGAGCGGCCGCCACCGGGCGGACGGAACGTCGCGCAGACGGCCGCCGGATGAACGTCGGCCGGAGGGACGCGGCAACCCCGGCACCGCCCGGCGCGCACGCGTCACCCTGGGCCCGTCGGCCGCCACGTGCGGCCGACTGCGCGCCGGAGCAAGGGGATCCGGGGGAACCGGCCGGGTGAGCGTTCGGCGTCGAGCCCGGCTCCGACACCACGTCGTCGCGACGGACACCGTCGCCGCGCACGCCGCGCACACCACCCCCGCCACGGACGCCGCGCACACCACGGATGCCGCGCACACCACCCCCGCCACGGACGCCGCGCACGCCACGGATGCCGCGCACGCCACGGATGCCGCGCACGCCACGGATGCCGCGCCCGCCGCGCGCACCCCCCCCGTCATGGACACCACGCACACCACCCCCGCCGCGCACACCACTCCCGCCACGGACGCCCCCCGCCACGGACACCGCGCACACCACGAACGCCGCGCACGCGCCGGACACCGTGCACGCGCCGGGCGCATGCACGCGGTCGGTGCCCACGGGTCGGCGTGGATCGAGGATGCGGGCTGCGAGGACATCCGGTGTGTGTACGGCGGCCGCCCCTGCTCGTGGAGGCGCTGCTCGCTGGTGTGCCGGCCGTCGTGAGCGGTGACCTGCGCTACCGTCGTCGGGACGGGGCAACCAACGCAGCGACCCCGGAGGGGACTTCGTGGGTATCGAGAGCGACCAGGTCGTCTACGAGTATCTGAGCCGCGTCGGGGACATCGCGCACCAGCGCCAGCTGTCGTCGGCCGACCGCATGCGGCTGGTCTCCGGGCTGCGCAACGAGATCGACCGGCACCGGGCGAAGACGACCGTCGACAGCCCCGCGGCGGTACGGCGCATCCTGGACCGGCTGGGCACGCCCGACGAGGTCGTCGACGCGGCCGGGGGCACGGCGGAGAGCGCGCCGCAAGCGCCGTCACCGGCGGTACCGGTCCAGCGCGACGGGGAGCCGGCCGACCCGGCCGGGGACATGCGCCGTGTGGTGCCGCGGCCCCGGCCCGGCGAGCCCGGCGAGCCCGGGGCGGGGCCCGGACGGACCGACTGGTGGCGGGTGGGCGGCGGTTTCCCCGGGGACGCGGACGGGGACGGTGTGCCCGGGTTCGTGGGCGGGGTGGAGATCCCGGAGCTGCTCAGGAAGCCCCGGCCGCGGAACGAGGAGGCGGCGGAGGGCGGGACCGGCGGGGCGAAGGAAGCGGCGCCCGCGGGTGCGGGTGCGGGGGCGGCTGAGGCCGAGGCCGGGACCGGCGGCGGTTCGCGCCGCAGGATCCGGGTGCCCCGCCCGGCGGCCGGCTGGAACAACCCGCTGCTGCTCCTCGCCGCCGCGGCGCTGGTGGCGGGCGCGGTGCTCGGCAACTGGTTCGCGCTCATCCTCGGCTGGCTCATCGCCTACGGTTCCCGGCGCCTCACCCCGGCGGAGACGAAGCTCGCGGTGATGTGGGTGCCGGGGCTGTCCGTCACCGCGGGACTGGTGTGGCTCTGGGGACGCAGCGCCGGCCGCTGGGGCGAGCCGATCGCCGAGGGCCGGATGAGCGGCGCCCTGTCGGAGACCTGGCCCTGGGTGGTGAGGGGTGCGGCGGTGGCCTCGGCGCTGTACGTGGCCTGGCGCTCGCAGCGGCCGCGGTAGCCACCGCCCCCGGTCAGGGCCCCGCGAGGGCTGCACAATGGGGGATATGACTTCTCGTGACCTCACTGTCGGATTCGACCTCGACATGACGCTCATCGACTCACGGCCCGGTATCCACGCGACGTACGTGGCGCTCGCCGAGCGGACGGGGACGTACATCGACGCCGATCTGGCGGTCACCCGGCTGGGGCCGCCGCTGGCCGAGGAGTTGGTGAACTGGTTCCCGGCCGAGCGGATCGCGGAGGCGGGCGATCTGTACCGGGCCATGTACCCGCAGATCGCGATCACGGCGACGCCCGCCATGGCGGGGGCCCACGAGGCCATCGCCGCCGTGCGGGAGGCCGGCGGCAGGACTCTGGTCGTGACGGCCAAGTACGAACCCAACGCGAAGCTGCACCTCGACCACCTCGGCCTGGTCCCGGACGTGGTGGTCGGGAACCTGTGGGCCGAGCAGAAGGCCGAGGCGCTGCGCGAACACGGCGCGGGCGTGTACGTCGGCGACCACGTCGGGGACGTGCGGGGGGCCCGCAAGGCCGGAGCACTGTCCGTGGCCGTGGCCACCGGCCCGTGCCCCGCCGGGGAACTGCGCGCCGCCGGCGCCGACGTGGTGCTCGGCGACCTCACCGAACTGCCCGCCTGGCTCACCCGCTACCGCGAGAACGGCCACCACGACGACGGCTACCGCGAGGACGGTCACCACGAGAACGACCGCCACGAGAACGACCGCCGCGAGAACGACCGCCGCGACGACGGCTACCGCGAGGACGCCGCCCTCGCCTGACGGCGTCCCGCCGCGGCCGATCGGAGCACGCCGGCGCCCGCGACCAGGAAGCCGACGCCCATCAGCATGCTCAGCCCGTACATGTACGTCGGAAAAGGCTTCGCGCCGAGGAACAGCGGTATCACGGTGACGAGTGTGGCCACCGTACCGATGAAGAAGACCAGGGCACCGGCACGGATCAGTCGGTCACCGGGCACGGCGGAATTCGCTTGGGTTTCGTCACGCACTCGACCAGGGTAGTTCCCTGCCCGAAGGGACAACCGGGCGACGTCTCGTCACGCGCGCGAAGACCATGAGCCTTGGTACCGGCGGGTCATGGTCGACCCGCCAGAGTGCTATCAAGGCCCGTTCCAGAGCCGTTGCATTCAAAGTTTCCCGAGCAGTTTCCGACGAGATACGAGGACGAGACGTGCCTACCGGCAAGGCTAAGCCGGTTAATTAGGCACACACGGCGCGCTACGCTCCTGCCATGACACCTGGTCTGCGCTACCTCTCCTGTCTCCGGCTCTCTGCCGACTCGGACGGCTCGACGTCCATCGAGTGGCAGCGTGGCGTGATCCGACACCACGTCAGCTCCCCTCTCCTGTCGGGCGTCCTGGTGGGCGAGGCAGAGGACACAGAAGTCTCAGGGTCCATCTCCCCCTTCAAGCGCCCCAAGTTGGGACGCTGGCTCACGTCCCGAGCCGATGAGTTCGACGTGATCATTGCGGCCAAGATGGACCGGCTCACCCGTCGCTCAATGCACTTCAACGAACTCTTGGAGTGGGCGCAGCAGAACGGCAAGTTCATCGTGTGCGTAGAGGAAGGGTTCGACCTTTCGACTCCCCAAGGCAAGATGATGGCTCGCATGACTGCCGTCTTTGCTGAGGCCGAGTGGGACACCATTCAGGCACGCATTCTCAACGGCGTACAAAGCCGTCTGGAGAACCGCTCATGGCTCACGGGCGCTCCGCCTACCGGCTACACCATCAAGGCCGTAGAGGGTGGCAAGAGGAAGGTTCTGGAGATTGACCAGGACTACTACCCCATCGTTCAAGAGATCTTCCGGCGTATCGGTGAGGGACAGTCCACGCACCGGATCGCACGGGACTTCAATTCCCGTGGTGTACTCACGTGGGGGGATCATCTCCGGAAGCTCAAGGGACAGGAAACAAAGGGGACTCAGTGGCAGTCCACCATCATCAACAAATTCATCCGCTCCTCTTGGATTCCCGGTATCTACGCGTACAAGGGTGAGGCTGTTCTGAATGACCAGGGAGAGCCTGTCATTCTCCCTGAGAAGCCTTTGGCCACCATGGATGAATGGACAGACCTGGTCGATAAGGTCAAGCCTGCGGCAAAGGCTGAAGGTGCAGAGAGCCGCAGCAGTACAAAGAGCCTGCTTGCTGGTATTGCCCGGTGCGGTAACTGTGGAGCGGCTGTTAGTTCTCTCCTGAATTCGGGACACGTCAAGAAGGACGGCACCAGGGTTCCCGGACACAGGTATTACCGCTGCTCCAATAAGTTCAAGGGCGGAGCGTGTACCGAAGGGCTTTACGTCCGTGCTGATCTCCTGGACACGTGGGTTGACCAGGAGATTCTAGGCAGCGTAGGCACGTGGGACATGTACGAGCGTGCCGGTACGGGGCCCAGTCAGGCAAGGGAACTCCAGGACACCAGGGCACGCCTGGAAAGCCTGGAAGCCAAATACATTGCAGGGGAGTACGACGGAGAGGGGCAGGAAGAGTCGTACATGCGAATGCATAAGGGTCTCTCCGCAAAGGTCGCTCTCCTTGCCAAGCAGGAGGCGGAAAGGGCTAACCCCACACTCAAGGCGACGGGTAAGAAGTACGGGGAAGCCTGGGGAGTCAAAGACCAGGAAGACCGAAGGGAATTCCTTCGTGCCTATCGGGTAAAGGTCTGGGGGTGGAACAAGGGGACGGACGAGAGTGAAAGGGGAATGGTCATGGACCTTGGGGACATTCAGTCAATGGCAAATGAACTTGCACTCGCGCGCCCTGGAGGGAAGAAGATGGCAAGACTGGTGGTTAGCCACAATGCGGAAGCTCAATTGCGGAAATCGTTGGACCTCGCTAAGCCGTAAGAGGTAAACAGGCGTAGAGAAAAGGCTCCGCTGAATAGCGGGGCCTTAAAAGTTGGTAAAGATTCCGGGGTGGCCTAGTCTTTCGAGTGCCTGGAGTTGCCTACCGGTTAGGCGGTGGTTGTTTTCTTTGGCTCGAACCAGACGGTTTTCCCTGAGAGGCAGTTCCCTTCTTCAGATCCCATTGGCGGACTACTCGCTACGGGGGTGCTGGTCTGACGCGTCGTCCACTTCAACCCTGATGGCTTCCGGCAGGTCGAGCCGGCGGGTTGGAATCAGCCGGTCGGGCGGCGGGTACCTCAGAGCGTTGGTGAACAGCTCGGAGAAGAGAACGGTGGCGTCTTCCTCAAGGTGAGATGAGCCCACCTTGAACGGCCACTTCCGGAACACCTTCCTTGAGAGCGGGGCGCACCCCTCGGTCGCTGCCCAGCGCCACTCTTTGACCCCAGGGATTTCGGGAAGCTCGATGTTCACCGTGGTCAAGGACGTGCTGACGATCGCTGAGGATCTGCACGCACGTGGAATCGCGCTCCGTATCCTCACGGGAACTCTCGCCGGTAACTGCTCGCCGAAGGGGGAGGGCAAGTTCTTCTTCACGATGATGGTTGCCTTTGCTGAGCTTGAGCGAGACATGATCGTTGAGCGCACCCGTGCGGGTCTGGATGCAGCCAAGGCGCAGGGGCGTACCGGTGGCCGTCCCACCGTCATCACCGAGGACGTGCTCACTGTGGCCAAGGCACGTAAGGCCAAGGGGGAGAGCATCACTGCCATTGCCAAGGCACTCGGTGTCTCCCGCACCACCCTCTACCGGCACATCGGATAGCCCCTCACACTTCCCCGCCACTTTGAGCCTCTGTCATCACTGGCAGGGGCTCGCTACCGTTTTAAGGCGTGTTCCGCTGGAGAGACCCCCGGTAGGCTGTCGCAACGGCAGTTCAAAGGCGTCCGGCCAGTCCGGGGCAGACAGAGGGAGCGTGTGCTTTGCCTACCGGCAAGGTCAAGTGGTTCAACAGCGAGAAGGGCTTCGGCTTTCTCTCCCGTGACGACGGCGGTGACGTCTTCGTCCATTCCTCGGTTCTCCCCGACGGGGTCGACGTTCTCAAGCCGGGCCAGCGCGTGGAGTTCGGCGTCGTCGCCGGTCAACGCGGTGACCAGGCCCTGTCGGTGGTCCTTCTCGATCCCACCCCGTCGGTCGCGGCGGCCCAGCGCAAGAAACCGGACGAGCTGGCCTCGATCGTGCAGGACCTGACGACCCTGCTCGAAAACATCACGCCGATGCTGGAGCGCGGCCGCTACCCCGAGAAGAACGCCGGGAAGAAGATCGCCGGATTGCTGCGCGCGGTCGCCGACCAATTGGACGTGTAGGCGGCAAGGGAACGTCACGGAACGACCGGGGAATGCCGAACCGGGCCAGTGAGCGGGATACGGGTCGGGAGACCGGTTACGGGAAGTCGAGTGCGTGCGGGCCGAGGGGCGGGACGAGCCCTTCGGCCGCCGCGCGGGTGAGCAGGCCGCGGACCGCCGCGTAGCCGTCCTCGCCGAGTTCCGAGGTGAACTCGTTGACGTAGAGCCCGATGTGCTGGTCGGCGACGGCCGGGTCCATCTCCTGCGCGTGCGCCATGACGTACGGCCGGGAGGTCTCGGGGTCGTCCCAGGCCGCGTGGACGGAGGCACGGATCGACTCGGCGAGGCGGGTCAGCGTCTCGGCGCCGAGCGAGCGCTTCGCGATGATCGCGCCCAGCGGGATCGGCAGACCGGTCGTGCTCTCCCAGTGCTCGCCCATGTCGGCGAGCTTGTGCAGGCCGTAGTTCTGGTACGTGAAGCGCGCCTCGTGGATCACCAGCCCCGCGTCGACCTTCCCGTCCCGCACGGCAGGCATGATCTCGTGGAAGGGCATGACCACGATCTCGCCCACGCCGCCCTCCCGGAGGGTGTCGGCGGCCCAGAGGCGGAACAGCAGGTAGGCGGTCGACTTCTCGCTCGGCACGGCGACCGTCCGGCCGGTGAGGTCGGTTGCGGCCTCCCGGGTCAGCACCAGCGGCCCGCAGCCCCGGCCCAGCGCACCGCCGCAGGGCAGCAGCGCGTACGCGTCGAGGACGTACGGCAGCACGGCGTACGACACCTTCAGCGCGTCCGACTCACCGCGCTCGGCCATGCCGTTGGTGATGTCGATGTCCGCGAAGGTCACGTCGAGCGCGGGGGCGCCGGGGACGCGGCCGTGGGCGAGGGCGTCGAAGACGAAGGTGTCGTTCGGGCAGGGCGAGTAAGCGATCTTCAGCGATTCACCGGTGGTCATGTGGGTTCCAACTCTCCAGGACGGGCGTGAGCTTCCCGAAGGCCGCGGTGAGGGCGGCCAGCGCGTCGCCGATGCGCCAGGCGGCGCGGTCGCGGGGGCCGACGGGATTGGAGACCGCGCGTATCTCCAGCACGGGCACGGTGTGCGCGGCGGCGGCCTCGGCGACCCCGAAGCCCTCCATGGCCTCGGCGAGCGCGTGCGGGTGCCGGGCGCGGAGCGCGGTGGCGCGGGCGGCGGTGCCGGTCACCGTGGAGACCGTGAGTACCTCTCCGGAGTGAGCCCCGGTGGCCTCGGCGATCGCTCGTACGAGCGAATTCGGTGGACGGTGGCTGACGGTCCCGAAGCCCAGTTCGGTCACCGGCAGGAACCCGTCGGCCGTCTCGGCGCCCAGATCGGCCGCGACGATCCCGTCCGCGACGACGAGCGAGCCCACGGGCGCCTCGGGCTGGAAACCGCCGGCGATCCCGGCGCAGACGACCAGGGCGTAGGGGCGGCCCGCCAGGGCGGCGGCCGTCAGGGCGGTCGCGGTGGAGGCGGCGGCCAGGGCCGGACCGACCCCGGCGGCGAGGAGGTCGTACCCACCGGCGGTGCGCAGCAGCGTCCCGGCCGGCAGCCGCACCTCGGTGACCGGGCCGGTGAACGCCCGTGCCACCGCGTCCCGTTCGGCCGGGACCGCGGTGGCTACGAGGATCCGTGCCGTGGTCGTGGTCAGGCGTCCTTCTTGAGCTTGAAGGACCACAGGCCCAGCACCGACTTGTCGCCCTCCTTGATGGAGACGAGGGTCGAGTCGCCGGAGGCGCCGTACTGGGCGTTGAAGAACACGCTGCCCGGGATGGTGCGGTAGGTCTTGGTGCTGGAGTCGGTGAGCGCCTGACCGTTCATCAGGATCGTCCAGCCGCTGTCCGCGATCTTCGGGTCGACACCGAAGCGGACGGTGTCGTCCGGGTCCACCTTGATGGACTTGATCCCGGTGTCCTTCAGGCAGGCGGTGAGGGAGGCCGTGTCCAGGGCCTTGCCGTCGTTGTAGCAGGTGGCCTCGGAGTTGACCGAGGTCGTGCCGACGGTGATCGTGGCGATCGGGGTGGGCTTGTCACAGGCCGACAGGACGAGCAGTCCGGCGGAAACGGCGCCGGCGGCGGCGACGACGCGGCGGCGTCGCGAGCGGGAGTGCAGCGTGGTCATGGCCGAAGGCTATCGGGCGCTTGGGGCCGTCTCCCCATGTGGGGTACGGCGTGCCCGGTTCGTTACGCCACTCGCGCGCGGGGCCGGGTGCCGTGCCGGGCGGAGCTCAGCAGACCGCGCAGCGTGGCCAGCCAGCCGGCCGCGACGATCGCGGCGGCGACCACCAGACCGAGGGTGCCGTTCAGCGGCATCACGATGCCCACCGCGCCGCCGAACACCCACGCCATCTGAAGCAGCGTCTCCGACCGCGCGAACGCCGAGGTGCGCACCAGCTCCGGCACGTCCCGCTGGATCAGCGCGTCCAGGCACAGCTTGGCCAGCGCCTGCGCGAACCCGGCCACCGCGGCGAGCACGGCCACCAGGAGCGCGCCGAAGAACAGGGCCGCCACGACCGCCGTGCCCAGCACCACGGCCACCACCGTCACGATGATGATCTCCGGCGCCCGGGAGCGCAGCCAGGCGCCCACCGCCGTGCCGAGCGCGTTCCCGGCGCCCGCCGCCACGCCCACGATCCCCAGCGACACCGCCGCGCTCTCGCCGGTCAGCGGGTGCTCGCGGAGCAGGAACGCCAGGAAGAAGATCAGGAAGCCGGAGAGGCAGCGCAGCGTGGCGTTGGCGCCGAGGGCGTGCGTGACGGCGGGCCCGACGGTCCGCAGCCCCGGCCGCCTGGCGTCCTTCGCCTCTCTCTCCCTCCGGGGGCCGTGCAGGTGCTTCTCGTCGGCGGCGAGCAGCGCCACGTCCTCGCCCTTGGCCGAGTCGACCTTGGGCGGGAGGGTGAAGGAGAGGACCGTCCCGGCCACGAAGATCACGAAGGCGCCGTACAGCGGCCACGGATCGCCGATCGCGTGCAGCCCGGCCCCGACCGGGGCGGCCACGCCGGTGGCGAGCAGCCCGGCGAGCGTGACCCGGGAATTGGCCTTCACCAGCGAGAACCGGGGCGGCAGCAGCCGCGGTACGACGGCGCTGCGCACCACCCCGTACGCCTTCGACGCGACCAGCACGCCGAGCGCGGCCGGATACAGCCCCAGGCTGCCGTCGGCCACCGCGCCCGCGATGACCAGCGCGAGCAGCGCCCGGGCCAGCATCGCGCCGGCCATCGCGGCGCGCCGGCCGTGCGGCAGCCGGTCCAGGAGCGGGCCGATGACCGGGGCGAGGACGGTGAAGGGGGCCATCGTGATGGCGAGGTAGAGCGCGACCCGCCCGCGGGCCTCGTCGGTCGGCACGGAGAAGAACACGGTCGAGGCGAGCGCGACGGTGATCATGACGTCCCCGGCGCCGTTGACCGCGTGCAGCTCGATCAGCTTGCCGAGCCCGGACTCGCCGGCCCCGTGCGCGTGCGTGGCCTTCCGGATGCCCCGGGCCGTCCCCGTCACCGGCACGTTCAGGGCACGCCCCACCGAGCGGACGGCACCGCGCACCCGGCCCGCACCGCTACCGGCCCCGACGGCACGTTGGGGGGACCTCGCGGTTGCCACGTCGTTCATAGTGCCCTGAGCGGACTCGTCCTAGTGCACTTTGTGGCCAAGCGCGTCCGCGGAGCCCCGTGCGAGGCATCCGGGACGCACCCCCCGAGGCTCTCGGCCCCGCCGGACTGTCCCCCACTACCTGCGACGGGGTAGCGTGCCTATCTCAGCCATAGCGCAGAATGGATGGCATAGGTGCGCCCGAGCGCGATCGGACGCGGACGTCGATGCGGCCCACAGGTCCGCTCCGTCCGCCCCACCGCCGGAGGCAACCGCACTCGTGAGACGGCGTAGGAGAGAAGCGATACCTGTGAGCGCAGCGACAACGCGAAGCCGCACCCCCGACCGTCTGTGCGCCGAGGCGGTCGACCTCGCCCGTGCCGCCGCCGAGGAGGCCGCAGCGCCGGGGGTGGTCGGCGAGCACGCCGGAGCGGTGGCCGAGGGCGATCGTGTGGTCACACACTTCTTCGAGTGCAAGGAACCGGGCTACCGGGGCTGGCGCTGGGCCGTGACGGTGGCCCGCGCCTCCCGCGCCAAGGTCGTCACCCTGGACGAGGTGGTCCTGCTCCCCGGCTCCGACGCCCTGCTCGCGCCGGAGTGGGTGCCGTGGAGCGAGCGGCTGCGCCCCGGCGACATGGGCCCTGGCGACCTGCTGCCCACCGAGGCGGAGGACCTCCGCCTGGAGCCCGGCTACAGCGGCGAGGACGAGCCGGTCCCGAACGCCCCGATCTCCGAGGAGATGGAGCAGCTGGCGGAGGCGGAGGACGCCGACGTCACCGCGGGCACCCCGGCCCACCTCCCCACGGTCCCGGCCCGCGGCACGATCGCCTCGGTCGCCGAGGAGCTCGGCATGCGCCGCGCCCGTGTGCTGTCCCGGTACGGCCTGCACACCGCCGCCGACCGCTGGGAGGAGTCGTTCGGCGCCAAGACGCCGATGGCCCAGGCGGCCCCCGCGACCTGCGTCAGCTGCGGCTTCCTGAGCCCCATCGGCGGCTCCCTCGGCCAGGCGTTCGGTGTCTGCGCCAACGAGTTCTCGCCGGCCGACGGCAGGGTCGTCTCCCTCTCCTACGGCTGCGGCGGGCACTCGGAGGCCGCGGTCATGCCCAAACCCCCGCAGCCGCCCGCGCCGGTCATCGACGAGACCCGCGTCGACCCCTTCCCCCTCCGCCCCGCCGCCGACTCCGGCTCCGTCCCCCCCTCCTCCGACACGGAGACGGCGGACCTGGGCCACTCGTGACGGACCCGGGGGAAGCGCCGCCCGCATCCCGCGGGCGGCTCAGAATCCCAGGTACGTGATCTGGACGACGTGGACCCGCTCGCCGCGCACGACGACCTGGTACCTGAACATGCCGCCGGGAAGAGTGATGTCGCCGCCTCGCGGGTCCGTCCGTTCGTCGACCCGGCCGTGGACATGGAGCGCTTCAGCGGCCCGGACCAGTTCGTCGGCCCTGCGTTCCACAGCGGTGAGGAAGTCCTGGGGAGCGCTGCGAGCGGCTGCTTCGGCTCCGAAGGCGTACTCCCGTTTCCAGCTCACTCGCGTACTGCCTTCAGGGCCTCGTCCAGGACCGCGCTCAACTCGCGGAGTGCCTCCCGGGCGGCGACCGGATCCTCGTGCTCCAGGTTGCCTTCCGCCTGTGCGTACCGGACCGACAGGTCCGGGCGGTGGGCGATCTCGATGTCCCTGGCCCAGATCAGGACCCAGCTCTGCACCGGGCTGAGCGACTGCCACTCGACAGCTCGGGCGAAGGCCTCGTCCTTCGACGCCTGCATTTCGTCCAGGCGTCCCGGGGCGAGGACGGCGAGCGCGGCACGCAGGGCGGCAGGAGTCGGTTCGGGACGGGCGATCAGCTCGTTCCCGTGGCCGGCCTCGGTGCTCATGGCGCTCGCTCCTCGTCAGCGCCCGGGGGCAAGGATCGTCGCTTTCAGGCTAGGCGGCCTCCACGGGATCGGTTCGGCAGTCGCGGCAGCGTCCTGGGGCGGGGGAGCGGAAGCCGCGGTCGCAGCGGTCGCAGTTCTGGATGCTGGTCGGGGTGGGTGGCGGCGGTTGCGGCGCGCGGAACGGCGGTGGCGGCGGGAGCCGGTCGGTCAGCCGGTGGGCGAGGAGGGCGGCGGGGCGGTGCAGGTGTCCGGGGGGTAGGTCGTGGCTGAGGGCGTGGGCTACGGCGGTGGGGGTGACGTCTCGTTC
>NZ_JBVJND010000050.1:0-56033 GCF_055583825.1 Streptomyces sp. NPDC104367 | reverse complement strand
GGGGCCCCGGCCCGCCTCGACCTGACCGAGGCGGAAATCGAGCTGTACGACACGGACAAGGCGATGCGGCGGAAGGTGAGCGAGTGAACGACAACGCAGGGTCCGGGGGCGGCATTGCCGCCCCCGCGGCCATTGTGGGCGTGATCTTCGGCGGGGGAGGGCTCTACCTGGCCGGCTGCCTGGGCGGCACCCTCGGCGTCGCCGTCGTCGGCGGCGGCTGGGCCTGGCCCGACTCCTCGCTCAAGTCCGTGCTCCGCCTCCTGGACCACGGCCCCGGTGCCCTGTGGCCGGGGCACGCGACGGCCGCCGCAGTCGGCATGGTCGTGCTCCTGGTCCTGGTGCTCGCGCTCCTCGTCGCGGGCGGCTGGTACGTCTGGCGTCGGTGGTTCTCCGCCCGGCCCGGCCTGGCCGGCCTGCGGGAGATGGCGCCCCTGTCGCCCCGGGCCATGGCGGCACGCGCCCGTGAGCTGCGGCCCTCACTGGACGACGACGGGCAGACGCCGACTCTGCCGCCGGATGACACGGGGGTGTTGCTCGGCAACCTCGACCAGCCGCACGGCCCCGAACTCCGGGCGTCGTGGGAAGACGTGATTCTGGCGATCATGGCGCCCCGTTCGGGCAAGTCGACCGCGCTGGCCATCCCCGCCGTCCAACGGGCGCCGGGCGCCGTCCTGTTCACGAGTAACAAGATCGGTGAACGGGAGGTCTACAACGTCACCAAAGCTGAGCGGGACCTGGTGGGGACGGTCTGGACGATCGACCCGCAGGGCATCACGCACGCCGACCGCACGCTGTGGTGGAACATGCTCGCCGGGGCCCGGACGATCGAGGGGGCCGGTCGGCTCGCAAGCCACTTCATCGCGGCGACCACCGATGAGAAGTCGCGCGGTGACTTCTGGATGGGTGCCGCAAAGAACCTGCTGACGGCCCTGTTCCACGCGGCTGCCGTCTCGGACGGCTCGGTGGCGGACGTGCTGGCCTGGCTGTCCACCCCCTCGGACCGAGGGCCGGTCAGCGCACTCAAGGCGGCCCGGAAAGAGGCGCTGGCCCAGCAACTCGCAAGCACCGTGGCAGGCGCGTCGGACACCCGGGACGGCATCTATGAGACGGCCCGTCAGTGCGTCGCCTGCCTCCTCGACCCGGAGACCCTGGCGTGGGTCACCCCCGACGCCGGGGCCCGGGAGTTCCGGCCGTCGGAGTTCGTGCGCACCCGGGACACCCTCTATCTGCTGTCCAAGGACGGCGGCGGATCGGCGGCCGGTGTCATCGCGGCGGCCGCCGATGCCGTGCTCCGGGCGGCGATGGCGGCCGCCGAGCGGGCCGGGGGGCGGCTCGATGCCCCGTTGGTCGCGGTGCTCGATGAGGCCGCGAACGTGTGCCGGATCGAGGATCTCCCCGACCTGTACTCGCACCTCGGCTCGCGTGGCATCGTCCCCCTGACCATCCTCCAGAGCTACCGCCAGGGCGTCCGGGTGTGGGGGGAGGCGGGCATGGATGCGCTGTGGTCGGCCGCCACGGTCAAGGCCCTGGGCAGCGGCCTGGACGACGCGGATTTCGCCGAGGACGTCAGCCGTCTCGTGGGTGACCACAAGGTCCACGAATCCTCGGTGAGCCACGGTTCGGCCGGCCGCAGCGTCAGCACCTCGCGCCGTCGCGAGCGGGTCATGGAAGCCGCCGAAATCCGGGCGCTGCCCAAGGGGCGGGCTCTGCTGCTGGCGACGGGCGTACGGGTCGCCATGATCCGGCTGCGGCCCTGGTACCTCGAACCGGGCGCGGCCGAGCGGACGGCGGCAGCCAAGGCAGAAACCCGCCGGATCGCCGAGCGGGCCTCTCGGAAGGTGATCGACGCATGAATGAGGACACCCCGACGCTGGATGCCGTCGCCGAGGACGTCGCAGACCTGCGGGCCACCGTGACCGGCTTCGCCACTCAGCTGGAGCACAACACCAGCGTGGTCGACCAGCTCGCCGCAGATGCCGCCCGGCAGCGGGAGAAAGGCCAGGACGGCGGCAAAGAGAAAAAGGAAGAAAAGCCCAAGACACCGCCGTTCATCCTGCGGTTGGCGGGTGCCGAGTACGAAACCGAGTTGGCCGCGCTCGCCGACTGGGTGGCCAACCTGCTGGTGCCCACGTACCTCTCCGAGGTCTCCTCGTCGGCGACCTGGTGCGCGAGCTGGTGGGCGCACCCGGCGGCAATCGCCCGGCTTCACGCCGCGTGGCTGGCCTGGCAGGAACTCACCGATCCGGAGACCTGCGGCCGTACCGGGCCGTCCGTGTGGCACCGTGACCACCTCGATCCGATGGTGGCCCAACTCCGGGATGCCTCCGGTCCGTTCGGGGGCTGCATGACCAACCCGGAGCGGCACCAGCACACCGATCTGCCGGTGCCTCCGGCGGAACCGCTGCCGGGTCGCGCGGCGGCCGCCGAGGCCGTGCCGGAACCGGCGACCTCCTAGAGTTAGCGTGTGCACGCCAAGGGCCGGAGAGGGATTCCTCTCCGGCCCTTGGCATGTGCGGGCTACTGGACGGCGCGGCGCGGCGGTGAAGCGGCGGCCGCCGCCTGGCCCCGGCCCTGCCCTGTGGCTGCGGGCCCGCCCGTGGCGCCTCCTCGGGCGGGAGCCGGCACGGTGGTGGAAGTCGCCGTGGCCGCAGCGGCGCGGGCCTCGATTCCGGCCGTGGTGGCCTCATGAGCGGCGAGCCCGTCCAACCCCGCCGCGTCGCTCCACTCGGCGTTCGCCGTACCGAGGTCGCCCCCGGCATCGGCCGCCCCGGCGCGGCCCCGGGCCGCGTCGGCCTCCCCGAGGGCGGCGTCAGCACGGGCCTCGTGATCCGCGCTGCTGCGGCCGAGGGCGGCCGCCAGGCGCAGCGCTTCCGGGGCACCCGCGCCGCTGTCCCCGGCCTGGCTCGTGGCGTTGCGCTGCGGCCTGCGGGCGGGCTCGGTGCCGCCGCCCGGCGCGGGCGTGCGTGAGTTCATCTCCATCGGTCTCTGTCCTCCGTGTGCGCGTCAGCGCGTACGCCCGTGTACCTGGGTGGGGGCCGGGGTTGCGGCTGTCGTGGACGCCTGCGGGCCGGGGGCCGGGCTGGCTCCCGGGGTGGCCGTGGTGGACTGCGCGTTGGCCGCTGCGGCGCGCCCCGCCGCGTACGCCGCACGGGCCGGACTCGCCGGTGCCGCCTTGGTGGCGGCCGGGGCGCTGCTGGCGGGTGCCGGCGCCGTGACGGTGCGGGCCGGAACGGGCGCCTTCGCCTGGTCGTTGAGCAACCCGCGGGCGGCCTCGGCCGGGCTGAGACTGATGCCGGCGTCGGCGGCCTGCCTCATCCGAGCGGGCACGCCCGCCAGGGCCTCGCGCGGGTCGTGTCCGGCCGCCCGGAGCGTCTTCATCTGCTCGGCGATGGCTGGCCACTCGCGGGAGGTGACCAACTGGCCCAACAGCTTCTCGTCGGCCAGGGCCTCGCGCGCCGTGATCACGAGTCGAGCGTTTTCCTGGGGGGTGCCCCCGTGCCTGACGAGACCCTTTTCGCGGTCGCCGAGGGCCGAGTCATCGCCCCGGCCGGTCACCTTCTTGAACCATTCCTTGACGGCCTCTACGAACTTCTTGACCCATTCCACGATGCGCTCGGCCAGGCTGGGGCCCTCGCGGTCGCGGCCGGTGTCGTCGGCAGATGTCGCCCACGGGTCGCGGGGTGTGGTGGCCGTGGCCGTGACGCCGGGGTTCTGCGCTCCCGTGCGCATGTCGGCGTCGATACGCGCAATCACGGGCGTGGCGTCGGTAAGGAATTGGCGTACGTCCACCCCGGAGTTTTCCAGTCGCCGGAGTTCGTCCGCGAGCCGGGGCCATTGCGGCGCGTTCACCATGGCTTCGGCGACTGCGGACGGCTCCACGATGTCCCGGACCATCTCGGCGTACCGGTCCCGGTCCGGATCCTGTACGGGGTCGGGTGTAGGCGGCTTGTCGGGCTCGGTGGCGGGGGCCGGGGCGGCGGCTGTTCGGGCCGCCTCGCGCTCCTGGTGCTCGCGCAGGGCCTGGGCCGCCATGACGAGAACTTGCAGAGCAATGACGGCAGTCTGCCCGGTGTGGCTGGCTGCCTGCTCGAAAGCTGTGCTGTCGCTCATTCGAACCTCTCGTTCTGTGGCGTCATGATGTCCTCGTTTCGCTCGCTCTCGTACCTATGAAGCTAGCTCCTGAGACCTACCGACACGCGGCCTTTTCGGCTTCCGGACTGCCTTACGGGGATCCGGTTTACCGCCCTCTTCCACGGGCCTGGTTCCGCTGCTGTGCCGCCTCCTGGGCCGCCCGCTCTGCGGCTGTTCGCTCGCCCGTGTTCGGCCTCGTCGGTGTCGGCTCGGTCGTCCTTCCGGTCGCGCGGGGGAGCGGGGCTGACTGTCCGTCGCGTCCCAACCGTCCCTTCAACCGCCAGGCGAGCACTTGGGCAACGCTGTGGGCGTCGGCCAGGTCGTGGGCGCCTGCTACTTCGGCGAGTAGTTCCGCTGGCTGGTGTCCCTCGTGCGTCGCCCTGATGAGGTAGGCCGCGAGGGTCGCCGAGGCGGCGTCGGCGAGTACTGCGGTGGCGTACGCCGGGACGGCCTGGCGCACGGCTTCGCCGAACGTCGGCACGTCGGGGCCGCCGAGGGGTGTGGCCTCGGCCGCCGGGCCTCGACCGAGGACAGGTGGCGGGGCGGTCGGTGCGGCGGGGGTCTCCTCGCCGTCGTCCTCCTCCTTTTCCGTCGGCGGAGCGGGTGGACGGGCGTCCCCGGTGGCGCCGGTCGTGTCGGGGAGCGTGGTCGGCGTCTGCGGGGTCTGTTCCTGGAGCTGGCTGGAGTTGCTGCGTGTGTCGCTGTCCATCCGCCGTTGCAGTCGCCACACCAGTACCTCGGCCGTGCTCTGCGCGTCGCCGAGGCTGCGCAGTGCGGTGACCTCGGCGAGTACGCGGGCCGGGTTGTATCCGGCGTTTTCGGCCTGCCGGAGTGTGGCGGCCAGAGCTGGCCATGCGGCCTCGCCGAGGACGGTTTCCGCAAGGTGCGGGATGGCCTCTCTCACGACGGGCGCGTACGCCTCGACAAGAGCGGGTCCGCCGGGCTGCATGGTCGTGCGCTGCCAGGTGCTCCGGTGTCCTCGCCCCGTGCGGGTGCCTGCGCTCGCGCCGTGGGCCACTTCGGTGGCGGCACGAAGGTGAGTGCCGGCCTGGGCTGCCGCGCGTTCCTGTGCCTCGTGCTGGGCTGCCTGGTGCCACGTCATCGCGGCGGCGACGGCCAGGGCGACTGCGACCAAAACGGCGATGGCCGCGGTTGCTTCTCCTCCGCCCGCCGCAATGGCGGCCCCCATGGTGAGTAGCTGGGTGGCTGCCCGCAGGTGGGCGCTCGCCTGGCTGTCCATACGGCGGCTGGTCGGGGCGCGTCCGGCTCGCTCGAACGCGCGGGCTGCGTCCCGTAGCTCGTCACGAACGGTTGCGGGTGCCTCGGCAGCGTAGGTTGAAAGGAAGTCGGCCAGGGCGACCATTTCCCCGGCCCCGGCCTCGTTGCCTGCCTGGCCGAGGACGGCAGCGGCCTGGTGCACGTGCTCGGCGGCAAGCTGCCATGCGGCGGCGCGGCTCTCGATCTTCCCGGCCTTGGCAACCAAGGCCGAGGCGGGCACACCGGTCCAGCGTTCCCGAACTCGGGGAAGGGACAGATCGGGGGCAAGCTGGCTGCCGGAAAACCATACGGCTCGGCCTCCGGCGGTGCGGTCGCCTGGCAGGGCTACCGCATAGCCGGTCACGTTCCCGTCGGACGCGGTGCGCTTCTTGAGCCGGAGTCCCGCGCGTTCGACGGCGGTAAAGAAATCGGCATCGGATCGGGCGCCGGCTGCGGCCTTCCTGACCCTCGCTTGCAGGGTCACCCTGGGCGGCTCCGTGCGGCCCATGCGCTTCCCCTTCTCCAGTTCCGCAGTCGTTGGCCACCGGTTCGCGGTCTTGTCGCCGCTCTTCAGCCGCCGGAGTCCATAACGGATCTCCAGTTCCCGAGCACGGGCCTGCATCCTGACCATGTCCCGTCGTACATCGGGTACTCGACCGTCCTGACGGGCAAGCGTCGCCACGATGTGAATATGGTCATCGGCGTGCCGAACGGCCACCCATCGGGCGCCCATGGCATCGCCCTTCTTCGCGATACCTGAGGCGTCCATGATCTCGCGCGCAACGTCCCCCCATTCCTCATCCGTCAAGATCCGGTCACCTGGGTCGAGTCGTACCGGAACGTGATAGACATGCTGATCCGGCGCCTTGCCTTCGAGCCCAAAAACCGGAGCGTCCAGCAACATGGCCAGGCTCGGGATGGTCGCTCCGGAACTCCGTGCCGGGTCCAGCACTCCGCCACCCCATGCGGCGACCATGTGGGGGTCGGTGTGCTCGTTCGCCCGGCCTGGCCCGTACAGGTAGTACAGCAACCCGGCAGTGCGAGCGCCGGGCTTCGCCTTCTTCGGAATCACTCCAAGCCTTCCATCACGGCAATGGTGGCTTCGTCCAGCCTCCGGACGGCTCGCTCTACACGCTCCAGGACGGCGTCAAACCGCTCCGGGGTCTCCACACCGTTGGAGTTGAGTACGCGAGTAATCTGGTTCATGTTCGTGCCGATCCGGTCCACGGACACCCGGGCATCGTTCAGCATCCGCAATCGCTCTTTCAGGTCGACCGGCACCGGGGACACCTCGTCCTTCGCGACAGCGAGTGCAGCACGCGCGGCGTATGCAGCAGGTTTCAAGCCGGCTGCGACAGCGGCCATGAGAATGATCGCCAACTCTGCGTCGTTGTAGGCCAGGTTCACGCGGTGCGTGCGCGGGTTGTCGGATCGTCGTTCACGGCGGCGGGCGCGTGGTGCGTCGCTGGTCATTTCCCCTGTTCCCGTTCGAGGGACAGCCCCAACCGTCGGTCCGTGCCCGGACCGAAAAGGCAGCCCCGATGCGCCGAGCATAGCGAGGCAGGGACCGCCGTACCTAGTTATTGGAACAATAACCACTAACTTGCTCCGACTCCGACGTAGGAGGGTAGTTGGGCTGGGGTGCCGGGCTTCTAGGGCGGCTCGCGGCTTCGCCGCGACTGGGGGTCCGGGGAGCATCCCCGGGGCCTCGACCGCAAGTCGCCTGACGGCGGAAGATCTCGTGTGCGCGGCGGGCGCCGGCCGCTACCATGGCGACCATGACCACACCTTCCGACGACACCACGTCACCCATGCTGACCACGGCGGAAAACATGCTCGCCTCACGTCTGGAGGTGATCAAACCCCTGGCCTCGGCCATCGCCGAACGCAAGCGGCTCCAAACACTGCTCGATGACGCAGACAAGTCGTACGGCGCTGCATACGCGGCGGCGTCGGCTGCGGGCTGGAGCCCGGACGAACTCCGTCGTATGGGGGCGGAAGAACCCACCCGGCGGCCTCAAGGCCGGCCCAAGGGTTCACGTACCCGTCGGGTCCGGTCCGACACCGAACAAACCACGGGCTCCGCCTCTGCCCCTTCGTCCTCGGACGCATCCTGACCACCTTCCAACCCGCACCCTTCCGGCCTGCTTCGCGGCAGTGCCGGAAGGGTCTGCTATCTAAATAGGTAGTTAGATGATGAGTGCTGTCGCCAAGGTCAACACGCTCGTGTGGCTTCATCCCTTGCATGCTGAGGGATTGGCCGCGCTTGCTGGAGAAAACGACTTCGCCGAATGGCAGTGGCTTGCCGAGCAAAGGCAGCGTCTTGGGTTGCCGAAAAGCGAGCCGACACCCGAGGAAATTCGGGTGTCCCTGCTGACGCTGCGGCCGGACCTGTGGCCACGGATGGGACAGCTCGCAGAAACGGCGATGCGTGCCAGGCTCGCGCTGCCGGACCTGGCCGGCCCCTGGCCTCCGTTCACTGCCGAGGAAGCACAGGCGCAGCGGCTTTCGGGTCGTAGGACGGGCTCCCCGAATGAGCGCTTCGGCGCGAAACTGATGCTGGACATTGCCGCCGATGTGGTCGACGTCGCACGGCTCGCGGCCTACCGGGTGAGCGAGCCGGCGGTGAGGTCTCTCCGGGAAGAAAACCTCATCGGCCTACGGCCTTCGCGGTCCAAGCGGGCGCGAGCGCGCAGGCTCGAACTTCAGGAACAGATCTATACCGTGGGCCGGATTGCACGCGAGTCCATCGCCACGCTTCTGGGCGATGGATAGAACCGGGAAGCGGGTGGATAAATCGGAGCGCATTTAAACAAGGTAGTTAGAACGCATTCCGTGCGGAAAGGTCAAATTCCGGGGCTTGTGGTCGAATCCTAATGCTCGTTTATTGCGCGTGGATACTGTGTAATATCCCTGGCGACGGGCAATCGGAAAGGGGTTCTCAATGCCTGCGAAAGCGGCCGATGGGCACAAGGTGTACGGCACGTATCGCGGCCGGGCGGTGTACCGGTTCTGGGACCTTCCCCCGGGCCTGCTCACTCCTCGCCAACTCAAGCGGGAGGGCCTGGCGGTCTCGCCTCGGCAGCGGCCGCAGGCGTACGCGTACTGGCGGTACTACGGGCAGACGGGATACGCGCCTCTGTTCCGCAAGCGGGGTGCCCGGCCTAAGCGGGTCGCGAGTCCTGCCCAGCTCGCGGCGCTCACAAGGGCTCGGTTCGTCCTGCATGCGTGGCGGTGCTTCGACTGCGGCGAGCTGGTGAACGACGGCGGCCGGCCGGACGTCGGGGAGACCGGAACGTGTGCCCCCTGCGGCCGGTTCCGTGCCGAGGCGTGGGCCGCCGTTGATCTGCCGGCGCTCGCGCCCGTCCTGCGGGAAACCCTTCCCGGGGTGCTGCCGACAACGCCCCTCGGGCCACAGGAGTGGGCGGCGGCCGTGCTCGACTCCGGGCCGGTCGTAGTGCTCGACACGGAGTCCACCGACCTTCACCGCTGGGTCCTGGAACTGGGCTTGTGCGACAGTGACGGCCGTCCGGTGCTCTCGTCTCTGGTCGATCCGCGGGCGCCCCTGGCGGCGGGCGCGGTCAAGGTGCACGGCATCACGACCAACGTTCTGGCCGAGGCCGAAGCACCGGTTTTCTCAGACGTGATGGACACCCTGGGGCGGGCGATCCACGGGCGCACGGTCGTGGTTTACAACCTCGGGTATGACCTGCACAGCATCGCCCGGGAGGTGCACCGGCACGCGCGTACGGTCGTCGGCCTGGTCGGCGCCGAGGCGGTGGAGTACACGCGGACGTGGCTCGGGCGGGCGCGCTGGGCAGACCTCATGCATCCGTACGCCGAGTGGTACGGGCAGTGGCATCCGTACTGGCAGAACTACACCTGGCAGAAACTCCCGTACGGGGACCACCGTGCGCCCTCGGACGCGGCCGGCGCGGCTCGGCTGCTGCGCGAGCTGGCTGACGGCACGGCTCCTCGACTGCCTGAGTCGGAGCGCGGTCCCTGGTCGGACGACGACGGGGACGACCAGTACGACCGGTACGGCTACGAATACTGACCGGTCCCCCTTTCCGCCGGGGTTTTCCGTGCGGGTGGTTGGGTGGTGGTGTGGGGGCTCCGCCACCCACGCCCCCGGCCACCTTCCAGAGGGGCCCCCTGTTTTTCGGGTGCGGGCCGGTGGGGGGTGGTCGCGGGTCGCGGGGGGTCCCTCCGGAGGAGCGGCACCGGAGGCCAGCACACCGCACGCCGGGGCGTCCAGGACGGCCTACGGCCGCCGCAAGCGGTCAAGATCCTGGACACCCCGACGCACGGCGCGCTAGGGGCGAGCCCTGCCGCCCCTCCGGAGGGACCCCCGCTCAGGCCCGGCCCATGGCGCAAGGCCGAGGCGGTGCCGGCCGCCGCACAGGGGCTAGCGTGCACACGCTAAAAGTGCGGCCCCGGGATGCCCTTTTCAGGCGCCCCAGCGCTGTGTATTCCTCCCGGGCATGGCAGTACCCCCGGTGCTCGTCCGGGGGCACGATTCACGGCCTGGTGCTCGTCGTCATGCCGTCCCGTGACGGGCGGGTACGGTGCCGGGTCGGCCATCGCTCCAAGTGAACTCGGCGTTGTCGTGGCTTTGTCACCGTCGTGGCCGGGCTCGTCGCCGCACTGCTGCCACTGGCCGAGGCTGTGTGCGTCGCCCGTCTCGGGCTCGAAGGGGAGGCACTGAGCGGTGCAGCACTCCGGGTCAAGTTCGTCCGGCTCGATGGGCGGCGGGAAAAGACCGAACTCGGCGAGCACAGCATCCGTGATCTCCTCGACGGTTGCCCGCCTGACAGAGCGGGCCGCGCGTACGCCGGCCTTCACGGCACGGTCGTACTCGTCCGCCTGGAGGATTCGGAGCGGGGCGGGCAACGGGACGGGGGTGACGGTCGGGTTGCTCATGTGGTGGGCTCCTCGTCGGTCTCGTTCGACAGCGGTACGGCGGTCTGCCCGGGAATCGGCTCGGGCGGCGCCTCCTCCTCGGCCGGCCTCCTGCCTCGCCTGGCCGGCTTGCGCTCCTTGCCCTGGGCCGACTTCTCCGCCTCGGCGCGGGCCTCGGCGCGGGCCTGGGCGGCGGCAAGCTGGGTGCGAGCCTCGGCGAGTTGCCGGGCGGTCTCGTCCCGGTCCCTCTCGGCTCGTTCGGCGCGGTCCTGGGCGTCGTCGGCGCGCTGGACTGCGGCCGCCCGTCCCTGCTCGGCCTGCTGCCGCGCGGTCGACTCGGCGGCGAGCTGGGCCGCCAGGTCGTCCCGGCGCTTCTCGGCGTCGCCGATGCGGCGCTCTGCGCGCGCCTCGGCCCGGTCCGCGCGGTTTTCCGCCTGCGTCCGGCCTTCCTCGGCCTTGGTCGCGCGCTCCTCGGCGGCGGCGCGCTGCCGGTTGGCCTCGGTGGTCTGGCCGGCGGCCTCGTCGCGCTGACGCTTGGCCTCCTTGGTGTCCGCGAGAGCCTGGGTGTATCCGGCCTGGAACTCGTCCTTTTCCGTCTCCGCCCGGCGGGCCCGCTCCTCGGCGAGCTGCTGGGCCGTCCGGGCCTCGGACGCCTCGGCGGCGGCCTGTGCCGCGTCCTGGCGGGCGCCGTCCCGTTCCCGCTCGGCGGCCTCGCGTGCGCGCTCGGCATCGCGGGCCCTTTCCTCGGCGCGGGCTCGTTCGCGCTCGGCGGCTTCGGCGCGGGCCTGAGCGGCGGCGGCGTCCTGGCGTGCCTCGTCGCGCTGCTCGGTGGCGGTGTCGCGCTGCTCGATCGCCTCGGCGGCCTCGTGCTCGGCACGCTCGGCCCGGTCGGTGGCGGCGGCGCGTTCTTCCTCGGCGAGTTGCTGGGCGGCGGCGGCGTCCGCTGCCTTCTGCTCCGCCTGGTCCCGGCGGCGCTCGGCGGCGCGGGCCTCTTGCTGGGCGACTTCCCGGGCGTCGTCGGCGGCCTCGCGCGCGGTGCGGTCGCGGGCGGCGGCGGCCTCGGCGGCCTCCCGGTCGGCGCGGGCCTGGGAGGCTTCCGAGCGGGCGGCGGCGGCGTCCGCCTTCGCCTGTACGGTCTCCTGGTTGGCCTGTGCCACGTCGTTGGCGTTGGCTGCGCGGGCTGCCGCTAGACGGGCCTCGATGCCCTCGGGGCTGTTGATTTTCGACAGCTCCAACCGCATGTCCGCGGCGACCTGTTCCATCCTGGTGACGGTCTCCTCGACGCGGAGGAGTTGCCCCGGCAGGCCGGGCGCGTTGCGCTCGCGGGCGCGGGCCGCCTTGCGCTCGTTCTGACAGGTGCTGTCGCAGTATTCCGGCGGTCGCCCGGCGCCGGCCGGCTTGGCCCGGGGGATGAGCTTCCCGCAGTTGGCGCACGGCTCCGGCCAGTAGCCGTGCGGCGCCTCTTCCTCGCCGGCCTCTCCGGCCGCCTCCCGCGCGGGCATGCCGGGAATCTCGATGCCGAGGCCGGCAAGCCGGTTCGACAGGTGCGCCAACGGGTCGTCGGTCGGCTGGCTGTCGTTTGTGGTCACGGGCGGGCGGCCTTCCTGGTGGTGCTGGCGGGACGGGCGGCCGGGCCGGGCCGCTGGGGCGGCCTGAGCCGGCCCCGGGCGCGGGCCTGCGGGCGGGTGTGGGTCCTGATGCTGCCGTACGGACGGCGGCGGCGGACAATCCGCGGCGCGGCCGCCACTCGATCCGGTGCCGGGTGGTCCGTGGGCAACGCGCTGACCTGCGGCGCGGTGGTCGGCTCGGTGAGCTCGGCGCGGGCCTCGACGGCGGCCGCCGTCACCTGGTCGTCCGCCTCGGCCTGGCGCTCGTCGTCCTCGGCCGCGACGGCGGCCGCGGTGTCCAGCTCGGTGCCGGCGTCCGGGTCGGGGCCGTACGTGGTCACGACGTCGCCGAGTTCCTGGCTGTACTCCTGCGGGGCGTTGATCGCGTCGTACACGCTGGCGTACCGGGTGCGCGGTTCCGGCGTCGGCTCGATGATGCGGGGCTCGGCGGTGACCGCCTGGGCGAAAATGAGGGCTTCGGCCATGTGGTCGCGCACGGCCCTGGTGTCGATGGTGCGGGCGGTGGCCTGGGCGATCCGGGCCGGGATGCCCAACCAGTTCTCGGACCAATCCGGCATCGGCGCGTCGACCTGCGGCGCGTAGGGGCCGACGAAAGCGGCCAGGTGCCGGATGAACGCGCGGCGCCAGGACCGGCGTTCGGTCCGCCAGTCCTGCGGGCCGTGGTACTCGGTCCAGCGCTGGCCGTGGGCTGAGTCGCGCATCCATCCGGCGAGCCGGCGCATCATCGCCGTGGCGGCGGCCTCGATGGCGGCGAGCAACCCGGGGAGGTCGGCGGCGAACCGGGCGACGGCGAGCGGGTCGCCCTCGATCCGGAGCGCGTGCCGGTCCAGCCGGTCCGCCAACAGGTCGGCGTACACGCGGCGGGTGCGGACGCCGTACCCCCACGCCAGGCGCTCGGCGGCCTCGCGGCGGGTGACGCCGTGCTGGCCGGCGTCGTGCACCCGCACCGTGAGCGTGGCCGTGCCGTCGATGCCCATGCGGCCCTCGGCCTCGGCCAGGCGGCCGGTGTACGGGGCGGCGGGCACGCGGCCGTCAACGACGTACGCGTAGGGGTCGCGGTTCGTCTCGGTGGTCTCCGTCATGACCTCAGCCTATCATTTCCGGATTACTGTTTCTAGTATTCCAGAAATTAGCCGTTGACAAGAGGGCGCCAATTTCCGGGGTGGGGGAGGGCGGCTTCTCGCCGGCTGGTCCTGCTCGGGGGCTCCGCCCCCGGCGGCTGCGGCCGCTGCGGGCGGGCGGTGCCCGTGACGACAGTTCTAGCGTGTGCACGCTAGGTTTCCCTGGCCTTGGCGGGCTCCCGCTGTGCGGGGGCCGGCGCGTCCGCCCGGTGGGCGGTTCGGCTGGGGCTGCCGGTCCGGCGGGGCGATTCCTGGGCTTCTCCGCCGTGGTGGTCGGGGTGCCCGGCTCCGTTCCGCCGTGGGGGCGACTCTACCGCGTCCGGGCGGCTCACGCGCTGTTCTGCTGCCCTCCGCGTGCCGGGGCCTCGGCGGCCTCCTCCTCGGCAGCGGCCCGGCGCGCGGCGTGCCACTCGGCGGCCGGGGTGCCCCGCCAGGTCACGCACCGTTCGCCGGGGGCGGCATGGCAGTGTCGGCAGTGCTGGCGGGCGGGGAGGACGGGGCGCGTGCGGCGTCGGGGCTGGGGCTGCTCGGCTCCGGCGGCGCTGAGGTGGGCGGGGTCGATGAGGTGTCCGGCCTGGGCGAGCTGCTGGGCGTGGGCGAGCAGACCGGCGGCGTTGATGCGCTGGGCCTCGATCTGGCGGGCGCGGCGGTGGTCGGGGCGGCCGCCGTGGCGGCGCGGGTAGGCGCGGGCCCCGGGGGCCAGGCCGGGGATGACGATCTGGTCCGGGCCGGGGCGGGGGCCGCGGGCTCGCTTCTCGGCGCGGGGCAGCGCGCTCCACTCCTCCTCGGCCGCCCACCACTCGTGCGCGGCCTGGTCCACGCGCGCGTCCACGGCCAGGCCGGCCACGCGTCCGGCCGTCCTGGTCTCCTGGGCCGCCTCGTACAGCGGGCGGGCCGTGGCGGCGTACGTGGGCTCTCCTCGGCGCGGGCGGGCGGTGGTGGCGAGCTGGAGGGCCTGGAGCTGGTGGAGGTGCCGGAGGGTGGCGCGGCGGCCGTAGCCGGTGGCGGTGGTGAGGTGGGCCAGGGTGGGACGGTCCTGCTGCTGGATCTCCCTCAGGGTGCGGGCCGCGTGGTGGCCGAGGGAGTGCCAGACGTCTGCCTGCTGGTGGGTGATGAGGGTCCGGAGCTGGGCCGGGAGGTCGACGGAGAGGTTGTGGGGGGTGGGGGGCGCGGCGGCGTTCCGCCTTCTGTCCGACCCCGGGTGAGCTGGTGGAACGTGATCGGGGGCCTGGTAGATGGCGCATCGGTGGCCGTCGTGGTCGGGGCACTGGTGCTCGGTCGCCAGGGTCACCCGGCGGGCCCTGCCTGCCCTGCGGTCGGCCTCGGCCGTGACGCTGAGCCATCCGTCCCGGAAGAGACGCCACAAGGCCAGGGATGCCGTCTGGCGGCTGTACCCGGCGAGCACGCCGAGGCGGCGGACGTTGGCGCTTACGTCGGTGGTGCCGGAGGTGAGCATGAGCCAGGCCACGGCGGCCAGGATCGCGGCGTCTGCGGGGCCGGACTCCCGTCCCCACCGTGCGGGGCCGGCGGCCCGCATCCGGGCGAACAAATCGGCCACGGCCACCTCGGCCTCGGTCCGCTCGTGGCGGCCGCCGTCGTCCTCGGGCCTGCGGGGCATCCGGGCGGCGTCCTGGACGGCGAGCCACCACACCCGGGCCCACAGGCGGGCGGTGTCCTCCTCGGCGCGGGGGGCACGGGTGCCGTCCGGCTGGCGCTCGCTGCGGAGCCATTCCAGCGCAGGGGACGACTGGGCGTCGCGCACCACGGCGAGACCTTCGGCCTGGGTCCATCCGGCCAGGGCCATGGATCGGGCGGGGGCATGGGCCTGCTGCGAGTGGTCGTGATGGCGCGTCAGTTTCCGCCGGAGCCCCTTCATGGCGCGCTCGCCGAGGGGGCGCCACGGTACGGCGAGCTGCGGGCACCCGGCGGCGTCGGTGATGACGGGGCGCTGGATCGGCCCGCGCTGCTGGATCGACGGGGGTACGGCGGCGTCCTGGTGCTCGTCGTCCTCGGCGGCGCGGCGGCGGTCGACGGCGGCCGGGGCGGTCCTCGTGGGCCGCTCGACGGTGCGGGCGGCGGCCATCGACTCCAGCCGGGCGGCCAGGCGCTCGAACGCCTCGGCCGGGGCCGAGGCGGAGCCGAGGGCCTTCACGGCCTGCTCGATGGTGTGTGCGGTCAACTCGTTGTGCCCGCCGAGGCGGTGGGCGGCGCCGGGCGGGCGGACCGCGCCGGCCTTCGGGTTCATCAGGGGCGCGATGTCGACGGACGGGCACAGGGTGCGGGCGGCGCGGGCGATCCTCCGCACCGTGGCGACGGGCACCCCCTCGGCGCACCCGATCCACACGTGGCGGCCGCCGTTCGGGCCGGACTCGGTGGGCACGGGCTCGATGCCCTCGGCACGGGCGGCGCAGGCCAACAGCTCGGCGTCGGCGGCGGCCTGGGCGGCGGGCACGCGCTTGGCGTCGCAGTCCAGCGCAACCAACGTGAAGCGGTACGCGCCCCGGGCGACGCGTGTGAGGTACATCGCAACTGGCCGGTCCGGGTCCACCTCGGCTACCGCCACGGTGTCCGGGTAGACGTTCTGCCAGGCGCCGGGCGTCCCCATGGCGGCCCGTACGCGGGCACGCGGAGACAGCACGCCGAGGAACCGCGTCAGGTTCCTGGCCTGCACCGTTTCTAGCGTGTGCACGCTAGAAACCCCTGGCCGTCCTACGGTCCCAGGGGGGAATGCGGGCGTGGCGATGGCAGTAAAAAGGTCGCTTTGTTGATAAAGCGCCGATGACACACCGGTCTGAGGCAAGCCTCTACCGCCACCGTGGCTCGCTGCTACGATGGCAACGCTCCTCGGCGTCAGAGGGAGCACGAAAGCCCGCCGTTGGCCTAGGAAACCAACAGCTCGCTACGTGCTCATTTGAGGTTGTGAGGGGTCTCGGCCTCTGGTTGGCGAACCGAGGGAGGGCTGAGATCCCGGCTTAGGGGCCTTACGCGCGTCCGGGTAGGAAGTCCGGGCGCATGCTCGGCCGGTTAGATCATCCGGCCTCCTTCAACTTCGGGACTTCCCGCAACGTCACGGCCCCTGGCCACCCAACCGGCTTACCGGTCTCGGGATCGACCTGCACAGCGGCAACAAGCTCCGTAAGGAAGCCCGAGACCGACAGGTTCAGCCGCTCGCACATGCTGATCAGCTTCTCTGCGGTCTCTGGATCGAAGTGGGTTCCCGGACGGTACGGCTTGCCCGTGGCCGGGTCGTAGGTCGGGGCGGCATACCTCGTCCCGCGCGGCAATCCGCGTCCACGGCCCTGTTGATCCTTCATGGCCCGTGATCATGCCACATTAGTGCTGCGGTAATCACGTCAGTGCTGCACTTTTCTTGCGCGTGTCGTCCGACGCGGCGCCTGTGGGCGCTGTTTGACGTGGTGTCACGGCCGGGGCCGCCCGGATGTCGGCGCGGCCGGCGGGGCCAAGTCTCTGGGATCGACGCTCGATCGCAGGGCCCGTGACCTGCGGCGAGCGGCGGGGCGGAGCCTGCGGGGCGGTCGTCGCGGTTGCGCGCTGCGGCCCGCGCCGCCGGCCTGTCCGCTGGGCCAAGGGGCGGCTCCCGTTGGGAGCCGCCCCGGTTGTGTCACCCGGCGTCGTTGTCGTCCTGGGCCTTCCGGAACGGCTGGCCGCAGCGTCCACACATCATCCCGCCGTCGTCGTCGCCGTCCTCCTGGCCGAACTCCCATGAGGCGCGGCTGATCTGGATGCGGCGGGCGGGCTCGGGCGTGCCGTCCTTGCCGGGCTTGGTGCATCCGCAGATGACCAGGAACCGCGTGGGCGGGCGCTTCGCGGGCCTCGCCACGGGCTCCGGCTCCTCGGTGCCGCCGTTGCCCGGCTGCCCTTCCTCGCCGTTCCCCTCGTCGTCGTCCTCGCCCTCGGTGCCGCCGCCGAT
Source organism: Streptomyces sp. NPDC104367 (assembly GCF_055583825.1). Classification (NCBI taxonomy): domain Bacteria; kingdom Bacillati; phylum Actinomycetota; class Actinomycetes; order Kitasatosporales; family Streptomycetaceae; genus Streptomyces; species Streptomyces sp. NPDC104367. Next base: position 39,063 of record NZ_JBVJND010000050.1, on the reverse strand, counting down.
GGGGCGGTCGGTGCCGCCGCCGAGGCTGATGGCCAACGGGTCGTGGACGTACGGGAGGCGGGCGATGTCCAGGGCCTCGATCGCTGCGGCGTAGCGGTTGGCGGTCTCGTCGGTGATGCGGCAGTCCGAGAAACCGCGCACACTCTCGGGCTGCGTCGGGGAGGTGAGCCCAAGCTCTTCGGCGATCTTGGCAAACCGCCGGTTGTGGTAGCGGCCCGCGCTGCTGGTGTCCTTGACCTTCCGGACGTGAGCGACGGCGTGGGCGGCCTCGTGGATGAGCGTCTGCATGGTGCGGCGGCCGCCGAGGCTCAACAGCTCGCCACCCGCGAACAGTTCGGGGGCACGGCCCTTCTTCGCCCCCTCCTCGACCGTCCAGAAGTCGGCTCCGAAGTGCCCCCACTTGATGCCGGTGGTGGTGCGGCCGGTCCCGGTGATCATGACGACCTGCGGCACCTCGGGGTGAGCCGCGCGGATCGCGGCCCACGCGCCCTCCAGGGCGGCGATGATCCGGCTGCCGTGCTCGGTGTTGGCCGAGGTCTGCGGCTGTACCTGCTGGGTCGGGATGGTGGCGGTCGCGGTGGTGGTCATCGCGCACTTCCTATCGTGTGGTGGGGAGTTGGTGGGGGTTCTTCGGGGTGCCGCCCCCTCCGAACAAGAACAACTTTACAGCATGTCGTGCCACAGATCAAATGACACACCTCGCGTTTCCGCAGGTCAGAGACCTTTTTCGGGGAATCTTCCCAGGAACTTAGCGTGTGCACGCTAGACGTGACGCCGTGTCGGATGTCGCCCGAAGGGGCGGCCGCCGACGGTGGGTGAGCCCCCGTCCGCCTCGGCGCGTCCTCGCGCAAGGCGGGGGCCGAGGGGGTCCCTCCGGTCTGGGCGGCACTCACGGTGGGCCGTGCGGTCGTTCGGGGTGCAACACGTCTTTCGTTGCGCCCCGGGCGGCCGTGCGGCATGGTGCGGAGGGTCGACCGGACCGGAGGGACCCCCTCCCCGCCGACCCACCACCGGCCCGCACCCGACCGACCATGGGCCCCTCTGGGACTGGTGGCCGGGGGCGTGGGGGCAGCGCCCCCACACACACCACAACGAAACCCGCGGACGCACTGGGGGGGCGCCCCCGTATCGGGTGCGCCCCCTGTTCTGGTGCGTCGCGGGTTCCGGCTGGCTACCGGTGCGGGTGGGCCTCCTCGACTCGGCGGCGCTGTCCCGGGATGTCCGTCCCCGGCTCGTACTGTCGTGGGGTGCGCCTGTCTCGCATGGCGGTGAGTGCGCGGGCGACGACCATGAGGGGCCACACCGCGACGGCGAGACACCACAGGGCGACAGCGGCGGAGAGTTCACCCGACGTCGGGCGGCGGGAGGGGTCGGCCTGGAGGTCAAACCGGCCGTCGGTGGGCATGACGTCGTACGACAAGCTGACGACGACTCCGGCGACCAGATACAGGAAGATCACGGGTTCTCCTGGGGGTTCGAGCGAAGGGGGCGGCGGGCCGGGGGCGTGGCGCGCCCCCGGCCGCGTGGGCCTTACTGGTCGCGGCGGTCGCGCTGGCGGGGTGCGCGCCGGCCGAGCGGGGCGGCGGCGCGGCCCTGGCGGGGGATGCCGGTGATGCGCGGAATGGCGCGCTCGTGGGTGTCCTCGCCGTCCAGGTAATCGCCGTCCCTCAACAGGTCGTCTCCGTGGTCCTGGTGCTGCTCCTGGTGCTCGTTCATGTACAGCTGTCCCTTCGTGCGCGGGGGTTGATGGGGTGTCCGGGGGGTGCCGTCCCTCCCGAACAAGAACAACTTTACAGCGGTTCGTAACAGCAATCAAATGACACGCCGGCCACGATGGCGGCGTGTCAGGTCACCCGTAGGTGTTGTGGCACATGCTGACGATCCCCGGGTTCACCTGCTGGTCGGCGGCCGCACGGCACAGTGTCCGCATGTCGACGCCTCCGGCCGGTCCGGCGTTGGGCGTCCGACGCTGGGGGCGTGGCTGGGCGCGGTGTCGGGGTGCGGGCCGGGGTGCCTGGTGGCGGTACGTCGGGCGCGGGTCGACGGCGCGGGGGTGGTCTGGGTGCCGTCGGTGGGCCGGTGCGGGCTGCTCGGTGTGGCGGGGCGCCTCGTGGTGCCGTCGGTCGTGGTGGGGGTGCGGGGGCCGCGGGGCGGTGTCGACCAGCTCGGTCCGCGCGGACGGCTGGGGGTCGTCCAGGGCGCGGGCGGCGTTCTCCTCGACGGCGGGCACGGGGACCATGCGCAGGGCGGCGGGGGCCAGGCTGGGCGCCTTGGGCGGCCGGGTGATGTCGGGACTCACCGACACGCACCCGGGGACGGCGAACACTGCGGCCACGGCCAGAACGAGGGGGAGGAAACGGCGGTGCATCTCCTCACCGTGCCGCACGCGGCGCTGCGTTGGCCGCTGGCGCGCGATCACACCACTGGATGGGGTGAGGGCCGGCGGGTCAGCCCTCGGCCGCCACACGCTCGCGTGCGGCCCGCAGGATGTTCGCGCCGGTCGTCCTGCTGACCCCGTACCGCTCGGCGACCTTGGCGCCGGTGAGTCCCGACGCGTCGGCGGTGCGCGCGAGCTCGTCGGCGAGCTCGGCGACGCGCGGGTCAGGGGCTCCTCCGGCGCGGCCTCGGTTGGGGCGCTCTGCGGTGCTGCGGGGTCGACCGGCGCCGGTCTCCCCGGGGTGCTCGCGCTGGTCGCCCTGCTCGCTCCTGGCGGTGACGTCGCGGCGCGGCCACCTGCGGCCGTGCTCCTCGACCCCGCCGGGGAGGTAGCCGGTGGCGGCGTAGCTGCGGACGGTGGACGGGTCGACACCGAGGACGGCGGCCGCCTCCTTGTCGGTCAACAGGTCGTCGCCGTGCTCGGCTTCAAGGTCTGGGCCGGGCGGGATCGGGCGGCCGTTGGTGTAGGCGTCGGCCTGGGCGGCGTCGTAGAGCCGTACGCGCCCCTCCTCGGGGTTGACCCGGGTCACCCTCGTCTCGAACGTCGCGCGTTCCTTGCGGCGCCACGTGTGCAGGGGGATGCCGAGTGCCTCGGCAACGTCGGCTTCGGTCCGCACGTCTCGGCCCTGGGGGATCATCGGGGGTCACACTCCTGGTCTGCGCTGCTGCGGGCCGCCGGTATGGGCTGCCGCGCTACACTCCGGTACATCATCGACGCTCGCCCTTCGGGTGCGGGGTTGATGGGGTTGGGCCGACGGATGCCGTCGCCCCCTTCGGGGGGTGAACCGTCGGCCCGTTTACGTTTCGGGCCGCAGGGGCCGGCGCCCGGAGCCGGTGGGGGCCGGCCGCCGGGCGGCTCCCGCTTGTGGCGGGAACCGCCGCAAGCGCGGCCCCGGCCTGGCTGGCCGGGGCCTGGTCACTGTCGCTCAGCTGCGGGCGGCGTGGACGGCCTCCCATCGGGCGTCCTCGACCTCGTCGAGAAAGTCGGTCTCTGCCCTGTCGGCAATCTCCTGGTCGGCGATGTCGTGCGTGGCGGCCGCCGCGAACAGGGCGGCGACCGTCCCGGCCAGGGCGTCCCGGCTGCGGGTGTCGCTGCCGTACTGCGGGGCCTCGGTGCGAACCTTGGGCGTGAGGGCCGTCCAGTGGATCCCAAAGGCGCGGTCCAGCACGGTGGAGGCCTTCACCCATCCGTCGGCGTGGTGCAGCACGCTGGCCACGGTGTCCGCAATCATCGTCGCCTGAGTCTCGTTGCCGGTCTCGCCGGTCAGACGGCGGTGCAGCGCGACAAGCTCCGCGCCCTGCTGGGCCACCATGCCCTTGGTGAGTCCGGCCTGAAGGTGCAGGAACTGGGCGACGATCCGGCCGCCGACCCGGGCCCGGCGGTCCTCGGGGTCCTCCAGGATCGTGCCGGTGGGGTAGGCGGCCTGGCGGGCGTCCTCGCGCTGGCCGGGCGCCGGGTACAGCGCGAGACGGGCGCGGCGGCTGCCGTCCTCGACGGCCAGGGCGTCACAGTCGGCGTGCTCGGTGGTGAGGGCGGCGAGCAACTCGGCGAGCCGCAGGCGGCTGCCGTCAACCGGCGCGTACGCCACGGCGGGGATGCCCATCCAGCCGCGACCGGCGGCCCGTACGCCGTAGGTGCCGAGGTGGCCGCGCACCGGGAGGACGAACGACAGATGGGTGATACCGGGGGTCCACAGCCGCTCGGCGAGTGCGGTGATCTCGGCCTGAATGGCGGCCTGCGCGCTGTTCGTCGTCATCGGATGTCCCTTCGATGGTGGGGGAGTTGATGGGGTGTCCGGTCGGGGTGCCGCCCCCTCCCGAACAAGAACAACTTTACAGCAACCCATGACGCAAGGCAAATTGCGATGCCCGGAAAACCGCAGGTCACACACCTTTTCGAGTCGGGCGAGCGGGCCGGGGCCCGGCCCGCTGGCCGGGCCCCGGTGGTGTTCAGTCGCCTTCGCTGACGTACAGGACGGCCGCGTACTCGTCGGCCTCCGGCGGGAGGTTCCCGCCGGGGACGCGCAATACGGCCCACAGCTGCGGCTCCTGGTCGCTGCCCTCGGGTACCTCCTCGCACCCGAACTGCTCGGCGGCCTGGTCGGCGAGCTTCCGCGCGGTCTCCTCGGTGGTCGCGGTCGCGTAGATGACGAGAGCGGGGGCGTCCGTCTCACAGCCCCATCCGTAGATGGCGACCCATGTGGTCATCGCGTTGGGGATCGCGGTCATGATCATGGCCATGGTGGCTCCGTTCCTTGCGGGCGTGGGTGGTTGATGGGGTGCCGCCCGGGGCGGGTGCCGTCCCGCCCCGGGCGTGGGAGTTACTCGGCGGCCTGGTCGCGCTGCTTCGACCACAGCCGGTTGGCGACATGGGCGATGCGGCCGGACTGGATCCACCACGGCTCTTCCGTCAGGGTGAAACGCTCGGTCTCGCTGTCCCCTACGGCAACGCTGGCGTTGCGGCGGCTGGCGTCCAGGTCGACCCGGACCGACGTGCCGTCGTCCAGGAACGCGAGCAACTGCCAGCCGCTCGGCGAACCGAGGTAGGCCACGGACCGGGCCGACAGATCGTCGTAGCCGAGGGCCTGAACAACGGCTGCCGCCTCGTGAATGGTCATCAGAACTTCCTTTCGGTGGTGGGGGAGTTGATGGGGTGTCCGGTCGGGGTGCCGCCCCCTTCCGAACAAGAACAATTTTACAGCAACTCGTGACATCGGGACAACTTGACGTGCCCGTGTTTTCGCGGGTCAGAGAACTTTTCGGAGCTTCTCCCGGGGTTAGCGTGCACACGCTAACCCCGGGTCGACGGCGTTCGGGGGGCCGCCGGCCCCGGGCGGGTGCCGTCCCGCCCCGGGCCGTGAGGGCCTACGCCGCGGCGGCCTCGCGCGCCCGGCGGCGCTGCTCGCTCTCGGCGCAGGCCTGCCGTACGGCGGAGAGTCGGGCGTTGTAGAGCTGCTGGAGGGCCATCCGCTCCGTGCGGGCTGTGCCCCGGCGGCCGGGGAACGGGACGGTGACGAAGTCGCCGGTCAAGACCGTGTCGTGGTGCTCGACGTGCCATCCGCTCCCCACGGTGAGCGTCACGCCGAGTAGTTCACCGCTGTTGAGATAGACCTTCGTCCCGCGGACTTCGCGGCCCGTGGGGACGAGGGTGTCGGTGATCCACTCCCACTGATCGGTCTCGGCAACCGTCATGCCGACCAGGACCAACGGCACGTCCTCCTCGGTGCAGGTGGCGGGGTCGAACCGGGTTACCTGGGCGAACCCGATGCGGGTCACGGTGGGGGCGTAGGCGGGGAACAGGCTGGCCATGCCGGGCTCCTTCGGGTGGGAGTTGAGGGGGTGTCCGGTCGGGGTGCCGCCCCCTCCGAACAAGAACAACTTTACAGCATTCCGTGACAGCGGGGCAAGTAGGCGAGCCTGCGTTTCCGCAGGTCAGGGGCATTTTTCTACGGAGTTTCCGCCTCGCTTAGCGTGTACACGCGAAGTGATCTCGGGGAGGTCGGCGGCGGCGCGTCGGCCCCGGCCACGTGTGCCGTGGTCGGCACGCTTCCCGGCCACGACGATGCCCGCGCCGACACGGAGTGACCACACCGGCCCCGGCCACGGCGCGGCAGCAGGTGCCCCCCGCCAGCCACGGCCGGGCGGTGCGGTCTGCTCACGCACGCGCGTCCGTGACGGCGGCAGTACGGCGACCGGCCCCGGGCGGTCCCGGGGGACGGCGACCGAAGCTCGGGCGGCCGCCGCTCCCCTCCCCGTCGCTCATGGGGTCGCGCACAACGACGATGGCGGCGGCCGGCATGCGGCCCGCCATGTAAACCCCGGCGGGATGCCGCGTTCTCGAAGGTTCTGCACCACGGCTGCTTCTGGCTATTCCGGTGTGTGCCGGCCGTGTGCCGGCCGGGCCGGCTCTACGCTGGGGGGCTGGTGCGGCACCGTTCCCCCGTCGGTGCCGCACCGCTTTGTCTTCGCCAGGATGGTGCGCGTCCTGGCCGTGCGGCCCGCTGGGGACTTCGGGCGGTTGCGTCGCACGCAGGGGTGATCGTGGGGCCCGTGCCGTGACTCCGTGCGCCCGCGCGGGGGTTGGGCGGGTATGACGATGTTGACAAGGTGCGTGGCGGTGGCCGCGTCGGTGCTGGTGTCGCTGGCGCCGGCGGTGTCCGCGTCCGCTGCTGGTCCGGCCGCTGGAGCGGCAAGGGGCACGTGCGTGACGGTGAAGGTGAAGGAGAGAGCGGCGATCCGCCGGCCTGCGTGGAACGACAACCCGGTGGCCACGGTGCGATCCCCCCTGGTCAGGTACGCGCGTAAGGGGGAGGTCCTGACGTCCTGCCGGATCGCGTGGCGGGGCGAGCAGTACCGGCAGTGCGGGCAGTGGGGTACGGACTGGTTCGTGGTCAGGGGCGGTCAGCTGCCGGTGACGTGCGCGAAACGGCGGTGAGCTGGGCGCAGTCCGACAACTCCGCCCGTATCATCACCTGATCAGTCAGGCGGGGAGGTCTGGCTGGCCTGGGTAAGGAGACGTTCCCAGGTGCGTGCTGACCCGCCGTGCTGCTGGGCGAGGGATGCCGCGATGTGATGGCGCGGGGTGTCGCCAGCACTGCTAAGGGCTGAGGCCGCGGTGCGCAGGCGGGGATCGTCCTCGTAGGCGTGCGCCTTCCGCGGGCCTGTTCCCGTACCTGGTGGTCGGCCCCCTCCCTTTCCCTGTCCGGGCGGGTTGTTGAGGCGTTCTTCGATGTCGCGGCGGGGCCAGACGCGGACGCTGTAGAGGGTTTTGCCTCGTGAGAGGTAGCCCTGAGCCGCGTAGGCGCGGACGGTGCTAGCCGTGACGCCGAGGACGGCGGCCGTCTCTTCGTCATTGAGAAGGTCGTCGGGGTGTTCTCCGGCGGGCAGCGCGGGAATGGGCGTGCCCGCGAGGCAGGCACGGGCCTGGGCCAGGTCGTAGATCAGGACTCGGCTGCCGGGGAAGAGGCTCGCCACGCGCTGGCGGAACGCGGGGGCGTCTCGACGCCGCCATGTGGCGATGGGTACGCCTGCCTGCTGGGCAATGTCGGCCTCGTTGATCACTGGCCGGTTGCGGGGGATCACGATGGTGTTCCTTGAGCGGCTGTCGGTCGCGGACGGGGGTGCCTTGTAGGCTGGTGGTACTTCCTCACGCTGGCCTTGTGCCGGCGCGGAGATGTTGGTTAGTGGCCGGCGGTGTGCCGGGTCGCTCCTTGTGGGTGGCCCTCCGCCGGCCCTTTCATCAGTTCGCTCCTCCAGCGGGCGACTTCGCGCGGGGTGCGGAGCCTGACCACTTCGACGCCCCGGCCGGCTGTCTCGGCTACCTGCTCGGCGTAGCGGGGCCGGTTGTTGCGGTACTTGCGGATGGCGGTGCGCAGCAGTGAGCGGCGACCGAAGAATGCTTTGCTCCAGGTCAGCCGCTTTGCCTGCGGGCTGTCGTCGCGGCCGTTGAGCTGGCGCAGGCTGCGGCGAACGATGCGGTAGAGGATCAGGGGCAGCGGGAAGTCCAGCCACACGAGCACGTCGGCGCGGTACCAGACCACGTCAGCGAGCTTGGAGAAGTTCCCTTCGACGATCCACGCGTCTTGCTGGGTGATCTCTCCCGCCTGCCGGCGGAACTCCGGCAGCGGCAGGGGGCCGCCCGGGGTGAAGAGGATGTCGTCAAGGTCTGTGTGCGAGGCGCCCAGCTGCACGGAAAGCCACTTGGCCAGGGTGGATTTCCCCGTGGCGGGCGGTCCGAAGAGTGCGATCTTCCGCATGGGTTCCTTGCCTTCGGGGAGCGGTGTCCGGACCGGCCGGGTCTTCGGCCGGCGATGGCGTCGCCTCACATCCAGTTTCGCCATATCGAACCTTACAGCATTCAGGCTCACCACCGGAGAGCGCCCGGGACATGGGGGCCGGCCGCCGAAGGCGGCTCCTTAGCCCCGCAGGGGCGGGCCCGCGCCCGAAGGGCGCTTAGGGGGCCCGGCGCGCAGCGCCTGCCCGAAGGGCAGAGAAAAGCCGCCCGTGGCCGAAGGCCACTCAGGGGGCGGCGTTTCCGCTAGTCCGCCCCGCGCCCGAAGGGCGCTCAAGGGGGCGGGCCCCAGCCGCTTGCGGCTGTCCTTTTCCGCGCCGTACGGCCCGCCTGTGGGCGGGCCGTACGGGTGGGGCGGTGGGGTGCCGGGCCCGTTACCGGGTCCGGCACCCCTGGCTGTCACAGCCTGGGGAACAGGGCCCCTGCTGCCATCGGGTGCAGGTGGAGTCCGCGCAGGAAGTCGGCTTGGAACGCGCTTCGGGCCGCGATCTCATCGACGCGCATGTCTCCTACTCCCTTCTTTGTCTTCACTATGACTCCGTCGATGATGCTGATCCCCGCGCCTCCGAGGTCGGAGAACACGTTGGTACGCAGGTGCAGGTACACCCGTCCTTCCTGCTCGGCGATGGTGACCGCGTAGGCCAGATCGGCCAGCGGGTAGACGTGCGCGGTGCGGGACCGCTCGACCGGCCCGGAGAGGATCTCCGGGCGCAGCGCGCGCAGGTAGTGCGCGAGCGTCGCGCGGGTCGCGGTGCGCAACGGTATGTCGATGCTCTCCGGGTCGAAATCCCGGACGGCGGGGCGCCGCCACAGTCCGGATGTGCCGGTGGTGCAGGTGCGCAGCACTTCGTCATACATCTTCCGCAGCTTGCGGTGGATGTAGACGAGATCGGCGTAGATCTCCGGGTCGGTGAGGCTCTGCCACCCCTGCGGCAACAGGAACTGTGCCGTGGCCGTGGCCGCGTGGGTGGAGAGCGCCGGAACGGGCTGGAGCACCCGCAAGGCGTCGCGGTCCACGACGTCCGCGCTCAGCAGGGCGCCTAGTACGGACGCCTCCTCAACGATCCGGCGGGCGCGGACTGCGGAGAGGTCCGCCACCCGTACGGCCCGCCCCGCGACCTCCGTGCGGTCCTTCTGGGTCCGTCCGACGAGGTGGGCGTGAAACCGCTTCTCGCCCTGGATCGACTCGCGGTCCAAGGTCTTCGGGTCGTAGCTCCACGACACCACGGGGCTCAGCTCGTAGGCGCGGCAGTGCTCGGCGAAGCACGCGGCGACCACACCGAGCGCCTTCGCGAACTCGGGCGAGTGGTCGTGCAACCCCGGCCGGTGCGTGGTCCCGGCGGACATCAGCATGAGTTCGTACAGGGCGTGCGGTGACCGCTTGTCGGTCAGTGCGTACGCCTCGTCCGGCGAGAGGTTGATGTGCGCGTGGACCTTGGTCCACCCGTAGACGTCGCTCACGGTCCCCATCCGCTGAACCCCGTTCACGTAACCCGGGTAGCCCTTGGCGGCCAGCGAGTCCACCACGCGGACATTCCCGCGTCGGCCTTCCAGCGCCGACGGCAACAACTGGGTCATCGGGTCTTCCTTCCCTCGGTGATGTTGGTCGCCGGTCGGGGTGTGCCGCCCCTTCCGACATGACTAACTTTACAGCATCTCGGCTCATCTTTCTACGTAAAATCCCAGCTCAGGAAGGGTTTTGATGCTGTTTCACGAAGGCTGCGCCCGCTGTCGACGGGTGGGGGTGGCGGTAGCGGGCCGCAGGGAGGGCGGAGATGGCTGGTCCGGTGCGCGCAGCTTGCTGCGCAGGACCAGCCACCAGGCCGGTGAACGCGCCGAAGGCGCCCGGCCTGGCGTCCCGCGCTTGCGCGGGATGGTCTGGCGGTGAACGCGCCGAAGGCGCCCGCCAGACCATCCCGGAGGGCCGCCAGGCCCTCCGGGGCGTCTCCACCCGGCCTGTGGCCCGCTACCGCCACCCCCACCGGGCCAAAACAGAAGTAGGCAGATGTGTGGAGTGGTGGAACCCGAAGGATGTGTTGGCCTGCTGGGATATGGCGGTCGATCAGCCCGGGGCCCTGTGCTCCGCAGCGTGCACCGGATGAGGAATCGGCGGTGCGAGTGGTCCGAAACCCGTTGAGATGCTCGCCGTTCCAGTGCCAGGGTGGCGCATGAACAAGAAGAGCGTCCGGGTGCCGGACGACAGCGAACTCGCCCGAGTGGCTGCCGCGGCATGCGAGAGCGCCGGGAGCAAGCTCAAGGCGGCCACGCTGCTCCTGGGAGCGCAGCAGTGGGCGGAGGCGTACTACAACGCCGCCCTCGGCTTCGAAGAGCTGGGCAAGGCGCACCTGTGCCTGGTGGTGGTGATGATCCCCACGCGGTACCGCAGCGAACTGTCACCTCGCGAGTTCTCCGAGATGTTCAACGGCCACGGAGCCAAGGCGGCTTTCGGGCACCTCGTGCTGCGCGGCCTGGTCGACCAGGACACGCCGGCTGCCGTGAGCGACATGCTGGCCGATGCAACAGCGGCGGCCGCCCAGACCAACACCACCAAGTTCCGCGGCCTGTACGTCGACCTGGGCGCAGACGGGACGCTGCTGCACCCCAGCGACGTCGCCGAGGCCGACGCCCGCTGGATGGTGGACCGCCTGCAGACGCTGCACAACTGGATGAGTCCGATGTGCGCCGAGGTCGGCCGGGACCCTGGCTTCCTGACGTTCCTCCTCCAGTTCCGGGAGGACATCGACGCCGACGCGATCGGGGCCGCCTTCGAAGCAGATCCGGACCTCTGGTTTCGACAGCTGCGCGCCGCGGTCCAGGCCCCGTTGACGGCGCCGCCGTCCTGGATGGCCGATGCTCTTCGCGCCCTTACCGGCACGGGGGAGCCTCCGCGGAATGGCGCTCCGCAGCCCTGACGGCCGTCACTACGTCTGTTCCTGGCAGTCCTCGGCGAGTGCCCGGTACAGCGTTGAACGCCCCACGCCGAGGTCTCGGGCGATGGCGGTAATGGACTGCGGCGGGGTGCGGCGCCGACGGTCGCGCGCAACGGCAAGAGCGTCGTCATCGAGTGCACGGGGGCGGCCGCCGAACCTCCCGTGGGCCGAGGCCGTCTCCAACCCCTCCAACGACCGGTCCCGGATGAACTCTCTCTCTGCCTCGGCGAACGCCGCGAACATCGCGAACACGATCTTCCCCGCGCCCCGGGGGTCATAGATGCCGGCCATCGGGCCTTGCAGGATCTCCAGCCGGTTACCCCGGTGCTCGATGTCCTGGGCGCTGGTGATCAGCTCCACCATGTTGCGGCCGAGTCTGTCGAGCATGGTGACGGTCAGGATGTCGGCCGGGCGTAGAGCAGCCAGGGCGGCCGCATACTTCGGCCGGTCCGGCTGGCGGGTGCTGATCGTCTCGACGTAGAGAGGCTCGATGCACCCGGCCGCCCTGAGCAACCGCTCTTGCGTTTCGAGATCCTGGCCACGGGTGCTCACCCGCCCGTACCCGATCCGGTCGCCGACCCGGTCGGCGGGAGGCGGGGCAACGTCGAGTCGGACACCGGGCCGCCAGGCCTTGCCGGGCGCGCGGTCCTTCGGGGTCCGGATCGGCGGTCCGGATCGGAGGGTGGGCACGTTGTCATACCGCACCGAGTGATACACGGTCGCCACCGTGCCGGTACGGGTCCGGCACGGCGAACCGGGCGGAACCTCGCACCGCGGGCACTCCTGCTGCTCGACCAATGCGGCCCGCGCGGCCTCCTCGGCCTGCGCCTGGTCGTTCGGATTCGTGGGCATAGGCGTGAGTGTCCCAAAAACCCGTCTCGAATTGTGCTCGGACCCCCCGGTTTTCGGGACGGGTTTCGGGACACACCCGCGCGGCGTGTCGGCTCGTCGCGGCTACCGTCCCAAAACCGACCGTTTTCGGGACGCCTTAGCGTGTGCACGCTAAGGTGCTTTCGCTCGTGTCTTCCCGAGTCGCGGCCGGGTGGTGAGCCGCGGCCGCTACGGTGGCGGTCATGTCGACTGAGCCGGTGGCCGAGGACTGGTACAGCCAACTGGCGGCCGGGTGGGCGGAGCGACAACGGCGTGAGGATGAGCGCTGGTACATCCCGCCCGGCGGGCTGTTCACCATGTATTGCTCGATCTGGATTGATGGTGTCAGCCGTCCTTGCCCGCAGATCAGGGGTCACGCGGGGAAGTGCGGCCTGCCACCTGACTTGGGACCGGAGTGGGAGTGTCGGCGCGGCTGCCCGGATGGTGAGTGCTATTGCCCGATGCCGGGGGAAGTCCCGATCAACCCGGCGTGCGGCCACCTGCGGACCGACCTCTGTGACACCGGTTGCGGTGTCTGTACCCGGTGTGATGGCTGCTACTGCGCTGAGGTCGGTCCGTTCTGGGCCTTCTGGTGAGTTGGGGCCCGTACGGTGGGGCGCGTGAGTCAGACCAGCGGCGCCGAGGGCGCGGCCGCGCTCGCCGAGGCGGAAGCCGAACTCATCGGTCACCTGCGGTGGCAGGCCGATACGACACCCGCGCGGCCGGGCTGGGCTCACTCCGGCCTGGCCGCGCTGCTGCTGGCCTGCGGCCGGCTGTTCGTCCCGGCCCCCTGGCCCGGGGACGGGCCTCCGCCCGGGGAGCCGGGCCGGTGCTATGTCGAGTCGGTCTCCTGGGCGTGGGCCTCGTCGGGTGAGCTCGCATACGTCGAGGGCCTGGCCTGGGATGTCGCCTGGCCTGTTGAGCACGCGTGGTGTGCCGGAGCCGACGGCCGGGCCCGGGATCTCACCTGGCCAACGCCCGGACGGGCCTACCTGGGCTTGCCCGTCGATGCCGAGTACGCGGCCCGCACGATGGGCGATCGGGCCGGGCCGCTGCTGTACGGGGCCGTGGGCATGGCTTCGGAACTGGCCCGAGACTGGTTCCGCGACGGCGTCCCGGCCGGGCTCCTGGTCGACGTCGGCCGCCCCATCCCGGCCTAGCGGGCCTCGACGGGTACATGTACCGGTATGCGGGTGCGCTGGTCGGAGGTGGAGGAACGGGCTCGGGCCGTGGTCGCCGAGTACGGCGGTGAGGTCACGCTCCGCCAGTGCTGGTACCGGCTGATCTCGGCGGGAGCGCTGCCCAACCGGGCCTCGATGTACCGGCGCCTCTCCTCCCACCTGGCGCGGGCTCGCCGGGAGGGACGGTTCCCGGACCTGGTGGACGCGCTACGGGAGATCCACCAACCGCCGGCGTACGCGGACGTGGGCGAGCTGCTGGCAGCGGTGCCCGACCTGTTCCGCCTCGACCGCACGGCCGGCCAGGCGGAAGCCCTGTGGGTGTGCGCGGAAAAGGACACGCTGAGGGTGCAACTCTCCGGTTGGCTCGGGCCGTTGGGCATTCCCGTCCTGGTGGTGCGGGGATTCGCCTCGGAGTCGTACGCCGCGCTAGTGAGGGAGCGCGCGGGCCTTGATCCCCGGCCGGCCCGGTTGCTTTACGTCGGTGACCTGGACGCGTCCGGGGAATCGATCGAACGGGATTGGGTGGACCGTACGGCGGGCTGTTGGGCGACGGTGGAGCGGGTGGCGCTGACCGTTGATCAGGTGATCCGGTACGAACTTCCGCCGGCGGTGGGCAAGAGCACCGATCCGCGGTGGCCGGCCTTCGCCGAGCGGCACGGACTCGATCCGGCCCGCCCGGTGCAATGGGAGGTGGAAGCGCTGGAGCCGGCCGACCTGCGGCGCCTGGTCATGGCAGCGGTCCGGCCGCACATCGACCGCGAGCGGCTGCGTGAGGTGCTGGCCGAGGAAACCCGCCAGAGGGAGGCCCTGGCCGCGTTCCTGGCGACCTGGTGGCCGCCGGGCGGCCGGGAGGGGTGACGGCCCGGTCCCGCGCCGGAGGGCCTGACGCTGCCGAGTCTGCCCGCGTAGTCTGGGGAGGCATTGAATCGGGAGGTTGCCCAATGTCAGCTGAGCCCCTCGGCCATGTGGGGCCGATGGACCGGCCTCGTACGGTCGGTACGATCCGCCGTGCGCTGCCGCCTGAGCTGCGTGCGCGCTTCCAGACGGCGTTGGATGACGCGGACCCTGCGGATTTGTTCGCGCTGGTGGCGCTGTGGGGGGCGGTCGCGCAGACGGCCTCCGATGCGGGCGCTGATGCGGCGGCCGACATGGTCCGGTCCGCGGCTGCGGCCACGTACGAGATCGGTGACGTGTTCCCCGCGCTGGCGGGGATGCTGTGACGCGACGCTATCGGGTGGTCTTCACGGACACCGCCCGTGCTGCTTTGCGCGAGCTGGACGGCGCGGAGCGGCTGGCGCAGATCGCCCCTGGTGCTCTGTCCCGGGAGGCGATGCGCGCGCTGCTCGCCGGCACGACGCTGGGCACGCTGCTGGAGGACCTGGAGGCGCTGGCCGCCGATCCGTACGGCGGGCCGACCCTGGCTCGGACTGCCGGGGCGGAGGACGACCGTACGGGCCTGCTCGGCGCGTTGGCGGTCACGTACATGGTGAGCCCCGCCACTGAGCCGCCCGTGATCACGGTGACGACCATCCGGCCGCCTAAGAGCGCGTAACACCGTCAGGTATGCCGTTGCCCTCGTCCGCAGCTCGCGGGCGGGGGCAACGGCGGTTACAGGGGGTTGTGGTCAGGCGGCGAGCACAGTGCGTGCGGTCGATGAAGTCGCGTGCGGCCGCGACGAACGCCCCTGGAAGTGGGTGCGTACGTAGCCGTGGCGCCCAACGGCAGGGCTCCGGCGCCGGCTTCACCGGTGTCCGGGAGAGCCCCTGGGACATGCACCCCTCACGCCCCACATGTGTACATACCTGCACAAATGTGGGGCGTGAGGGTACAAAAAAATCCGCGAAGCGCGCAGCTTCACGGTCGTCTGAAATTCCTGGTGGAATTCCTACCTCTGACTCGTCCGTGAAATTGAGGTGTCCGGCGCCGTGGCGGCGGGTGGCTTGTACGACGGAGAATTCTGATCAAGGGCGCCTGCAATCTGGTACGGGTGAATCCACAACGTCGCCACAGAAACGAGAATTACGGCAGTGGCCTTTATGGTGCGTGCGGTCGGTAGCGGTGTGCGGATGCTCAATCGCCCGCACGAGATGTGAAGGGTCTTGTCGGTTCGGGGGTCGCTCACGGTGGTCCTCCCGAGAAATCGTTTGTTTTCGGACATGCCTAAAGCGACTTCTGCCGCTTGGGTAAAAAAAGACACCCGAGTCCCCTTTGAACCAATACGGGTTCAGGGTGCACTAGTCCCCTCGGGGACAGCGTGCTCGGATGGTGCGCGTAGTACTGAGCGACAGCATTGGTGCTGCGCTTGGAAAAGAAGGTACGCCCGGGGGTGCTTCAAGTCAACTCCCCTCGTCGCGCCGCGAACTGATCCACCTTCACCCTTGCGGAACGATCCCTTCCCCCTTGTCACGGCTTCTCAATTGCGGAGGTCCTGACCTGCGTATTTCTCTTTCGCGGTTGCGGAGTTCCTTGTTCGCTGGCCTATTTGGGACCTCGCGTCCCTTCAACGATGCCGATTCCTTGGCGCGCACACGCGAACCGGTCCGCCGGGCGGAGCGGGGAACGCGTCGGCCCCGCCGCGCACGGGTGCGCGGCGGGGCCGGTTCCGGCGGCCGGAGGGTGCCGCCGGGTGGTGGCTGCCCGCGCTGAGCGGCGTGCGCGGGCAGCGGGTCTAGGTCAGCTCGGCGGTGTCGACCACGGCCGTGGCGAGCTGGGGCGCGGCGTTGCCGTGGACGGCGCGGAACCGGGAGTTGAGGGCGGGGTGCAGCGCTATGACCTGGGCCGGCGTGCGCAGGGTGCCCCACTGTCCGGGTGCAGCGGCCTCCATGGTCATGGTGATGAGGCGGGCCTGGACGGTATCGGCGCACACGGTGGTGCTGAGGATGAGCGAGCTTCCGGCGGGGAGGGCGGCGAGTTCGCGCAGGAGTCGGCGGGCGGCGGCGTCGTCGAGCCGGTCGAGCAATCCGGCGGCGACCACGGCGACCGGCTCGGCCAGGTCGAGATGGGCGCGGACGGCTGGGTGGTCCAGGACTCCGGGGGCGCCGGGGTCCAGGTCGGCGGTCGTCTCGGTGGGCTCCTCGGCGAGGATCATGCGGGCGTGGGCCAGGGCGGCGGGGTCGGCGGCGCAGTAGAGGGTGCGGGCGTCCGGCTGCCGGTCCTGCATCGTGTGGTGGAGGTGCGGGCGCCACGGCATGCCGCACGACAGGTCGAGTAGCTGGCGGGTGCCGTCCGTGGCGAGCCGGCCGAGGACTGCGTGTACGAACAGGCGGGCCTGCCGGGCCTGGAGGCAGGCGCCGGGGTGGACCTGGAGGAGAACGGCGGCGGCGTCCCGGTCGGCCTCGTAGGTGTCGGTGCCGCCCATGAGGTGGTCGATGATCCGGGCGTGAGCGGGCCGGTTCACGTCGATTCGCGGGCGGACGGTGACGGTACGGGCGGTCATGGGGTCTCCGGTGGGCGGGGCCGTAGGGCTGGCGGCCGGTCGGGCGGGGGAGGGAGGCCCCGCCCGGGTGTGCGCCGGGCGGGGCGGGGGTCAGTGCCGGTGCGGGCCGACGGGGACCGGAGGTGTGCCCTCGGTGATGCTGGTGGTGGTGATGCCGTACTGGTTGTGGGCGATGGCGCGGGCCATGGCCACGTCGGTCATCACCTGCGGGACCGTGGCGCCGGCGTCCAGGGCCCTCATGACGTGGATCTGCCATTCCTGGGGCATCTGGCTGACCTGGACGCGCGCGTGTGCTCCGTGCCGGAGATCGCCGGGGACCGTGGCGTCGGCGCTGTACTTGGCGGCGTACGCCAGGACGTCCTCAAGCGGGGGCAGGGCCGCGGGCGTCTCGTCGCGGCGGGTGAGCGTGGCGAGTACGTAGGTCTGCCACGTCGGCCGCAGTGCCCGCCAGACGGTGAGGTAGTCGGTGGCGCGGTCGAGTTGGGCGGGCCGGTCGGGGTCGGCGGTCCAGGGGCCGGAGGGGTCGCAGGCGGCCGCGTAGTGCCGGGTGGTGGTGATGAGCGCGGGCAGCCGCGCCGTCTCGGTGCGGATCCGCGCGGCCGTGCGCGCCAGGGCCAGGCGGCGGCCGTCGGCAACGACGACGGCCAGGCCGAGGCGGTCGACCGCGGTGAGGGTCGGCCACAGCTCCTGTGCGAGTACGGCCCTGAACACCTCCAGCGGTGCCGTCTCGGCTGCGGTGACCAGCTCGCTCATCGGGTGCTGGTCGGGCTCGTCCAGGATGCGCAGGCTGGCGGCCGCCGTGGCGAGATGGCCGGTGAGCGTCTCCATGAGGCCTCCGGGGTCGGTAGCGGATTCCCGCGTGTGCGGGGGAGGTTGGGGGTGGCGCCCGCCAGGGAGACGATCAGGGCGGCGGGCGCCGTCCGCAGGTCCTGTCCCTGCGGAGCCTGGGGGTTACGCGCTCGTGGGCGCGTACCGGCTGCGGGCGAGCCGCGCGACGGTGACCGCGTCGGTGGGGGTGGTGCCGGCGCCGATGCGGCGCATCACGTGCTGCTGCCAGGGCCGGGGGAGTTCGGCGAGCTGCTCGCGTACGAACTCGGCATGGCGGCTGGGTCGTTCGTCCTGGACGGCGGAGGTGGCGGCCTCGGCCAGGGTCCTCTCAAGGCGGGCGCCCCGGGCCGGGTCGGGGGCGGCCGGGGTGCTGTCGGCCAGGGCCCGCAGCAACCGGGTGGAAGTCTCCTCCGGCGGCGTCAGCCGGGAGAGTACGACGGCCTGCCGGGTCGGGCTGAGTTCCTGGTAGGCGTCCAGGCGGACGCGGGCGGCGCGCACGGACCTGCGGCGGTCGACGGGCTCGGGCCAACGGCCCGTGCCCCCGGCCAGGCGGGCCAGGTATGAGCACTCCTCCGCGATCGGCGTGACGTGGGCGGCGCCGTGCTGGTCCAGGACGGCCGGGCCGTGGCGGGCGAGATCCTCGGCGACGACCTGGAGCGCGTAGACGTCGGCGTGGTCGACCGGGGCCATGAGGCGCCACAGGCGGGCGGTGACGAGTGCCTGGCGCAGGTGGTCGGGGGCCTCCGTGAGCGCCCTCAGGACGTCGGCCGGCTCGTGCTGCTGCCAGTCGAGCAGGATCAACAGGGCGTCGAGACCCGCGTTGAGCGGGGCGGTGGCGGTGATCTCTGAGCGGGGCATGAACTCTCTCTCCGGTTCGAACGTGCGGTGCCCCCGCCCGGTACGGGCGGGGGCACGCCGCAGGGGCCGCGTCGGGGGAGGCGCGGGCCTGCGGGTCAAAGGGCCGCGGGCACGGGCTCGGCGGGCACCGGGTCGGCGGGCACGGGGTCGGCAGCCACGGCCGGGCTGACGAAGAGCGGTCGGCCTGCCCAGTCCGGGTCTGGCAGTGCCATGGCCACGCAGGGACACGCATCGGCGTCCAGGTGGGCGGCCTGGCGCAGGGCGGCGGCCGTGTTCCGGTCGAACAGCAGACCCGGGGGGTGACCGGCGGCGCAGGCCATGGTGAAAGCGTGCACGCTGGCCCGACGGTGGCCATCGGTCGCGGTGATCACCCAGACCTCGGCGGTTCCGGCGGCGACCGCCGAGGCGACGAGTGCGCGTGCCTCCTGGCCGAGCGTCACGGCGAGCTCCTGCCTGGCGCCCCAAACGCCCAGCGCGAGCGCGGAGTTGTTGTGTGCGCGCTCCGGGGCGTCGGGGTCGTCGGTGCGGTAGCGGTGGCTCACCGACCGGCCGAGGTCGCGGTTGGGCCGCCTGCGGACCTCTATCGGGACCGTGGAGACGATCAGGATCCCGGCGGCCACCTGGTGAGTCACCGTGCTCGGCTCCTCGGCCGACGGCTCGCGCAGGTACAGGGGCGCGGACATGCCGGCGTCCTGGGTCGCGGACGGGACGGCGCTGACGATGGCGGCGGCGCCCTCGATCGTCGCCGTCACGTTGACGAACGCGATGCCCGGTGTCTGGGTGATGACCTGCTGGGCCAGGTCGGCGGCGAGATCGGAGAGGGTGTCGGCCTGGTGGGGGCGGGCGCCCATCGACTCGTACGCCTCGGACACCACCTGCCGGATCCGGTCGTACAACTGAGGGTCGGGCACGGGCCAGGTCCAACGGATGTTCCACCCCGGCGCCGACGGCTCGGGGGCGGAGACGGCGGGGTCATGCGTGGCTGCGGGGTACATCGGCGTCCTCGTCGTGGGGGTGGGGGGTAGCGTCGTCCGTGGCGGCGCCGTGGGCGTCGGGCTCGCGGTACGGGGGGATGTCCAGGGCTGCCCACACGCGGCTTCCGGTGCTGGTCGCGGCGGCCTGC
Source organism: Streptomyces sp. NPDC104367 (assembly GCF_055583825.1). Classification (NCBI taxonomy): domain Bacteria; kingdom Bacillati; phylum Actinomycetota; class Actinomycetes; order Kitasatosporales; family Streptomycetaceae; genus Streptomyces; species Streptomyces sp. NPDC104367. Next base: position 19,610 of record NZ_JBVJND010000050.1, on the reverse strand, counting down.
CAGTTGGCGGCGATGGCCCCGATCAGCTGGAGCCCGCGGCCGCCGAGGGCGTCGGCGTCGGCCGCGCGTGCCTTGATCTCCTGGCGGGGACTGCCCTCGTCATCGACAACGACCCACAGGTGCCGCGCGGAGAGATAGACCGTGACGGTGACCGTGGTCCCGTGGGCGTGGACCACGGCGTTGGTCACCAGCTCGCTGGTGACCAGGGCAACCGACTCGTCCAGTTGGCGGGGCAGGCGCCAGTGACGGCAGGCGGCCGCGACGCTCGCACGGGCCTGCCTGGGGGTGCCCGGGTCCGTCCCCGGCAGTGTCCAGGACTCGCTCAACGGGGGCTCGTAGCGGGGCTGGACGGCGGGGCGGGCCGTGCCCTGCGGGGGGACCTGCCGCAGCGCGGGCAGTGCCCCCCAGTCGACGTCCACGGCGCAGACCTCGGGCCTCGTGGGGTCGCTCATGACTGTGCCTCCCGGGAATGAGCGGTCAGTGCCGCGCGCGTCCAGCGCGCGCAGCGCAGCAGGGCCGCGCCGACCGCCTCGGCGAGTGCGTCGGCGCAGGTCACGTCCTCGGGATGGCCGAGGATCGGGGGGACTACCCACAGGCGGCCGCCGACCGGGGGCAGCCCGCTGGCGGCGTAGACGGTCGGGGCCGGGCAGCGCACGACGGCGCCGGACACACAGACCGTGGACGGCAGCGCGGGCCAAGCGGCGGCGGTGCCGGCCGGCACGACCACCTCGACGCACGCGCGGGGGACGACGACCAGCACCGGACCGACGGGCACCCGGTGCTCGGTGAGATACCTCTTGGTCTCGCCCCAGGTGCTCGACGTGATCCGAACGATGTCGGTCCCGGTTATCCGTACCGGCAGCGCACGGCGGACCGACCACGCGGCCCGCAGGCGGGGCCCGGCCGAAGTGCCCGGCGTCCACGTCTCCAGGGGCTCCGCCCACCGCAGGGACGTGGTGGCCGCGCTCACCACGTCCCCCCGGTGTTCACGTGGTCCGGACAGACCTTGACGGGGTGCCCGAGGCGGCCGGTACCGTCCGGGCCACTCCGCACATACGCCATCCCACCCGGGCGTAACTCATCGGTTCTGGGGCAGCGGGCACAGCTTTTGCCCTGGATCTGCCGGGTCTGCTGCGCCGTCATCGACAGCGGGTCTAATACGGCCGCGCGTACATCATCGGCGGACGTCGGCACCGTCGGCATGGGTGGGCCTCTCGAACATCGAGAACCTGAGCCCCTGTCAAAGTCACCACAGGCGACCGACCGTGTGCGCGGGGCTTCTTGTTGAACACCATGCCATTGAATTTCAATGATGTGTACCCGAGCCAGTGAAAATCACTGAATTTCCAGTCGGGAGAGTGGCCAGTCCGGAAGGGGACCCAGGTGACTGCTGCCGCGTACCCTCTGCGTGATGACCTTGCCGTTGGGCACAACGACGGTGATGGGCGAACAGGAGGGATGGGCCTGATGGCCGCGAGGGGAACGGCCGGACCGGCCGGGCGAATGTTGATCGCCCGCGGACTGCGACGCCTCCGTAGCCGGGCCGGGCTCACACAGACCGAGTGGGCGAAGGCCGCCGGGGTCTCGGTCGGCACGGTCAACCGGTATCTCGACTGGCAGGACCGGGCCAAACTGACCGTGCCCACCATCCGGTCTCTGGCCGTGGCCTGCCAGGCTTCGGCGGAGGAACGCGAGGCGCTGGAACAGCTGGTGCGTACACAGCTGGATGGCTGGTGGGTCGGGCAACCCGGGTTCCCGGAGTGGATGGACCCGTTGTTGTCGTTCGAGGACTACGCGGAGTACGAGCACATCTACGCCAACAACCTGGTGCCGGGCCTGCTGCAAACGCGTGGTTACGCCCTCGCTCTCCATCAGGCCCAGGATCCCCGCGCGGACGCCGACGAGATCGAACGCAAGGTTGAGGCACGGCTCAAGCGTCAGGCGATCTTGGACCGGTCGCCCGCGCTCCATGTGTGGGCCGTGCTCGATGAGTCGGCGCTCAGGCGCCGGCCGTCGGACGACAACAAGGTGATGGCCGAGCAGATCGGGCACCTGGAAGACCTCGCGCAGCGTCCCAACGTCGATATTCAGGTGCTGCCGTTCAGCGCCGGCCACTCGGCGGGGTCGGGCGGGCACTACCTGATTCTCGGCCGTGACGATGCGCGGGAGGCCGCAGACGCGATGGGTGTGGTGTACCTCGAACTGCACCGCCGTGGCGTCTACCTCGACGCACCCGAGGACGTCCAGGCATACAAGTTGATGTTTGACTATGCCCGTTCCAAAGCGGCCGACACGTCGACCAGCCTGCACATGCTGGCCGACGCACGAACGGAGTTTGCATGACCCTCAACCCGCCACCGTCCCCCGCGCAGATCGCGGCCGCAGCGTGGACGAAGAGCACGTACAGCGCCGCGAACAACGAGTGCGTGGAACTGGCGGTCTTCCCCTCGTGGATCGCTGTACGCGATTCCAAGGTGCACACCGGTGGGCCCAATCTGATCGTTGGCGCGCAGGCCTTCGCCGCGCTCCTCGACGGTGTTGCCAACGGGACCGTCTGACCGCGCAACGAACGAGGGGGGCCGCTCTGGAGCGGCCCCCCTTCGGTGTTCCATGGCCCGACCTGCCGTTTAGCGTGTGCACGCGAAGATCGCGCCCGCGCCCGTGAGTTAGGCGGCCAGGACGTCACGCAATTGCCGTACGGCGGGCTCGCCGTGGTGCTGGGCGGGGATCGAGCGGTACACGTCCAGCGCACGGCGGTGGACGAGTCCGGTACGGAAGGCGTCGGGGAGGGAGGCCATCACGGCGACGGTCCGCCGGCATGCCTCCTCGGTGTCGCCGTCGTGGTGGACGCACGCGGCCGCGTCGATGGTCAGCAGGCTCCGCGTCATGGTGCTGGTCGGCGCGGACAGCTCCAGCGCGCGGGCCTGGCTCTCGCGGGCCCGGCCGGTGTCGCCGAGCGCGGTCAACGCGTGGGACAGATGCACGTGGTGCTTCTGCTCGCCGTGGGTCAGCCACGTGTCGGCCCGCGCGCCGGCGTCGAGTCGCTCCATGGACGCCTCGGCGGCCGCGAGCGCGTCGCGCGCCTGCTCGGGCTGGCGGCCGAGGGCGTAGGCGCGGGCGGCGACGGCGGCCGCGAGGGTCGCCGCGGCGGTCGGCCGGTCCCCGGCCACCTGCCGGGCCTGCTCGGCGAGCCGGGCCGCCGTCGTCGGCGCGCCGTAGTTGAGCGGCACCATCGCCTCGCGGGCCAGCGTCCACGCGTGCAGCTGGCTGTCACCGGACTCGCGGGCCGCCATGGCGGCCAGGGCGAACCATCGGCGGGCCTCGGTCCGGGAGCCGAGGTCGTGCAGCACGATGGCCGCCATACCGGCCATCTGCCCGGCCGTTCGGCACACCCGGACACGGGTGGCGACCGGCTGAGGGGTGCTCAGCAGGGGGCGCAGGCGGGCGAAGTCCTCCGCCAGGTCGGCGAGGAACAGTGCCGGGGCCTGGCCGTGGTAGCCGTAGCCGTACGTCTCGGCGGCCGCCTCCAGGTCGGCGAGCTCGGCGGTGCCGGTGTCGCCGGTCAGCGTCATCTCCAGGGAGCGGCGGGTGTCGGTGAGCGCGGTCAGGGCCGCCCCGGTGAGACCGGCGGCGAGCGCACCGCGCAGCAGGCTGCGGCGGTTCATGGGGTCGTCTCCCTCGTCAGGGGTGCTGCTCTCCCAGGGTCGCGCAGCAAGCCCGAGAAAGGCACCCGGAATCCGCAACGCGTCAACGACCCGTTCGATTGCCTCCAGCGTGGTCACGGTCGCCTCGCCCCGTGCGATCAGGGATACCCGCTGCGGCTTGATGCCGCACGCTTCGCTGATCCGGTAGTAGCTCACCCCGTGGCCGTGGGCCATCGCGAACAGCGTGGGGAAGTCGCGGGCGCGGGCGGCCTGCACAAACCGTGGGTCGTGCAGCAGATGGGGCGGCACCTGGGCCGGTGACGTCGGTAAAACGTCCACGAGTCCCCCTCGGCTCTCGCAGAGTGACGGAGCGTCGGCGCAGACGATACCCCCCGTGATGGGGTCCCCACGATGGCCATTACCGGCCTCCGCTCGCCCGGGTTGACTGGCGTGTGCCCTGGCCGAGCCGTCCAGGCCCGGCCGCCCTACCAGTGAGGGAGGAACCATGCCGGTTCCCGTCACGCCCCAGTCGGCCCCGTCGTCCGGTGGCCTGCTGCGTTCCCGTCAGCAGATCACCGCCGCCCGGTCGCGTACCGCCACCCCGAGCGACGGCGGTTCGTCCGGCGTCTCGGACAGCAACGACTGACAAGGGCGGATCACTCGCGATGACGACACCGTCCATCGCGGCGTGCCTGGGCGGGGACTTTCCCGCCCAGGCACTTCACCGCGAATACCGGCACTTCCCGGGCGCCGTAGACGTCGCCGGGCTGATGACCTGGGATGACCTCAACGCCCTGTTGGCCACTCAGCGCCTGGAGCCGCCCCGTATGCGGCTGCACAAGGACGGGCCCCCGCTCCAGGTGACCGCCTACACCGAGCCCCTGACGACCCGCCGGCACACCGTGTGGCGGCGGCTCCAGCCCGCAGAGCTGCACGCCCGTCTCGCTGACGGTGCCTCGCTCGTCCTGGACTCCGTGGACGAGATGCACCGGCCGATCGCCCGGCTCGCCGAGGACATCGAACGCGCGCTCCGTACCCGGGTACAGGCGAACCTGTACGCGTCCTGGACCGAGGCGCAGGGGTTCAACGTCCACTGGGACGATCATGACACCCTGGTCGTCCAGGTGGACGGCCGTAAACGCTGGTGCCTGTACGGCAGTACGCGGCCGTACCCGCTGCACCGTGACGTCGAGACCCCGGCCGACCCGCCCGCCGAGCCGGTCGCCGAACTCGTCCTCGACCCCGGGGACGTGCTGTACGTGCCGCGCGGCGTCTGGCATGCGGTCGCCGCCGACCAGGGCGCCCGCTCCCTGCACGTCACCTACGGTCTCCACACGCACACGGCCTCTGACCTGCTCGCCTGGGTCGGTGAAACGCTGCTCGAACAGGAGGAATGGCGGCGTGACCTGCCCCAGCTCGCGCCCCCGGCCGTCCAGGCGGAGGCCCTGCACGGGTTGCGGAAACTGCTGCTCGAACAGCTCGACGACCCGCGGCTGATCGCCCGGTACACCGAGGCGATGGGCGGCCGGGCCCCCGGGCGGATGGTGCCGAGTCTGCCGTACGTCGGCGGCATCCCTGCTGACGGCGACCTGCGGGTGAGGCTGACCACCGCCCTGGCCACCCTCGACGTCACCGACGACGCGGCGACGCTGGCGGCGGCCGGCAGTACCTACGAATTCGCCCCGGCCGCCGCTCCGGTGCTGCGGTGGCTGGTGAAGGGCGAGACCGTCGCCCTGGCCACCCTCGCGGCCGCCGCAGACCTCGACGTCGAGTCGGTCGCCGGGCTCGTCCAGGAACTCGTGACCGGCCAGGCCGCGGTGGTGGGGAGCATGCCGTGACGGCCTCGCTGGCCCTGGGCACCTACCGGTGCCGGCACATCCCGGAGGCGGCCGCCCGTGCGGCCGCCTCCGGCGTGACCTGGATCGACACCGCCCCCAACTACGCCCACGGCCGGGCACAGACCGAGTTGGCCGAGGTGCTGGCCACGCACCCGGGCGTGGGGGTCTCCACCAAGGTCGGGTACGTCACCGGCACCGCGGCGGTCGACGCCGGGGCCCTCACCCCGCAGGCGGCTGCGGACGGTCACAGCCTCGCGCCCGCGTACGTGCGCTGGCAGACCCGCCGCAATGCCGCCGAACTGGGGCGGCGGAGCCTGGGGGCCGTCCTGCTCCACAACCCGGAGCGGGCCGGCCACGGGGACCGTGCCGCCCTCCATACGGCGATCCGGGAGGCCTTCGCGGTCCTGGAGGCGGAGGCGTCCACCGGACTCATCGCCGGGTACGGGGTGGCCACCTGGCACGGGCTGACCGACGGCGCGTTCGCCGTGCCCGAACTCCTCGCCCTGGCCGCCGAGGCGGCCGGCGGGCCGGATCACCATCTGGCGGCCGTCCAACTGCCCGTCAGTCTGGTGATGATGACCCCGATCGTGCAGTCCCTCGACGGGCACGGCCCGGTGCGGGCCGCCGCTGAGGCGGGGCTGGAGGTCATGGCGTCGGCTCCGCTGCACGGCGGCGAGCTGGTCGCGATGGTCGGCACAGAACTCCTCGACCTCATCCGGCCCGGCCTGACCCCGGCGCAGGCCTGCATCCTCACGGCGGCGTCATGCCCAGGGGTGACGCGGGTCCTGGTGGCGGCCTCCAGTGCGCCACACTGGCGGGAGGCGGCCGATGCCGTCGCTCAACCTCCGCTGGACACAGCCCGTTTGCGGGAGATCACTGGTGTACTCGCCTCCGTCTGACCCGGCCGTCGCCCAACGCATGCGCGCCCACCACCAACGGGCGGCGCAGGCCCTGAGCGCGACCGTGCAGGCGGGCGGGGAGTTCTGGGGATGGGCCGGGCGCACCCTGGGTGCCCCGGCCCTGACCACCGCCGGCACCCCCGTGTGGCTGCGGCTGGTCGCCGAACCGGCCGCCAGGGCCTCCGGCAAGCTGTGGAACGGCGCGATCGACGCGCAACAGGCGCTCGGCGACCTCGACGGACACCGGCCCGCGCTGATCGGCCTGCACGACGAGACTGAGGACGGCACCGCCTACCGCGCCGAACTCTCCGTACGCGTCAGCACTCCGGTGCTCTCCGCCGTCCCGATCCTGCACCGTGACCTCGACCTACCCGCCGCCTGGTGGGCAGAGCTGGCCGAGGCTCTCCAGAAACTCGCGACAGTCCCCACGGACCGTGTGGCGGCCCGCCCGCAGTACATGGCGCGGGCGATCCCGCAGTACGTCGGCATGCCCGCACCACAGGTGACCAGCTGGGCGAGCTCGCACGGTGATCTGCACTGGGCGAACCTGACCGGCCCCCGGCTGATGATCCTCGACTGGGAGGGCTGGGGCACCGCCCCGATCGGGTTCGATGCGGCCATGCTCTACGCCTACTCGCTGCCGCGTCCAAACGTCGCCGACCACGTCCGCGAGACCTTCCCCGTCCTTGGCCGCCCGGAGGGACTCGCCGCGGAGGCGACCGTGTGCGCCATGCTGCTGCAAACCGTCGACCGGGGCGACAACCTCGCCCTCGAACACCCGCTACGGACATGGGCCGAGGACCTGCGCGCTCGGCGCCTTGGTTCCTAGATCAAACACGCAGGGGGCCGCTTGTGAGCGGCCCCCTGCGTGTTTGATCTACCGGCCTTTACGCCTGCGCCGTTTGGGCTGGACGCGCTTCTGTGCCGGTGTGCCGCTCTCGGGCACAACTGCCTCGTCGGCTGTCGTGTCCTGTGCCGCGTCCAGTTGCCGGCGCAGCATCTCCGCTTCATCGCGTGCCGCGCGAGCCTCCTGGTGTGCCGATTCCACGGCGCGCCGAGCGTCCGTGTGCTCCTGTTCGCGTGCTGCCTGTGTGGCCTCGTGTGCCTCTCGCTCGGCGGCGAGTTGCTGGCGTACGGCGCCGGCCTCGGCCTGGGCGCGCTGGGCGGCGTGCTGTGCCTGTCCGGCGAGCTGCACCGCCGCGGCACGCCCACCCTCGGCCTGCTGCTGTGCCTCCTGGTATCGCCCGTTCTGCTGCTCGGCCCGCCTCAGTGCCTCGCGTAGGGCGTCGCGCTCGCGAGACGCCTCGGCGAGCTGCTGGCGTACGGCGCCGGCCTCGGCCTGGGCGCGCTGGGCGGCGTGCTGTGCCTGTTCGGCGAGCTGCACCGCCGCGGCACGCCCACCCTCGGCCTGCTGCTGTGCCTCCTCGGCTGTCCCACGTGCCTGCTGCTCGTCGGTGAGTTGGCGGCGCAGTGTCGCGGTGTCCTCGCGAGCTTCTCTCAGCTCGGTGCGCAGGTTCTCCGCCCTCGCCTCTGCGGCCTCTGCGGCCTCGTGTGCCGCGTTTGCCGCGTCTTCCATGTGCCGGGCTTGTTCGACGGCTTCGGCCTTGTGCTGTTGTGCCTCTCCAGCCGTACGGCGGGCCGACTCCGCTTCCTGCTGGGCGTCCCGCACGACCGTATGGACGTCGAGAACACGGGCAAGGCGCCCTTGCGCGTGCGCGAGGTGCTCGTTGTGCCCGCTCCCCCTGGACGCTGGCACGGCGTTGGGGCTTGCCGGGTCTAACGGCTGCTCTTGTGCCTCGGCCCCGGTGGTCATGGTCACACTCCCCACTTCAAGAGTCTTGAAGTTCTGGACTATGAGACTTCAGGACACCGAAAGTTCAGGAGTTCCGAAGTCTTGGACTCTGCGCCTCTGTTGGCCCGTGGGGCCGGAGCGGCACGCGTTGTGCCGCCAGGTGTGCCGGGACACGATCACGCTGTGCCCCGGCGTATGCCTGCGGTGGGGTCAGACCCCGGCCAACTCGGCCTGTCGAACGTCCGCGTGGGCGTGGTCGGCAGGGGCGTGCAACTCGGAAACCGCCCGGTGTGCCGGTCCTCGGTCGTACCCGATGCCCTCAGCCCGGAACTCGGCCAGAAGCGCGTCTGTGATCTGGTTGACGTTGCGGTTGTCGCCGCGCTGGATACGGGCCCTGTACAGGGCTTGGATCGCGGCCTTCCTGGTCGGGTAGCTCGCCAGGGGGCGGAGTGCGGAAGCCTCGTGCTGGTCCTGGTCCTGGTGCTCGTCCTCGTCAGGCTCGGCCTGCGGCACGCGGGCCTCGGCACGGGCACGCGTCCCTTGTGCCGCCGCAGTGCCGTACTGGCTGGCTTCGCCCGCTTCCGAGGGCTCGACGCATTCGGCCGGCTCCTCCTCGTCGTCGGTGTACGCCTCGACGCGTGGGCCAGGAACGGCAGATGTGCCAAGGTGCGCCAACAGCTGTGCCTCCACGCGCGCGGCGAGTTCCTCGATGTGCCGGACGTACTCCGCCTGTGCCTCGTCAAGCTGCTGGCGCAGGCTCTCGGCCTGCTCCTGTGCCGTCTGGAGATCACCACGCAGTTCGTCGGCCTCTTGGCGCGCCGTGTCCGCTGCCTCCTGTGCCTCCTCGATGACGGAAGCCTTGTGCCACGGCGACTCGTTCTCGGAGATCTCCACGGAGGTAGAGAATCGCCGTTGTGCCAGCCGTGCCCGGTAGGCCTCGGCCTGTGCCGGGTCCAACGCGATGCCGGCGCGGTCCTGCCACTTCGCCAGTCGACGGGCGATCCGGGCACCGCGGCGCTTGGTCTTGTCTTCGGGCTTCAGCCGGTCGTGCCGGTCGGCCAGGTCGATGGCCTTCGACAGTGCGCGGTCCCGCGCAATCTCCGTCGCGGTGCGGTTGCGGTGGCTGAGGCCGAGTCGCGCCATGAGGCGTTCGCGGAGGTCCCGGGTGATCTGCGCGAGCGGCGCTTGGCTCTCGTCGCCGCTGCGGTGCTTCAGGTCCAGGCCGAGGGCGCTGTGTGCGGCCAGGGCAGACCCGAAGGAACCGATGATGATACGGACGGCCGTGCCGGTCGTCAGACCGTCGCCCTCGTGCCATGCAGGTACGGCCGACAGGGCGGCAAAGGCCCAGACGGCGCCGCCGTACCATCCGGGGGACTTGTCCGGGCCTGCCATCCGTTCACGGGCGCCGAGAACGCACATGGCCAACAGGCTCTCGAACGCGGCACACGACAGGATGCGTTCCGGCGTCCCGGTCATCCCGAGGCCGTCCAGCGTGAACCGGTAACTCGTGTTCAGCGATACGGACGTGCAGATCACGAACGCGACAACCGCCGCAAGCGTCCCCGCCGAGAACTTACGGCGCTCGGCCTGCGCGGCCGCCTTGAGCCGACGGGCGGCCAGAACGGCGCCCACGATGCCGACGCCCGCCACAACGGCGGTCGTGAGTCCGGTCGGCGCCCACTGGGTGAGCTGGTCGCGGATCATCGGCGCTCTCCCGTGACCTGGCCGGTCGTCGCTCGTGTGGTGTCGGCTCTGCCCTGGTGGGCCTTACTCTGGTCGTACATGGGGAGGTCTCCTCCTCGGTGAGTGGCCCCGGGTCTTGCTTGGGAAGGCGGACCGGGGCCGCGCTGCCTGGAACTCCAAGACATCAAGACTCTTGATGTCCCGATGTTTCAGTGTCTTGAACTCCAAGAGTCTCGAAATAATTGGCCCTGATCGCGTCCTCGTCGTCGCCGTAAAGGTGCTGTCGCTGGGCCAGAAGCGCGTCAATCGCCACCCTGATCAGGGAGTTTGAGGTGATCCGGCGTCCCTTCTCCGACCGAGCGTCCATCAGCTCCCGCGCAAGGTCGTCAAGCTCCGACCACTGATCATCCCTGATCTGCGTGTACTTGGGCCTGACCTTTCCTGGCTTCCGGCTGGGTGCCGAGGCCAGGCCAGCCGCCGCATCTCCGAACAGGTTGCCGAAGTCCTGCACTCCTCCGCTGCTCATCGCGCGTATGCCTCGTAGCCCTTCCAGCCGTCGAACTTCGGCACCTCGTGGGGCTCGCCGAGGTGTCGAAGGATCTCGTCACCGAACATGTAGGCATCCGCGGCGGCCTTCGCCGCCTGCTCGTCGGTCGTGGCGTTCTCGAAGATCGCGTGCCCGTTCAACATCTCGTGGGCGTTGTAGACCCTCAGCCATCCCCGGAACACGGGTAGGCCGAGGTCTTCGAGACTGCGCTTCATGGACGCGGCCCGGCTTTTGTCCACGTGCCTGACCATCGTCAGATGGATGCGGTACGGGGTGCCGGCCAGGTACTTGCCGACACTTCCGAGCACTGCCTTCGAGTCGAGACGGCGCGGCGGGATGGGCACGATGGTCAGATCAGACTGCGCGGCCTGCTTCAGCTTGGCCTCATCGCGGTACGGCGCGTGATCCGTGACCACAAAGCGGTACTGCCGCAGTTTCCGGATGCTTGCCAGATCTGCGGCGCTCTCCGTCTCGGTGTAGTCGAAGTGCGGGCGCGCGGGCGGCTGCTGCGACTCCAGCGTCTTGCGGAGGGCTCCATACAGTTCGTCGCTGCCGCCCTCAATCTGCTTCTTGTCGGCGTTGATCAGAAGCGTGGGGCCGACCAGACCGAGCATGTAGGCGGCCTCGAACGCGTCGGTCGTCTTCCCGATGCCGCCTTTGCCGCCCCAGACAGAGACCGAGTACGGACCTTGGGCGCGCGGGCCCGCGAGGAACGTTCCTGGTAGTTCCACTCTCTTGAACCTCCACACATCAAGAGTCTTGAAGTCATGGACTACAAAACTACGAGACTTCAAGTCTCTTGAAGTCTTTGACTTCCTCGCGGCGGCACCGATGCCGCCTGTTGTGCGCCCGAGTCTGGCAGATGTCGACTCGGCGACACACGCCACAACCTAACTTCAAGAGTCTTGAACTTCAAGACTCTTGAAGTTAGGTTGTGCACCGGGGCAACCGCCCTTACCGCAAACTGCGGGGTCAGGCAGCCACCTGACCCCGCAGACCACCGACCACGGGCGGCGTTCTGCGTCTCGTCGTCCGGGTCTCGATCCTGTTTGGAGGATCTGCCATGACTGTACGTGAGTCGTCGGATACGTCGGTGCAGGCTGCTGGCGCGAAGGGGTCTCCGCTCGCTCCCCGGGAGCCGGCCGGGGGATGGGCGGTGCTGCCCCCGGCGCCGGTCGACGTCGAGTCTGCGGCGGCGGTCGAACTGGTCGACGTCGCGGAGGTCGACGCACCCCCGGCCTACCGGGCGGTCGTTCCGACGGAGGGTGACGATCTGGTGGCGCTGCTGGTGGCATTGAACCGCACCGGACCGGCGGTGTACTTCGACGCGCGCCCCGAGGCCACGGCGGCTACCTCGGCCGCGTAGTCCAACTGGACCGAGGCGCCCGCCGTCCTTCGGGACGGCGGGCGCCTCGTCGTGCGGCGTGTCCGGAGTTCGCGTGTGCACGCTAAGCGGGTCGGGTGGCTCCGACCAATCCGCCCGTGCGGTAGAGATTGACTATTTGCACATTTTTGCCGGTCTTGGGGGCCTCGATGATCTTCCCGTCCCCGTAGTACATGACGACGTGGTACGCGTCGCTGCCGCTGCCGGTGTGAGAGTAGAAGATCAGGTCTCCGGCCTGTAGGGCGTCCATGCTGACGGGGTGTGAGGCGGTGGCGTTGTACTGGTCGGCGGCGGTACGGGGGAGGTGGGTGGACGACCACCACGCGTTCTGTGTGAGGCTGGAACAGTCGAACCCCTCGTGGCTGGCGGCGAAGCAAGTCCCGTTCAAATAGCCGTTGTTGCCGGAACAGAAACCCGCCGACGGCCCCTCGGGGGTTCCGCCTCCCCACACGTACGGAAGCCCCAGGTATACGGAGGCCTTCCTGACCGCGTCGGCTCCGGAGCCGGTCCCGGTGACGGCCGGCACAGCGTCCGCCCACTCGGCGGCCCGGTCGATGATGTCGTGCACGTAGTTGTACGTCTGGCCCTGCGCGAACGACTCCGGCGGCACGCCCCCGAACTGGTCGACGCGTCCCCACCCGGCGTTGTAGCCGGCCAGGGCCAGGGCCACGGCGCCGCCGGGGTACCCGCTGCCCTTCGCCCGCTCGATCAGGGCGCACATGTACCGGCCCTGGGCCATCACGGCGTCGCCTATGTCGTAGGGGGAGGCTGTTCCGCTGCCGTCGTCGTCACGCCCCCATGTTCCCCATGAGGAGTCGGTGAACTGCGCCGCCCCCTTGGCCGTGCCTGAGCTGGTCTCCGGTCCCACGGCGGCCGCGTCGAAATGGCTCTCCTGGTAGAGCTGGGCGGCGATGAGCGCGGGCGACTCGTCGGCGCACAGGGCACCGGCCTTCATCACCCACGGGAGAAAGGCCGCGGGCACCTTCCCCGCCTTGATGCCGGTCGCGCTGGCGGCCGAGGCGGGCGTACCTCCCACGGCGGCGGCACCGATCACGCTCGCCAGGATCAACCCTCCGACTGCTGCGGCTGCTCCGGCTGCGAGCTTGCCTGACACGCGGTCCCTCCCCTTCGTCCCGGCGTCCGTCCCGGCTTCGCCTTGGTCTTGATCTCCTTGCGCCGCGCCTCCTTGCCGGCCTCCCACGCGGCTGTCCACTCCTCAGGGCTGACCTGGTAGCCGGCCGCCCACCGAACCGGGTCACGCACCCCGTACACGCCTGCCTCAACTCGGCTGACCATCTGGCCGCTTACGCCGATCGCCTCGGCGGTCTCCTTCTGGGTCCGTCCGGTACGGCCCCGTAGCTGCTTGAGCGTCGGCGTCGTTGTCCCGACCGGAGAGAGCTGGTCGACGGGGACGGCCAGGGCCTGGGCGAGAGCGTGCAGCACCCGGGCCGAGGGAGAGCGCTTCCCGGTCTCGGCCGCCCGCACGGTCTCGGGGCTGACGCTGGCGAGCAACGCCAGTTCCGCGCGGCTGAGTTGGGCCCGTTGCCGCAGGCCTGCGAGCACGGAGGGCCGGAAGACTCCGGCGGGCTTTGAGCTCATCGATCGCCAACTTTTATAAGTAGTTTCTAGCAGTAACTCATGTTAGCCTCTCAGTGATGATCCGTATTCTGCAAGTAACGAGGGGGATGTGATGGCACGTCGAACTCCCGCCTCCCCGACCGCTCCCCAACACGGGCTCGCCGTCCTGGGAGCGCACGGAGGGGCGGGAATCTCCACGGTCGTGCGTCTGCTCGACCCTCAAAGCCAGGGCTGGGCAGTGGAGTTGTCCCCTGGGCAACACCTGCCCCACAACTACATCCCTGTTGTGGTGACCCGTTCAACTGCTTATGGGTTGCACAGGACACAAGAACTTTTGAACCGGTGGCACCCGGACATCCCGAGGCCGTGGCTGGTCGTCATCCGTGACGCCCCGCTGCGGCCTCCGATGCCTGTCCGCTACCGGCTGCGGACCGTGGCCACGCGCACCCTGGGCATCGCCCATGTGCCGTACCTCTACCGGCTGCGGCTGGTTGACGATCCCGCCGAGGCCCTGACGCACGCTCCGGTGTCCAAGGCCGGTCGCAACCTGCGGGCCTGCCTCGGCTTCTCCGACTGATGGAAGGAAACATCGTGCTCGATCTGCACCACGTGACGGTCCTGGCGGACGGTCTCCCCAACCCGGCCCCGGCCACCCCGCCCGGGATGGGAGGGACCTTCTCCGACTGGATCTCGTGGGCGAAGTACATCGGCATGTTCGCCGGGGTGATGGGCCTCATCGCCTGCGGCGTGATGATGATGGTCGGCCGCCGCAACCGGTCCCACCTGGCGGCCGAGGGCGCGAGCGGCCTGGTGTGGGTCATCGCGGGCGGCTCGATCGTCACGCTCTCGGTGAGCATCGTCACCGCGCTGATGGGCGGCTGACCCGATGACCCTCGACCTGCAACGCGCGGCGGCCCGGCGTATGCGCCGGCTGCTGTTCGCCGCCGGCGGCGTGATCGTGGCCCTGGCGGGCGTGGTGGTCGCCCTGGCGGTCAACCACGGCGGATCCCCCTCCGCCTCCCCGGGTCCCTCCTCGTCGGCGGCGGCCTCCTCGTCCGCCTCGGCCTCGCCGCTGCCCACGCAGTCCTCGGACGGCGGATACGTCGCGCCGCAGAAGTGGGCGGTCCTGCCCTCCGGCAAGAGCAAGAAGAGCGGGCTGCCGGTCCAGTTCGGGCACACCCCCGAGGGCGCTGCCGCTGCCGCCGTGTCCAGCGTCCGCTACGGCTGGACCTGGGACCCCGATGCCGCCGCGACGGCCGCCGCCGTGTACGCCGTGCCCTCCGAGGCGGCCACCGTGCAGCAAGAGGCGCGGCAGTCCACCACCAGCTCACGCCTGAGCGCGGGCGTGCCCGGAACCGGCGCCCTGCCCTCCGGGGCCCACATGAACGTCTTCGTCATCGGCGTGCAGTACACGGCGTCCTCCGCCGACTCGGTGACGGTGTCCGTCCTCGCGCGGGTCGTCTACACCCCCGGCAGCGGCACGGCCGAAAAGACTCAGCTCCTGGCGACTACGAACACCTACGTATGGACCGCGAACGACTGGCACTCCAAGACAGGCGCCCCGCAGACCAGCCCCGACCCGTCCGACCTGGGCACCGCCGGCTTCAACACCGCCGGATGGTCCGCCCTCCAGGAAGGGGACACGCGATGAGGACGTTGCGCGGCCTGTTCGTCGCCGTGGTCCTGGCGCTGCTGCTGCCTGCCGCTGCCCCGGCGATGGCGGCGACTCCGGCCGGGGCCGTGCCCGCCGTGGCACCCGCTGTCGCGCCCGCCTCCGTGGCGGCCGCCGTACCGGCGTCCGTTCCCGCCCGGCCACTCGCCGACGGCATCGGCTGGTGGGACGTGGCCTGTAACGCCGTGCTGACGCCGCCTCTCGGCGGTCTGGGAAGTGCGGCCTGTGTCGCCGGAAAGGTCGTCGCGCCAAAGGCCACAGCGGCCGTTTCGGATGCCCTCACAAGCACGGTCGTCAAACCCATGGCTGACGGCATGTCCGAATTCGTGACCCAGATGCTCAAAGTCGGGCTCACCTGGTGGCTGACGACTCCGAGCATTCAGGTAAAGGACTCCGGAGTCACGGACTCCCAGACAGGGAAAATGCCTGACGGCTCGACAGTCACATTCTCGCTGCAAGCCATCATGCTCGGCGTCGGCGAAATGATCGCCATTCTCCTGGTGATGATGCAAGGCATCCGGGCCATGGTCCAGCGCAAGGGAAAGCCACTGGCTGACGCGCTCCAGGGCCTCGTCATCAACGTGTTGGTGTGCGTGCTGGGCGTCACCGTCATCGACTCTCTGCTGATCGCCTCGGATCAGCTCACGTCGGCGATTATCAATGTGGCGTTCCAAGGGGATGACAAACTCACGGACCGCGTGGTGGCCATGCTGCTGCCGCAGGGCTTCAATCCCATGGGCCTGCTGGTCATGGCGTGCATTGTCTTCCTGGTCGGCGGCGCTCAATTCGTGCTGAACTTCCTCCGCCAGGCGGCAATCCCGGTGCAGTCCCTGATGCTGCCGATTGCGGGCGCGGGGCAGATCGGCGGAGAAAAGGCAAAGCAGTGGCTCCCACGGATCTACACGAGTATCGGCGTCGTGATCGTCTACAAGCCTGCGGCCGCGCTGATCATCTCGGCCGGGTTCGTTGAAGTCGCCAACGGTGACGAATTCGTGGACTGGTTCAGAGGCTTGGTGACCCTGGTCCTGTCCGTCTTCGCGCTGAAGTACCTCCTGGCGCTGTTCGCGCCTCTGGGTGCCTCCATGGCCGGGGCTTCGAGCGGCGGTTTCGCCAATGCCCTGTCTGCGGCCGGTGGCGTGGCCGGACTGATGGACAAGTTCGGCAAGAGCGACGGCAAGGATTCCCCGACGACCGCCACGAAGCACGCACAGCAGATGGACAAGATCAACCCCACTGGCGGGCCCAACGGGGCTGCTGGGGCAAACCCCTCCCTGGCGGCTGTGCAGGCGGCCAAGGGGGCCGTGGACACGGCCGGCGGCGCCATGGGCGGCCAGCAAGGCGGTGTCCCGCAGCAGCAAGGCGGCCCCGACAGCCGGTCTGCGGGCGGACGCGACGGCCAGGGCCGGGACGGCGGATCGGCTCCGGCCGGTGCCGGCGCGAGTGCGGGCGGCGGCTCGGCTGCCGGTGCCGCGAACAACTCGGCAGGCAACGGCGTGACGATCGCCG
Source organism: Streptomyces sp. NPDC104367 (assembly GCF_055583825.1). Lineage (NCBI taxonomy): Bacteria > Bacillati > Actinomycetota > Actinomycetes > Kitasatosporales > Streptomycetaceae > Streptomyces > Streptomyces sp. NPDC104367. The sequence goes on along the minus strand of NZ_JBVJND010000050.1, from coordinate 3,067 downwards.
TCCGCGCGTCCGAGGCCGGACACAACGGGGCCCGCGGTCCCGGCCACAACAACGGAGGGCAGTAAGCATGTCGGCCACGGAACAGCCTCCCCGCCTGTACGGCGGGTGGCGCCGGTCCCGCTCCCTCGGGATCGGTCTTCTCAACGGCGGGCAGACGCTCGTCATCGTCACCAGCATCATCGTGCCGATCCTGATCGCCAACGCGGCGGGGCTGCGCACCGTCCTGGTGTCCGGGCCCATCGCCCTGGTGGTCATCGTGCTGGCCTGCTGGCAGCGGCACGGAATGCCGCTGCTGGACCTGATGATGGGCCGGGCACGCTGGCAGTGGGCGGCCTGGCGGGGAGAGACCAGCTATCGCGGTCTGTACCTGCCGCACCCCAAGGCACTGGACCTGCCGGGCGTGCTGGCGCCGACCAAGCTCCTGCAAGTGGAGGACTCCGGCGGGGGACGGGCGGGCCTGATCTGGAATCAGGCGACGGGCCAGATGGCGGCCACGCTCCTGCTGTCGCCGGGCGGCGCGCTGCTGGCCAACCGCTCCCAGGTGAACGCCAACGTGGCGAGCTGGGGGGACGCGCTGGCCGCGCTCGCCAATGAGGACAGCGTGGACGCGGCCACGGTGACACTCCAGATCACCCCGGCCTCGGGCACGGCGCTGGGCGATCACGTGCGGGGGCGGGTCGACAGCAAGTCGCCGGACCTGGCCAGGGCCACGGTGACGGAACTCGTCAGGAGTGCGCCGCGTGCCAGTACGCAACTGGCGGCGTGGCTCACCCTCGTGACCTCGCCGGGCCGGGCGGTCGACCGCCCCGCCTCCCCGGAGGAAGCGGCGGCCGAGACGCTGCGGCGGCTCGATGGCGTCGACCTGACCGGAGCGGGCGCGGACGTGCTGCGGCGGGCCACGGACACGGATCTCATCCGCCTCGTCAGGGGTGCGTTCCGGCCCGAGGACGCGGACGCCTCCGAAAAGGACATGGAAGCGCTGAACTGGGATGATGCGGGGCCGGCGGCCGCCGAGGACGGATGGACCGACTACCGCCACGATGGCGCCGTGTCCGTGTCCTGGGTGCTGCGGGAGGCTCCCCGCAAGCCGGTGACGTACGACGTGCTGTTGCCGCTGATGGCGCCGGGCAAGTTCGTGCGGCGGATCACCATCGGGTACCGCGTCCTGCCGACCGAGGAAGCGGCCGCGGTGGTGGAGCGCGAACTGAACGCCTCCGACGCCCGGGAGGAGTACCGCCGCCGCTCGCAGCGCACCACCACCCGCCGCGAGCGGGCCGACGCGGCGGCCGCCGAGCGCAACGCCGAACAGGAAGCGTACGGCGCCGGCTTCACACAGTGGACGATCTACATCACCACGACCGTGACCAACCCGGCAGACCTCACCGCCGCCCGGCGGGAGGTCGAGCAGATCGCAAAGCGGGCCGGTGGCCTGCGGTTCCGGTACGCATACGGCGGCCAGGCCGCCGCGTTCGTGGCGGGCCTGCCGGTCGGCGTGCACCCGCTCGCCTGACCCTGACCCCAGAAAGGAACTGATGATCAGGCGAAAGAACCGCCCGGCGCAGGACGCACAGCGGTCCCGGCTTTATGAGGAAGCCGGGACCGCCGAGGCGGAGCCTACCGCGTGGCGGCTGAACGGAAAGGTGATCGCTCCGCGCCGAGGCTGGCGCGGAGCCGGGTCCGGGCGCAGTCCGCACACCGACCGTGGCGCGGTCTACCTCGGCACCACAACCGAGGTAGCCGGCCTGTTCCCCTTCGTCCTGGGGGCCCCGCTGCCGGCCGAGGGGGTGCCGGTCGGCACCGACCTGCTCACCCGCGAAATGGTGTGCTTCGACCCTCAGGGCTGGGTCGGGCGGCTCGTCCAGAACCCCGGCGTTTGGATCATGGCTCAGCCCGGCGCCGGGAAGTCCGCGATCACCAAACGCATCGCGCTCGTGTACTCCTCGTACGGCTCGATGATCGTGGTCCCCGGCGACGTCAAGGGCGAGTACGCGCCCCTGGTGCGGGGGCTCGGCGGCCAGGTCGTCCGCATCGGCCGAGGCCTCGACCGGCTCAACCCGCTCGACTCCGGGCCCCTGCGGCGCCGGCTGCACCTGATGCCCGAGGAACAGCAAAGGGTCCTGCAAGCGGAGATCAACGGACGCCGGGCCGACCTGCTCCATGCCCTCCTCGCCACCCCGCACGGCCTCGGCCGGCGGCCCACGGCGCCCGAGGCCAACGTGGTGGGCGCGGCGGTAGAACGGGTCTCCGAGGCCCTGGCCGATGACCCGGTGATCCCGGACGTGGTGCGGGTCCTGCGGGAGGGTCCCAAAGAGCTGTGGAACAAGCTGCTCGTGGACAACGTGGACGACTACCGGTCGCTGGTCCGGGAGGTCACGCTGGCGCTGGAGAACCTGTGTCAGGGCCCGTTGGCCGGTCTGTTCGACGGCCCGACCACACAGCCGCTCAACCTGGACGCCCCGGCCGTGAGCGTGGACCTGTCAGCGCTCCTGACGGCCGGTGATCAGGTCGTGGCCGCGGGCCTGTTGGCGACCTGGTCGTACGCGTACGGCGCCATCGACTCCGCCAGGGCCCTGGGCATGATGGACCGCCCGTTGGTGCTGCCGCTCGATGAGATGTGGAGAGCCCTGCGGGCCGGGCCGGGGATGGTGGAGGCCATGGACGGCATGACCCGCCTCAACCGGAACAAAGGTGAGGTGACGATCATGGTCACGCATAGTCTGCGCGACCCCGAGTCGCTGCCGAACCCGGAGGATCGTGCCAAGGCCTTGGGCCTGATGGACCGGTGCGACTCGCTCATCCTGGGCGCGCTGTCGGCGGGCGAGCTGGAGCGCGTCAACGCCCAACGGCCCCTCACCTCCGAGGAACAGAGCCTCGTGGCCTCCTGGTCCGCGCCGAGCATCACGGGCGTGGACGGAACCAACCAGCGCCACCCCGGCCGGGGCAAGTACTTGATCAAGATCGGCACCCGGGCCGGGGCCCCGGCCCGCCTCGACCTGACCGAGGCGGAAATCGAGCTGTACGACACGGACAAGGCGATGCGGCGGAAGGTGAGCGAGTGAACGACAAC
>NZ_JBVJND010000049.1:0-59878 GCF_055583825.1 Streptomyces sp. NPDC104367 | reverse complement strand
GTTGTCGTACTGGTTGAACCTGCGCATGTCGGGATCCTGCCTCAGGATGCTGTGTTCACCGTGGGTACCGACATCTGCAACGTGTGACGCCGGACACACCGAAGCCCCGCTCACCAGCTCCGAAGAACCGGTGAGCGGGGCCCGTACCGCCCCGGGCAGTCCTGTGACTCCAGGACTCCTCCGACGGGCGGTGCCTCGTCCTCCTGAGCTGCCCGGCGCTGGAGGACGAGAAGTCGCGGGCGCCTCCCCGCTCCGTCGGCGGGGGTATGGAGCGGGGAGGGCTTTGGGACGCTAGCGGGGGTGTGGGGAGACAGCCGACCTCATCAGCCTCTACCCGAGCCACCCCCGCTGCGCCCTCCGTGGTCGACGCACAGGCGCCGGCCACGGGTCTCTAGGGCCGATTCAGCCTCGGGGGCACGCTGAACCCCTTCGAGGTGACGAGACGGAACCGGTCGTGCGTCGGGTGCTGCCGTACGTGCTCCGTCGCCCACGCCGCGTAGTCCGTCGGCTCCTCGCTGTCGGCGGGGTTCCGGATCTCCACGCACTGGGCGCACTCGGCCCACACGCGCGGCTTGATCTCGTCCAGCTCCGACTGCGAGAGGACGGTCGGGAAGGGGTTGGTGCGCGTTGTCACTTCTCCCCCTCCTCGACCTTGTGCCGGCCCATCAGAATGCGGAAGTCGAGGGCGGCCGACGGGTTGTAATCAGGGGAGTGCGGGTCGCTCGCGGCATCGATCTGGCGCTGAAACCCTGCACACACCTGGCACCCCGAATCAGGCTCGGGAGGGCGGCACGTCGTCGGGTCAGAACGATGGACCGGCACCGATCTCAGGACTTTCTCTAACGCCATCCCTCCACCTCCCGTAATCAGGCACACGACAGCACCACACAGACCGTGTTCCGTCACTCGCCGTGCGCGGAATGGCACGTCTAGTGTGGCCAGTATCGGCCCGGGAATGCAACCCGACAGAGAAAACAGCAAAATTGCAATCTCCTCGCTGTGCTCGATCACTCACTGTGGAAAGCTGTAGCCACACGCCGACAGGGTGCGAAGAATGGGTACAGAAGGGGGTGCGATGCCAGAGCCGACAGTTCGAGCGAGACGACTTGGATCGGAGTTGCGCCAACTGCGTGAGACGGCCGGGCTGAAGCTCGAAGACGTCACGGACCGGACGGGGCTGCCCAAGTCGAAGGTGAGCCGTGTCGAGTCCGGACGCCTCGGGGTCAAGCCGCCCGATCTTGACGCTCTCCTCGACCTCTACGACGTCACCGGGGCCGACCGTCGCGATGCCCTCCACGCCCTTGCCCGAGACGGCCGCAAGCGCGGGTGGTGGCAGACCTACGCCGACATCATCTCGCCGGCCTACGCGGACTTGATCAGTCTTGAGTCCGTCGCCGTCAACATGCGGACCTTCGAGTCGACGCTCATCCCGGGACTCCTTCAGACCTCCTCGTACGCACGCGCGACGATCAAGGCGATCAACATGACGTCGACCGACGGCGAGGTTGATGCGCTCGTCGAAGTCCGCATGGCGCGCCAGGCCGTGCTTACCCGGCCCGACCCCCTCCATCTGTGGGCCGTCATCCATGAAGCAGCGCTCCGCCCCAGGGTGGCCAGCGCCCCACAGATGATGACTGAGCAGCTTCAGAAGCTGCTAGACATTGCCAGGCTTCCGCACGTATCGATACAGGTTCTTCCGCTTGACGCACCACCTCACGTGGGCATGAGCGGGAGTTTCGCCGTCGTCGGGTTCCCGGAGACGTCTGCTCTCGACGTCGTCCTCCTGGAGCATCTGACGTCGGCACTCTATGTAGAGGACGCTGCGGAGGTGAGTCGGTACGGGACGGCCTTTGAGCACTTGAGAGCGGCGGCCCTCCCGTTCGACCAATCAGCCGACCTCATTGCAACCTTGAAGGACAACACCCAATGACCAGGATCAACGACGCATCCGCGTCCGGCTTCGCGTGGTCGAAGTCGTCGTACAGCGGTGGTAACAACAACTGCGTGGAGGTGGCCCGCGGCGCCCTCCCTGCGGCTCTCCCCGTCCGTGACAGCAAGGTGCCCGCGGGTCCTGCCGTCGTGTTCGGTGACCCCGGATGGGGCGCCTTCGTCGACGCCCTGAAGAGCGGCGATCTGGCCTGACGCACAACGCAAAAGGCCCCCGCCGGATCATCCCGGCGGGGGCTGTGTGGTGTTACGGCTTCCTCTTCGACCTGCCGGCCACGACCGGGGCCAGGCACTCGGGGCAGAGGGGGTTGCCGCCGATGCCGTAGCGGATTGTCGGCTGGTGGCACTTGGTACAGGGGCCGGTCTGGGAGGTCATGGGGTCAGGGTACGCCGACCGGTTCCGTGCTGCGTGTCCTCGGGACGGAGCCCGTTTCGGGCGACGTTCATGGCATGCTGCCGGGTAAGGCTCATCCCCAGGTTGGTCCCGTCCATGGCCTCCAGATCCGCAGCCACCTCATCACGGACGTGCTGACGGTGGGCAGCGACCAGGGCCGTTCCGTCCCACCCGGTCCGCGCAAAGAAGTCCAGGAGGTCACGGTCGCCTTCGTTCGGCTCCCGCCCCTCCGCCTCGTCGGCCGCGCGGAGGAGAGCAGCGGCAAGCTCGCGCGCCTGCGCGGGGGTGTACTCGTCAGGGCCGTACTCGTCCGACGCAGATCCGAAGTCGTAGACGACGCCAGGCTTCATCCACGGGTACGACTGGTCGGGGCCGGAAGTCTCGACGGTGTACGGCGCGTCCGTGGAATCTCGGTACTCGATCTTCATCGTCATCTCCTCACGCGCCCACGGGGCGCAGGTTGTACAGGCCACGGACCTCGTCCAGGTCGACCCGCGGCCCGTTGACGGTGGTGTGCTTGGTGAGGCGGGGACGGTCACCGTTGGCAGCACCGCGGATCGTCACGGGGTCGACGCCGACGAGGTCAGCAGCCTCCCGGTACGTGACGAGAACGGGCTTCTGAGCGACGTTCACGGGCTCCGTGACCTCTTCCTCCACCGACTCCCCCACAGGCGCTCCAGTGGCCTCCTGTGCCCCCTCGTCGGCCGTGTGTGCCTTACGCGAGTGGACGAGGAGCGAGCCACCGAAGAACGCGAGCACGGGCCAGCCGGCGACGAGGATGCGGAGTGCCGTCGGCGCGTGCTCCAGGTCGACGACGCCGGACGTCGCAATGTTGGCGCCCATGGACGCCGCGAGAGACAGGAAGAACCACACCCGGGGCGCCCTTGTCGACTCCCCCTCGGCGGCCTCCCGGATCTGCTTCCACGCCATGACCAGCAAGAGGTCAACGCTCACCGGGTAGGCCCACGCCTTCCAACCCGTCTGTCCGGCAGCCTCCGCGACGTCGTGGATATGGGCGAAGGACAGAGCGGCGGCTATGACGGCCTGGATCAGCAGCGGGTCACGCAGGTTGGCTCTCATGGCTCCTCGTCAGTGTGCGTGGTTCGTGAGTGGCTGGTGTATTGGAGCCCCTGTCACCGTAATTGACAGGGGCTCAGCGGGGGCTCAGTAGCTCCGACGTGCGTTGCGCTTCTGCGCGCGGAGGCGGTCGGCCTTGAACCCCAGGGTTCGGGTGGCGCCCCACTCGTCGGCGCCGTTGATGATGCGCGAGAGCATGCGCTCCGACATGTCGTCGATGGTGCCCTCCGCCTCCATCTCGCGCTTCATGACGAGACGGGTCTCCGTCTTCGCGTCGCCGGTCCCGTAGAACCACACGAGGTAGGCGGAGTCACCGAAGGTGTCGACGACGACACCCTTACGGACCCCGGTGTTCTCCATCGCCACGACGCGCGGGGCGCGAACGATGGTGCCGGCCTCGATGGTGGCGGTCGTGGCGTTCATGGGAACCTCCGGGGAGGTTGGGGAGGGACCGTGTGTCCCTCGCGTCGAGATGACTATGACATAGTCGTGTCGACCGACACAACCCCCATCGTCCGACCAACGCAAGTCGACTCACGTTGCCTCCACGATCAGCGCCGCAACCGCCGGCCGCTTCCCGCCCCGGCTGACCACGTGCCCTCCGCGGACCCGCGTCACCTCGTCGCCCTGGCGCTGAGCCTGGAGGAGGAAGTGAAGCCGCGCGTCCTCGTCGACGAGCACGGAGGGGCCGTTCTCGAACGTCAGGCGGAACACTGCGGGTCGCTCACGCTGCGCGTGACGGTCAGCGGGTAGTCGGCGCCGATGGTGGCGTCTCCTCCCCCGACGAACCGGATGTGGACGTGGTTCCTGGCCGCGGGGAAGGCGGGACTCTCGGCAACCCGCAGGTGCGTGTGAAGGACGAAGACGTCGCCGGGGCGTATCTGGCGGGCGGTGACGTCGAGCGTCTGCGGCGAGTTGATGCGGGGCCGGCCACCGTACTCCTGGGCGAAGCGGATGCCGTCGGCGACCTTCAGGACCGCGAGGCGGTCCTTCGCCTCCTCGCCGCTCAGGAGCTCGACGTTCAGCGTCTCCTTCATGGGGTTGTAGCGGTAGGTCTCGAACCTGAGGGCATCGCCTTCGCGCGTGACTCGCACTCTGGTGCCGTCTCCGGGCTTGTAGATCATGACTCCTCCTCAGAACCAGGAACGAACGGCCAGGACGATGCCAGCCCAGAACGCCAGGCCGGCCAGACAGACGAGAGTCCAGGCGAGGACGACGCGCCACGCTTCGTGGTCCATCACGCGCTCGTCTTCCGAGCCGCGTCCACAAGGAGCGCGTCATACTCGCTCCAGAGCCCCAGGAACTCCACGACGTCGGTGAACAAGGCGAACAGTGTCGGGGTCTGGCTTCCCATGAAGTCGACCTTCCCCGACGGCCAGGTGACCAGCCACATGACCCCCATTCCCCTGACTCGGTACATGCGCAGCGCCCCCGTGGGGGACGTCCACTGAGCAACCATGGTGACGCGCGGCAACTTGCGGAACCCCATACGGCTCTCCTCCTCAGTGTGCTTGTGAGCTCTTAAGTGCGGGTTACCGCCCCGCTCCCCGGCATATCGGCCTAGGTGACGTTCTGCGGTCCCTGCGTCTCGACGCAGGGATTGCGCTCCGGCCACCTACCGGGCCCGTTCGTGCCCCGCCGCGGATTCGAACCGCGCGCCCGCCGGCACTGGGGGGGTGCCGGGTGGTTGGGCGTGTGCCTCTGCGGGGCGTGTTGCTAGGCGTAGCGCTTGCGGTAGACCATGTTCGACGCGAGCAACTCCCTGCCCTGCGGGCTCCGGACGTTGCGCTCCGCACCGCGCGTGCGCTTCTCATCGAGCTGCCGGACCATGCCGTACCGGTGCGTGCGGAGGAACGTCCGCTTCATCGCCTTGACCTTCATGTCTCCTCCTACGGCCTGCCTCCTCAGCGCGGGTAGGCCATGCCCCGCGGACGCCCCGGAGGGCGTTTCGGCTATTAGGGGTTCAGTGCCGACCAAACCCGCCGTACTGGTTCGCCGCTGGCACCTCGTAGTCGTCTGGCAGACCGACCTTCCATGGCTCCGCGCCGCTCCCCTTGCAGAAGGGCGCGTTCGGGTCTTGAGGGAGGGATCCGGTCACTCCGATACGTCCGGAGTCGGCACGCTCGCGGTGCTTCCGCATCGTGCCGTCCTGACGAAGCTTGCCGGCCCACCCGCAGTAAGCGCAGGTGTCGTATCCGTCGTCCACGTCAGTTCCCCTAGGCGGTTCGACGGACGCTACGGCCATACCAGTCAGCAGCGCGCAGGCGGGCGGTGAGGCCGTAAGTGCGGCTTTTTCCGCCCTCGAAGACCCGGACAGGGCTCGGGTTGTCCAGTCGCACGGTCACGGTCTTGGCCGTGATTGCAGTAACGGTTCCCGTACGGTCGATCAGGTCGCCGGACCCGCCGTATCCGTTGTCTCGGGTGGTGAAGGTGAGCCGGTCACCAACGCTCACATCACCGAACCCGACCGGCTCTGCCTGCATCTCGTCCCCTCCCCCGGGGCGCCCCGTATGGAGCGCCCCTCTGCGTCAGTGCCTTGCGATGTGATGACTATGGCACAGTCGTGTCGGTCGACACAAGTCCCTGTGGCGGAGGAACGTCAGTCGACTTGCGTTACTCGCCGGCCAGGAAGCGGGCCAGGGCGATGACGTCGGTGGCGGTGTAGTCCGTGCCGTACAAGAGCTCCGCGGCTCGCGTGGCGAGATCGTCGCGCGTGCAGGGCGTTTCGTCGGCCGGCTCGTCCTTCGGCTCGTCGACGAGCTCCAGCTCCGCGACGTGGATGTTCCCACCCTGCTCCATCTCCACGTTGTACGGGTGCATGTCGCCCCTCCACTCCCGCCAGTTCTCGGAGGTGGACGTCACCGTGCCCGTCTCGCCGTGGGCCCACTCCGCGAAGGTGGCGCGGAGGACGCGGACCTTGTCACCCACCTGCGGGGTTCGCGTCGGGGCGGCCTCGGTGACGAGCTCCAGGCCGTTGCCGATGTGCGTGGGGTTGAAGTACCACAACGTGTCGTCGCCGATCGTCTGTACTTCGAAGTAGCCGACATGGTGTGACACGACCTCGACCACGTCACCGCGACCCACAGTTGCACTGTTCAGTCCGGTTCGGGTGATTGTGTAGCGGGTGCCGATGCCGGGAAGTACGGCTTCCTTCACCTCCTCCGCCGGCTTCTCTCCCCCGTCGATCTCGTCGGCCAGGGCGAGGATGCCGCGGGCGAAGGTGCGGGCGTTGGTGAGGTCCGCGTAGGCAGAGACCTCGAATTCATTGTGGCGGTAGGCCCGAAGGGCGATCTCACCGCCCGAACGCTCGGCGACCATGTAGTCGTTCGCGTCCTCGTTGCAGGTGAGCTTGTTCTTGGTCATGTTCTCTCCTCAGTGTCAGGTACTAGCGTCAGTCGACTTGCGCTGGTCGGTCAGAGGATCTCGATGAAGAAACCTTCGAGCGGCATTGAGTCGCTCCGGTCCTCCACCGCGTACAACACGTCGTCGCCCCAGAGGGCAGCCTCGTCGGGGCGGATGCCCTGGAGGTCGTAGTCGTCGAGGGAGGGAAGTCGGTTCATGGTTGTCGCTCCGGTTCGAGTAGGGAGTGAGTTGCTTACGCTGCTGCGGCTATCGGGGCCGACGAGATCACGCTGTTCACGTGACTACTCACGGACGCCACGCGACGGGCACTCTCGCAGCCCCGGATGCGCAGCATGCGCAGGACGGGACGGGAGACACCGAGATGGCCGGCCACCTCAGCGTCGGGGAGCGGCTCCATGCCGACGCCGTAGAAGGCGCGGAGTGCGTAGGACTTGCGCTGTGAGATCTGCGTCATGAGCCACCGGGCGTAGTCCCTGCGTTCCAGGGGGATGGTCACGTCGGATTCGGGGTCGGCGATGACGTCGGCCAGAGTCAGATTGTCGTTCGCGCCGTTCCGGTCACCACGGTCGTCCACGACGCGATCGAAGCTCTCCGTTCCCGCCAGTGCCTCCACGGTGGCGAGGAAGCGCTCCCGCTCCATGCGCCCCTTACCCAGCTCAGCGCCGGACAGGGCCAGCCATGCCGTCTCGACGTCCCCGTCCGCCTCCCACAGCGCACGTCGCACACGCAGGGCGGCCGACGGGTCGATGCTCAGCGCCGTCGTGTTGCGTACGTGCTCCTCGCGGATCCGTCGGCGAGCGGCCTGGAACACGAAGCTCGTCAGCTTGGCGGACGAGGCGTCCGAGTCGTAGTCGTGAACGTGCTGGATCAGGACGGCCCGCGCCTCCTGGAGGAGATCCTCCTCGTCCTCCCGGGTCGCCCCCGGGGCCGACGACCGGATCATGCTCTTCAGCATGGGGTCGAAGGCTTCGATGACCGCCCACATGGCGTCGGAGTCGCCGGCTTGCGCGTCCTTGATCTGCTCGTCCGTGACGGTGACTCGGCTCATGCTGTCTCCTGTGTGAGTGGCTCTTGTACTTACGTAATGGGGCGCAGACGACCAGATGTATCAGTCGACTTTTGTGATGTGGGTCACACACGTTTTGAGGTAAACGAAAGCCCCCGTCCCGCGTCGGAACGGGGGCTACCAGTGCCAGTCGACTGACGCTGATCAGGCGGCGAGGTTGAAGATGTCCAGTCCGCAGGCCTCAGCTATCGTCACGTCGGCAACGGCATGGGGGCACTTCTCCCACCCGGTGAGGCAGTAGAGCGCCGATGCCGTCGCCCAGTCGCCCTCCACGTCGTACGCGGGGACGGCGCCATAGAAGCCTGCCATCTCCGCCAGGAACTCCGCCTCTTCGTCGGTGCCTTGCGGTCCTGTGAGTACGATCAACGTTCCCCCTGAACTGCCGGATCGGGACTCTCCCCCTCCCACCGGGCGAGAGCTCGATCCATGGATGCGGTGACGCCTCGAACTACCGCTATCGCGTAGGGGAGTTGCTCGACGCCGTTCTTCAGTTCTTCGTGAAGAGCGCCACGGCACTCGTCGAGCGCCACGGCTTCCGTCGGGCGGGATGGTCCGCTTGCGCGACGTCCCCCGTCCGCATCCACTCCGGCCCGTCGGCGAGCCGGCATGGTAACTGCGTCGCCGTAGGCGTAAGCGAACTGCCGGAGCTCTGAAGACGCTCGATCAAGTGCGTCCAGAAGTGCGACTAGTTGTCCGTCTGCGACGTGATCAGGACTGTAGGTCACCAAACCTCCGCGGGCAATTGCCATGCGGCCGGAACAAGTCCAGCCATTGGCCTGGATTGGGTGGCTTTGACCGTTTCCGAATACCCGGGCATCTAACCGGTTTCTTACGGTAAGACGACTTCACCTGGGGTTATGTCGACCGACACAGCACGGAAGCGGATCATCCACCGTTATGAAGCTGTTACGTTGTGAACGATGTGTGCAGGTGTCGAAGGGGTGTCAGATGTCGCTACGTGACCGACTGGTCGTCAGCTGTGAAGCTCTGACCTTGGGTTTGTGACAGCCATTCCGTGACGTCCCGATCAGACTTCATCCGGTTGCACCATGCACACGACGGAGCGAGGTTGGACCACTCGTGAAGACCACCTGTCGCAAGCGGACGAACATGGTCCACCTCCGCTACAACCTTTTGCCCGAATGCGGCGTCACAGTAGACGCATGACCACTCCTCCGCCTCCTCCCACCGTCGCAGAGCGTCACGGCGGGAGGGGTGAAGGGGCGGTTCCGGGGTCCGGAGAGAGGGCGTGGCCAGGATGGGACGAGGCACGGGCCGCACAGCAGAGGGACGGAATCCCGCCACCGTGCGGCCAACTGCCGTCAAGCGGACGGAGCTTGGTGGCGCAGGCCGTACGGGCGTCACGCGGCTAGCCCGACGCTCGCGTACCACTCGTCCTCCCGGGTGCGGAGTGCGTGGTCGTACTTACCGTCAGGGGTCTTCATGTACAGCGACCCCCATGACCGGCCACCGACCTCCGGGTCCGTGTCGAGCGGCACGCCGAAGAAGTCCATCCGCATGGCCTCCCCGACCGCCTTCGCCACGTCCTCCACCACGTCGACCGGGGCCGACCCGAGGCATTCGTCATGGATCGGGAGGAGGAGGTACTCCGTCAGGCCAAGGTCATGCATGTTGAGCAGCGCCTGACAGAGGACGTCACGAGCCGTCGACTGAACTGCGTAGTTGGTCGCTGCGTAGACCCGGTCACGGTCCAGCGGAACGCGTCGGCCCGTCGGCGTGATGACGACGAAGCCGTTCGCGCGCGCTTGTCGCTGCACCCGGTTCGCGTACCGCTTGATGCCGGGGTACACCCGGTCATACGCCGCAATGGCAACCTTCACTTCGGCTATGGGCGCACCGGTCTGGCGGGACAACGTCGTCGCTCCGCCTCCATAGACCTTGCCGAACCCGACGCCCTTACCCATCTTGCGGTGCGCCTTCGTGAAGTCGGGCCCCCAGATGAGCTCTGCGGTGAAGTCGTGGAGGTCGCGCCCCGCTGCGATGGCACGCTTCATCGTCGTTTCGTCCGCCAGGGCCGCCAGGACGCGCATCTCGACTGCGGAATAGTCCACGGAGAAGATTCGGTGTCCCGGATCAGCCAGGATTCCCCGCCGTACGCGCCAGTCAGACGACGGGAGCTGCTGCGCTGGGAAGCCCGAGATGGACATCCGCGCCGTCCGCGCCTGAAGACCGTTGATCTTCGCGTGAAGCCGCCCGTTGACGTCGAGGTCGTCGCGCATGACGAGGCCGTACGACGTCCGCCACTTCCCCGCCCGCTTACTGCGGAGGACGGCGTCCGCAAGAGGGTTCGGCGTCCGCGCCCCGCGTGGCTGCCACTGCTGGTCAAGGTCCGCCAGGTCGAGCAAGACGGACTTGTCCACCTTCAGGGCGCCACTGTCAGTGGTCTCGGTCAGCTTCTCCCCCATGCCTATGAGAGCCGCAGAGACCTGCTTCGGAGCGTTGACCGACGTGACGCCGTACTTCGCAGCCTTGCCGGCGTGGAGCTGTGCCTCGTCCCCGAGTTGGTCGACGAGGCCACGCACGTACTCCTGATCGACGAGCATCCCCCGGCGCTCCATGAGCGCGCAGATGTACAGCACACGGTGCTCGAAGTCCACCAGTGCCTGACGGACACCGACCTTGCGGAGTCGCTCCTCCCCGACTGGCAGCCACCGGGACACAAGGATCGCGTCAAGTCCGGCGTACTGGAGGTAGGTGGGGTGGTTGATGTCGATCTTCCGCCACCCCGTGGCCTTCGTCTCCCCGATGGACCGGAAGACGGCAGTGAGGTCTTCCTGCGTGTCCGGTGCCGACGGGTCAACGTCCTTCGCGCAGAGCTCCTTAAGGCGCAGCCCGTATCCGCCTTCGTGCCGGGGTCGCGAATCGAACAGATGGGCGATAATCTTCGAGTCGGTCACCTTGGGGGCCATCGCTCCCAAGGGCACGTCAAGATGCCGATCCAGGACGAGCATGTCGAAGGTGGCGTTGTGGAAGACGAGTCGAGGCAGCACGTCGAACGCCCATCGGGCAGCCTCCGCGTTGCGGTCGGACACTTCGGTCTGGATGACCCACGCGTCCCGCTTGTCGCCGAACTGGGCAGTGCGGAGGCGGTACGTCGGGGAGAAGGTGTCGAGCCCTGTGGTCTCCGTGTCCGCACCGGTCATCTCGCCGGCCGACGCCTTGCGCTCCGTCCACCGCCGGAACTCGTCGAGATCCGCGGCCGTCTCGGGGACGCGGGTCATCGTCTCTTCACCCGCGATGGTGTAGGGGAAGTACTTCACGCTGCCTCCTTTGTCTGCCCGAAGATGTCTGTGTCGGCCGGCTGGTCGGAAGAGCCGTCGTCGACCTCCGCAAGTCGACTAGCAGAGGCCCGCTCGTCGTCCGTCATGAGCCGGAGGCCGTTGAAGCCCCATGCCCCCTTGCGCTTGTCTTTCTTGAACCCGCGGCTCTCCAACTCGACGGCAAGCGCCCATCCCGACAGCTTCTCCTTGCGGTCGAGTCCTGCGTCCTCCGCCCATTCCGCGTAGGTCCGACGGATGGCCATTGGAGCAACTCGGGCGTCGTCCTCGCGGACGGTGCAGGCGTTGAGGAACTCCTGGAGCCGGTCTTCGGACTCGCGGTACGCCGTCGTAGCCGCCGACACCGACGCGGGCTCATTCAGTCCGTGTGCGAACCATTCGACGGAGCCTCGAACGGCCCACGCGAGGATGCCCTCCGACTCCGCCCTGAGCTTCGCCTGGAGCTGCGGATCCTGCTTCGGACCGTCGAACACGGCCTCCCACGGGATGAGCTTGACACGCCTCCAAATGCCGTAGTCCTGACTCAGGATGGCCGGCTTGTAGTTCGTCTCCACTTGAAGGAGGAACTGTGGGCGGTAAGAGAACAGGTTCTGGTGCAAGAAGCGAGTGGTGATGATGTTGCCATCGCCAGTCAGGCGCTTGATGAGCGGTTCCGCAAGCCGTGCATACTTCTCACTCTCCGATGCCAGCACCATGCGATAGCCACGTAGGCGGGCGAGCCCCGGGGACGGTGCTCCCTCCTCCGGCGTCTTCTCGAACGTCGTGAACTCGCTGTTCTGCACGACGCCCTTGAAGACGTGGCTCGTCGTCGACGTGTACACGGTCTTGCCGTTCTTGCCACCTCCGTGATGAATCACGAACAGCTGCTCACTCGTGTAGCCAGTGATCCCGTAGCCCGTAAGGCGTTGGACGAACGAAGGCATCTCCGGGTGGTTCGGAAACACCTCCCGGAGGAACTGTTCCCACCTGTCAGCCCTGGCCTCCGGCCGGAACGCCACCTCCAAACGCTTCGTGATCAGGTCAGCGGGATCGTGCGGACGCAGTTCTCCAGTGCGCAGGTTGATCGTCCCGTTCAACACGGACAGCAGATCGTCGTGTGCGTCGAACGACATGGCGTCTACGGGAACGCCAGGGACAGCCGGGAGCTCCTTCAGGACGGCGTCGATGCTGCGGTTGGTGAGTGCCTTCAAGGCCAGTCGGCGCTTCGAGTCGTCGCCCGACGCAATCAGCTCCGCGCCCAGAAGGTGCAGCGACTCCCGCACCTTTTCCCCGCCAGGCGCCCACACCTTCCCGTCCCAGCAGAGGAAGCCCAGCCCCTTGGCGTGTCGGACTCCCCCGCCGTCCCGAGCGATGAAGTCACGCAGCATAACGGCAATGCCAACGTCGGTGTTGTCGAACATCTGCCGCGCAGACATATCCATCGTCGCCAGGGCTGCGTCAGTCGCTGGGATGCTGTCTTCTACGTCCATCGACGCCACTGGCGTCTCCTCCAGCGCCACGACTACCGCAGATCGGACGGCTCGATGTAGTTCCGCCGGGAACGCCTCGGGGTCCCGCTCGCGCCAGTCGGTCAGGTCGTCGCCCTCGTTCGGGATCTCCAGGCGCCGCACCATCACCCCGGCCTTGACCAGAGCAACGGCAAGGGAGTCAGTGAACCCTGCCCCTGCCCGATCACGGTCGCCGGCGATGACGACGTCCAGGTCCCGGAGACCGTCGGCGAGCTCCGCCACAAGAGCAGCATTCCGGGCTAGTCCGGCTCCACGGACAGCTACAGCGTCATACCCCGCTCCGACGGCGCTGAGGGCGTCTCCAGGCCCCTCACAGACGAGCACTGTGTCAAACCCTGCGCCACTCCGTAGGACGCCCCACTTGGCCCACGTACGGCCGTCCACGTTGCTCAGGGAGACCCATCGGGCGGGGCACGCCCCGCCTATGTCCCGGCCTTGCAGGCCACGGGCCACACCGTCGAATCCGTAGAATGGGACAGTGACTCTTGGATGCCGTGTGAACCCGCGGGAGAGCCACGGCTGGGGACGGCGTCCCGGAACTGCGTAGCCAACGCCCAGGTCTTCCGCCAGTTCCGCCGTGATGCCGAACCGATTCTGGAGGTAGCTTCGTGCCGCCTCCGCGCCTTCCCCGCTCAGTGCTGCCGACGTCTCGTCGACGAGCGCCCGCAGCCCTGCCACCTCCGCGATGCCGACAGACTCCGGCGCCTTCGCGCTGACGGTGCTCGCGCCCAGGTCGTTGACGACGTCGAAGAGGTCGGCCTCCCGGATGCGCATCTTGTCGAGGACGTCGCTCTTCGCGCACCCGGTGCGGCACACCATGAGAAGCATCCCGTCGGCCTTCAACGTCAGCTTCAGCGACGGCGTCCGACGGTCGTTGTGCGAAGGGCAGAGCGCTGTATGCCCGTCGTGATCCTCCGTCACCCCGTCGAGCCGCCCGAGGATTTCCGACAGTCGCAAGGTCTCTCCCCTCTCCAGTTGTCATGCCGAAAGGGGCGCCCCGAAGGGACGCCCCTGTCAGTTGCTCGTGCTAGTTGTTTGACGCGTTACGCGTTGTCAGGCACGCGCTCCGTCTTGATTGGCCCCGTGTGGAAGAGCGTGTAGTCCGCGTGCTTGTCACCGCGCAGGAGGGCGATGTCGACGCACTCCTCCGGGTCGCGGTCCGTCTCCACGTCGAACTCCAGAATGGCCGTGAACGTGATCCGCGTCTTCACGCTGCCTCCTCGACAGGCTTCAGTGGGCCGCCCCAGCGCTCCAGGGTTTCGAATGATGGCTCTCGCCAGTACCCGCCTTCCGGGTCCGGGCTGTGGTACGTGCCGTCAGGCTGCTCGGTCCAGACCATGCCGTCGGTGCAGACGAACTGCTTCACGCTGCCTCCCGAAGCTCCGCGTCGATGTCGAACCACCGGTCAAAGGCCGCGCCCTGGAGGGCTTCCTCCATGGCCTTCAACCGGTTCATCAGCCGTACGTCCGTGCGCAAGTCCCTCACGACGTAGCCGTCAGCGGCGCCCTTCATGCGGCGCTTCACCACGGCACAGCCGAACGGCTGGCCAGCGTGGACAGCTTCCCGGTTGGCCTGCGCGATGTAATCGGAGAGTGTGATCGTCTTCTCCGCCTTCGCCTCAAGGGCGTGGAGGTAGTAGCCGTCGATGTCGCCAATGTCGCAGGCGCCCATCTGTACGTTCCGATGGACGCCCGGGTTGTGGTTCTCGCGCAGGTAGCCGACGATAGCCGACTCCCACGCGGTGCCCTTAGCCTTCGCTGGGTTGCTCGATGTCCTCACCTCTCTTGACCCAGACTTCGACGAGCTCTGAACCGTCCGAACGCTCGATGACCTCCGGTTCGGACTGCACCGTCCACACCTGGCCTCTGTACGTCAGGACGTCCTCGTCTCTCTGGTCGGTCACCGGTACCACCTCTCTCCGTCCACCGTCCGCCTTATCGTACGCGCGTTCGATATTGGGCGGGCACTGCTGACTACAAGTCAACGAGTGATCCGGGAGGCGGATGCGAATCCCCGCCATGTCTCCACGAATGTGGAGCTACTGGGGTGTAGCTGTCGAGGGTGGATCTTGCTACCAGATGTCGCGCGTGATGACGAGAGCCTCACCGTTGTCGAGGGAGTCCACGAGCTCGATGATTGCTGCCGCAGCCCCCAGCTCCTCACCGTCGGTAAAAGAGTGCTGTTCCTGACCCCGCTGTAGGGCGGGGAGATTGATCTCCAGCCGACTGGCACCGGTCGTCGTCTCGTGGATGTTGATGCGGCTCACTGGCTCTTCCTCCACGGCAGTTCGTCGGCCGGCGTCCCGGCCTCGACTCGGAACAGGAGCTCCCACCCGTCGGCAGTGCGCTCGTAGATCTCGCCTCCGCGGACCCCGGAGAATCCGGCTTCCCAGCCAACGGCAAGTTTGGCCAGGCCGATTCCGGCGTGGCACTTAACCGCTGGTCGACGGTCCGGAATGATCGTGGCGAAGGCATCCGCCCGCAGCTTCGGGTGGTACATCCTGCACTGCGCCGCCATGTTGCTCATCCTTCCTCCGTCTCCCTCATGAGCTCCTCCGTGATCCAGTAGGCGTACACGCTGCGGGGCTTGTCGAACTCCACCGGCTCCTGATCGGGGAGGGGGATGACGCGCCGGGTGTTGGGCTCCTGGAGGACGGTCACTCGACGTCCTCCCACGTCGTCGTTGCCTTCTGGATCTGCCCGCGGACGAAGCCATTGTGAGGCCACCCGTACTTGTTCGGGGTGTGCGCCGTCAGCTGTCCCCGGGCGGCTCCCAGAGTGTTGTACGGACCGTACGACGTGGTGAACTCCGGACCGTCGAAGAGGACGCGCTCGTTGTCCGGGCCGAACTGACCACGAACCCAGTCGGGGTTATCGCGGCGCTCTCGGCAGGTGATGAGGACGCGGTAGACGTCCTGGTCGTCGCCGACCATCCGGCGTGCCATCAGTCCTCCTCCTCCTCGTCCGCGTTGCCGAACGAAAGGTCGCTCTGGTAGGCGCCCGTAACGAAGTGGATCTCGTACGTCTCCACACACCGAACGGCGGGATCTGCGCGGAGATCCTCGACGAGCTTCCGAGGGTTGTCGGTGGTCTCGGACTCCGGGTCCTCGCTGCCCTTGTAGTAGACGCGAACCCGGTATGTCCCGCCGTCGAAGACGCCCATCAGCCGTCGCCCTTCGCCACGCTGTACGCCATGTCCAGCGCGTCACGAACTTCACGGCTGCTCATCTCGTCGCCGTGCGCACCCTCCCGGAGCTTCTCCTGAAGTTCGCAGATGTCCGACGCCACCTGATCGCGGACGGCCGACTCGATGTCTGAGACCACTCCCGCGTGCCGGTACGACTTGTCGCCGTACCACTGCTCGAACTCCTCCCACGCGGCGGGCGTGATGTCGAACTCCTCGCCATCTCCCTGGACGATCACTAGCTCTCCTCTCGATTCATCACGTGCACCAGCGCGCCCCGGACGAACGCCACGCCGACGGCCTCCCACACCTTCGGGAAGTCCTTCCGGCTCGTCGCGTCGGGGCGGATGTAGATCAGGTCCCCCGTGCCGGCCGCCCGGACGTCGCCAAGGGCGGGGGCCGTGGCGGAGTCGATGACGTGGAGGGCGCCGGTCACTCGGATTCGTCCAGGTCCACCAGGAGGGCCTTCGCACCGTCCATGTCCTCCACTCGGCCGAAGTTCTCGATCAGCTCCAACCCCCTGCACACGATGCCGAACTCCTGTCTGCTCAGCTCCACGACCACGGTTTCCGGGATGCGTACCTTCGCCACGTGCTCTCTCCTCTCCGTCCTCCTACGCCGAAAGCCCCCGGGACCGAAGTCACCGGGGGCTGAGGGTCAGGCGTTGACGCGGGTGAGGGGGCCGTAGTTCTCGACGGCCCATGGCAGAGTGGCGCTGGTGACGTCGGGGTCTTCGCCGTGCCAGGCAGCATGGGCCACGCCGTCAATGAGCTTGATGCGCATCACGTCGCCGTCCTTGTCGCAGTACTTCGCGGCCAGGTCGTACGTCACGCCGTCGACGGTGTACGTGTTCTCGTCCTCGACGCGCTCTACGGCGTCGACCCACCAACGCCCGTTGTCCGGGTCACCGTGGCTACCGGTTCCGGTACCGAACTTGATGAGGTACCGACGCGTGCCCGCGCCGATGCGCGTCACCTCCCCCACAAGTCCCACGAACTGCCCGGTACGGAGTTCCGCGTCATCCTTCACCACACGCACCCGGTCGCCGACCTCGATGGGGTCGGGCTCGACGACCTTGCGGAGGTCTGCCTCGATCGGCGTGAAGTGCCTGCCGTCGACTTCGGCCACCCAGAAGGCGTTGCCCTGGAGGCGAGAGACGAACGGGCCGGCGACGAGGATGCCTTCCTTGTCGCGGAGTGAGCCGTCCGACGTCACCTTGTCGCCGATGGCGAACTTCGGGGGTTCGGGGATGGCGGAGAGCCACGCGCCGCGCATCTCCTGACACTTTCCGTCGCAAACGTCGACGAGGTAGTAGCCGTTCAGGTACGTTCCGTACTTCCGGTACGGGCCGAACGTGACCTCTCCGGCCATGCCAGTACTGCCGTTCCGAACCTTCTGCCCCACCGCGAAGTCGCTCACTTGCCCTCCCCCTTCGTGTCGCCGATGACGACCACGTGTTCCGCGCCGATGACCTGCGTCACCAGCGTCTTGCGGGCCGACACGCCGGACTCGCGTCCCGTCGGCTGGACCTTCAGCTTCGGGACGACGCGACCGGAGGACTTGTCGCTCATGGTCTCGACGACCACGGCCTCCGTGTTGCGGACCCGGTTGCCCCGACGGGTCGGATACGCGATCAGCCGGCCGGGCTTGATGACGGCGCCGGTGAAGTCGGTGAGGTCTGCCTTAGCCATTACTGCTCTCCTCTGTGTGCACTTCCGTGTGTGCGCCCTGCTCCATGAGTTCCTTGAACGCGTAGTACGCCTGCCGAGGCACCACGCCGTTGCCGATCGCGTGCAGTTGCTGCCCTCTGCTCAGCCCTGGTGTGTCTGTCACCCACCCGCCGGGGAGGCCCATAAGCCACTCCGCGAACCGGGCGGCCAGGCGCCTCCCCCCGCGCGGCCCCACCTCCGTGGGAATCGGCGCCTCCCGGTCCATCCACGCCTCCTGACGTCGGATGGCCGGCTCGTACGGACCCCAGTCCTGTACCAAGCCATCGGGCTCGGGAATCAGGTACGTGACCTCGTCGTCCAGCGTGGGCCCGTGCCCGCCCGCCTTGCGCTTGTCGGGGTGCTGTGCGGCGCCGTTGGTCCCCAAGTTGGCCGTGGGCGTCTTGAGGAGCACTACTTGTGTCTCCAGACGCGTCTGGTTCTTGGGGTTGTCCAGCCGCCCAGGTCCGTTCGCCGACGAGGCTCGGGGGGTTCCGAAGAATTTGATGGGTTCGGCAAGCGTGAGAACCACTTCGTTCAGCGGGCGGGAGTTCCTGCCGTGCAGATTGGAAGCGCCAGGCTTCCAGTCACGTGCCGTCGGGGTCGGCAGGAGCACGCGAACGGCGTCCGTCAGGGTGGGGCCGTACCCGCTCCCGTAAGGCGTGCCGTCTGCCCGGAAGTTCGCCGTCCCTCTTGCGTCGGCAGCCGTCGGGGTCGGGAGGAGGTGCACGACCATGCTCGGCAACGCGTCGTACTCGCCCTTCCCGTTCCGCTGGTTGGGGCCCCCGTGCGGGCCGTCAGACGCCTTCGGAGTGGGGAACAGCGGGAGTCGCGAACCCGAACCACCGGCTCCTGTGGTGAGCTGCGCCGACGTCGGAAGCTCGTAGAGTCGTCCACCGGAGGTCATACCCGACTTCGGCCAGGTCTTGGGCGACAACGTCGAGCCCCCGGGTTCGGATGACTGCGACGTTCTCCAGGAAGACGTACTTCGGTCGAAGTGTCCCAACAGCTTCGGCAACTTGCTTCCAGATCCCCGACCGCTTCCCACTGATGCCCTCTCTCCTACCGGCGTTGCTGATGTCCTGGCAGGGGAACCCTGCGGTGATGACGTCGATGTGACCGACCAATGCGCCCCAGTCGTACTTTGTGACGTCTCCGATGTTCTCGGCCTCAGGGAACCGGTCCTCCAGGATCTTGCAGGCGTGCTTGGTTACCTCCGCAACGTGGGTGACTTGGCCATCTATCAGGGGCTCTACGGCCAGGCCGATACCCCCGTAACCCGCACACAGCTCCAGGATTGTCGGCTTAGTCGTTTCTGGATCGGACACCGTCTCTCCTCTGTGGTGTGCGTAGAATCGTGTGCAGAGGGCGGCTCCCTGCCGTAATCAGGGAGCCGCCCTCTCGTACCCGTGCTAACGCGAGTGGATCACGCTGCCTTGTCGAGCTCCGCGGCGTCCTCCGCCGGACCGAAGACCTTGATCTCCGGGACGTTGTAGGAGATCAGCTGCCCGGCCCGCGGGCCCTTCTGCGGGGTGTAGCTGACGTTCTTGATCGTCAGGGAGGCGGAGACCGGGACGCCCTCGACGCCGTTCTCCTCGTCGCCCGAGTTGCCGTACTTGTCGAGCTCCTTGAAGAGCGGGCCCAGCACCTCGACGAGCTTCCACGAGCCGGAGTTGAAGCGGAACTTGCCCAGCTGCGGGGCGTCGGCGAGACGGAACTCCACGTCGACGGACGGCTTCGGACCACGCTTCTGCTGCGCCCGGAGCTTGCGCTCCGCGATCAGGGAGGGGCAGCCGCACGCGGTGCCCTTGTCCTCCTCCGGCGACAGGTACTGGAACCCGTCGCAGTGGTGGGTCATGCCGGCGCCGGGCTCGAACTTCTTGAAGGACGCGTCGACGCCGTCCGGCTCGATGATGATCGGAACCGTCTTCGACGTGGTCAGGACTTCGAGGTTGTCCTCCTTGTCCGTCTCCCACGGCTCCGCGAGACCACCGAGGAGCTCCGCCACCTTCGCGGCGACGCTCGGGTCGCCGGTCGTCACGCGCCACTCGTTCAGCGACTCGGGCTGGTCCTGGTTGCCGATCTTGACCAGCCGGCCGGAGCGGAAGCGGCCCACGGTGTCGGAGTCGAAGGTGGTGCGCTCCTTCGGAGCGGCGTCGGGGTCGGCGTCCCAGATGGAGGAGAGGTTGTTCGCCATGCGTGAGTGCCTTTCGCAGAGGGTGTGTGAGTGCTGGTGTGCGGCCGTCGTATCGGCCCTACACCTTTGTTATGGGGCGCAGAGGGGCAGATGTATCAGTCGACTTTCACTAATTTCCGGAGCCGTCGAGACGCCAGACTTCGCCGTCCTCGTCACGGCCGGCGAACTCCAGGCGAGGAGCGTCAGTCGACTGACGCTGTTCGAGCTCCGCGCGGAGACGCTGGATCTCCTGGTTCTTCAGCTCCAGCGCCTCCGTGCCGAAGTTGGCCTCGTCCGCGGCACGTCGGCGAGCGGAGAGCCAGGCGGAGCGGTAACGGTTGATCTCCGCGTCGGCGACCTCCATGACGGCAGGGGCAATCTCCGCCACCCACTCCGGAGACAACGACCTCCAGCCGCGCCACTCCTCGTCGTACACCCCACAGTGCCGGAGGGTCTCCGCGTACTCCTCCTCACGCGATGCCATGCGCCAACCTCCACAGCTGCCGGTCCGTCGTCGACACACGCTTCTGGTTCAATAGCCGCCACAGGTCCCCGGGCGTGACGTCACCCGGGAGACGGCCGTCGTTGAACAGGTGGACGCCGGCCCGGAGGTACGCCTCGTCGACGAGCTGCGAGCAGATCAGGTGCCCCGTGCTGCCCACGAAGTCCGTCACCCACCGCGGACGGATCCGCCAGTGCGCCAGGGCGATGGAGGCGTAGTCGAGGAAGGAGTAGGGCGTGTCGACGAGGTGATTCGCGCTGCCACAGACCCACGTGCGCTGCGTCTCCGTCAGCGGGATCTTTCCCGTCGACCAGATGACGGGCTCGTTCGCCTCCTCCAGCGGAATCCTCTCCGCCCCGCCGGGCATGGCTTGGACGATCAGACCGTCACCGACGTACACGTACGCGTGCTGTACGGGCGCACCGTCGCCGATGAGGTACTGGCCGGCGTTGATGAAGGCGCCGGTGATGCCGGAGATCTTCGTCAGGGCGAAGTCTCCGGGGAGCGGTGTGGTCATACGTCCTCCGGACGATGGTCGTAGAAGTCGTTCAGAACTGCGGAGGCGAACAGCGCACCGAGCCCCTCCGCACGGGCGGAGCGGTATGCGCGTACCGCTCCGTCCCGGTCGCCGACGAAGTACTGAACGTCGATGCGTGCGTCTCCTGGCGGTCGCGGGCGGTAGACCTTCACCCGGTAAACCCACGTGGGCCCGTTCATTGACGCTGGTCCACGCCGAGTACGTAGCGTTGCGGAAAGAGCCGGTATGGCGTCCGCATGATGTGCCGGCGGAGCATCCGAGTTTTCTCCCGCTCCTGCTCCAGCCTCCAGAGGAGTTCCTCATAGCGGACGACCATCCACGCGACCCCCTCGCACCGCTTGCACGAGGCTGCACGGCCGTGCCAGGGCGTTTCCCGGAACTCCCCACGGTCCTTGCGCCGGTAGCACGTGGTGCACTTGAGGACCCCGCGGTTTCCCGGGTGCCGGCGGTCGAAGTCGTCGCGGATGGCGTCGGCGAGGGTGTAGGTCATCGCCCGCCCTTCGGGTCGTGGTCTCCGAGATACACTGCTGCGCCCTGGAGGCGTCGACGGTGCTCGATCTCTTTCTCCATCCGCCAAACCGCGTGATGGCAGGCGGCGACGATGGCCGTCAGCCCGTCCGGCTCGTCCTCTCGCACCAGTGCGTTGGAGTGCTGACGTGAGCCGAAGCGCTTCCGGCGCTCCCGAACTTCCACCTCCAAACCACCGAAACCATCAGAGCAGACGCGGTAGAACCATCCCTCTGGCAGCTCCGGGGCGCCGGCGGAGACGAGGTCGGCCATGCTCATGCGGCCTCCTCCAGCTCTGTGACTCGCTTCTCCAGGCGCGCGATGTCCGCCGTCAGCGCCGACAGGAATCGCGCAAGCTCATTGGGAATCAGGAGCTTGCCGTCCCGGTCCCGACCGATGAAGCACGCACCCTCCTGGACAACCGACAGATGCTCGATGGTGTCGGCACTCAGGCTCATTCGCCCTCCAGCCACTTTGCGACGCTCAGCACGTCGTAGACAGACGGTTTCTCGGTACCCTCCCAGGACAAGCCAGTGACTAGCGCGTGGGCCGTGTGGAAGACGTCCGCGCGGGACATGACGTCGGAGACGGTGGGGAGTTCGGGGTCGTCGTCAACCTCGTCGGCCAGTTCCACTACCGGAACCAGCGGGCCGTAAGCCTCCTCCGCCGTCTCCAGGGACGCAGAAGTCCCGACGACGGTCGGATCACCGGCCACGATGCGAATCCGGCCGTCGTCGGTGTCCTCCCAGGTATCGCCGTCCTTGTCGACGTACCTCATACGCACCCTCCGTATCCCGCGTTGTATCCGTGCGGCTGACCGTCGTAGAGTGGTTCGCCGCACCCCTGGCAGCGAGGGGCGATAACGTCGGCCCCACGGTGAAGGCCTGCTTCCCATGCCGCTGCGTGCTCCTCACGAATGAGGTTCCGCCGCGCGGTCTCCTCGCGGATCTTCGCTGCGTTCCGCCGCGACGTCTCCCGCTGCACCTCCAGCAACGCACGGTTGCACAGCTCCAGCCATTCGTCAGAGCCGTCGTGGTTGACGAGCTCCGCCCATGCGCTCATGTCGTCACCCCCGGATCAATCTCGTCGGCTGCCTCGTTGCAATCACCCATGTGGTCGTCGGTGTAGGAACGGAGCCGCTCGGAGTTGCGGATCGTCTCCGCGTTCAGGTGCGACACGGCCCGGTGGTGGTCGTCGATTGCGTCGAGCAGCGCCATGGAGTGGAACCCTTCCGGCTCCTCACACGCGGCGTCGATGATGGCCTGTCGAGCCCCCAGCACGCCGGCCAGTGCCACCACAACATCGCGCCCCAGCTCCGGGCAGTCCTCAGCAGCGTGGCCCGTGCGCATCGTCTTGCACGCAGCAGGCGGATGCTGATCGCACTTGTCGCTGACGTTGTTCGTGTCGACGAGGCCGCACGGAGCAAGGTCGCACGGGCACGTGGCTTCGATGTGTCCGGGGCCGTCGAAGGATCGTCCGATGTGCATCACGGGGCCTCCGTCAGCCAGTCAGACATCCCGTACCAGTTGCCGTCATTGCCCTGCGACGAGACATCACCGAAGAACGCACGCTGACGCTGTGCCAGGTCGACCGTGTTTTCTGCCAACGCCTCGTCGACGAGGCGCTCCGCAACCGCCCGATGCGACTCCTCGCGCCCCGGGTACGTCCGGGCGAGAAGGTTGGTCAGCGTGGTCGTGAGCTTCTCGCGCTTCGTCACCACGCCTGCACCTCCTCCGCTTCCTTGATCAGCGCGGACAGGTCGTCGCCGTTCATCCGCACCGTGGCAATGCACTCCCCCACGGCGTTCCGGGTTTCGAGGTCGTACTCCAGGCCGATGGGACGGATGCTCACCGTCGAGCCGTCGGCCGTGTGGATGGTTCGTCCGCCGTTGATCATTCGGGGGTCTCCTCTTCCGGCTCCTTGAGAGCTGCGTTCAGGTCGTCGACGGAGGCGGTGCGCTTACCGGCCAGGGCCGCGCGGAGACGTGCGTACAGGTCACGGACGCGCTTCTCCTCGCGCTCCGCGATGCCGCGCCACACAAGTTCCCCACGCTCCGCGTGCTCCTTGTTCCACTTCAGAAGCTTGATCTCGGCTACCAACTCGTCGCGGGACCATGAGGCGTAGGTGCTGGCGAAGGCCTCTTCCCGCTTCCGCTGCCGGTCCGCCTCCTCCGCACGGCGTCGCTCGTGCGCTTCCCAGACAGACTCGGCTTCGGTGACCGTGCCGTCCGGGGTGGGGTAGCCGCGCCCCGGAGCCGGGGCTCCGTCAACGAAGCCGGCCCAGCCCTCCGCGAGCCACTTCGTCAGGACATCGTGGAGTTCCTTCACCTCGTCCCGGGTGAGCAGGAACGTGCGTCCGCTTCCCGTGGTCGGGTGGAATACGTTGACCAAGACGGTGTCGCTGACGGGCTTCTTGTGCGTGGCACCCACAGTGATCGCGCTGCGTCCCGAGTGGGACAGGTGCTCATTGAGCGTGTGCATGCGGCTGAACAGATACATTCGATCTCCTCTCCTACGCCGAAAGCCCCCGGCGCCGTAGCGGCCGGGGGCTGTGGTGGTGCGTGTGTGATTCGCGTCAGTCGAGTGGGCTGCGAGGGAGTGAGAGCTCCACCCAGTCATCCGGGTCGCCGAATCGGTCGACCTTGTTGAGGTCCATACGTCCGGGCGACAGGCCTTGTCCGTTGTCGAGGAAGCACCCGTCCGCCGCAGCAGCCTGAATCGCTGCCTCGATGGCGCGGGCGTGCTCTTCGAGGGTCATCTCTCCTCCTACTCCTGCGGGCACTGGGACCGATGGCATCCGTGGCGGTGGCACCAGTCGGGCGACCGCTCCTCGTCGGTGGCGCGTAAGGCGGGTAACGCAAGTCGACTCACGCTGCTCTCCTCCTGTGTGCGTGCGAAGCGGGGCGCCCGATGTGGACGCCCCGCGTGTGTGACTGGTGCTAGCGGAACAGCTTCCGCAGGTAGCCGATGACCATGTTCAGTCCGATGACGAACAGGATGGCCGTCCCGTAGCCGATCGCCGGCACGGCCAGGAAGACGCTGTGGACGGCTCCCACGACGAGCATGAGGAGCCACGCCTCGAAGAGGAGGACGGCCAGAGCTCCCGTGCACGTGACGATGAGCTTTCCGCCGTTGGTCTGCTGTGTCATTCGCTCTCTCCCGGGAACAGGTGGGGGAAGCCCCACGGCTCTTGCGTGTCGACGAGTACCGCGCCTCCGCTGATGCGGCGGAAGTCGGGGCTGCGCTGCATGTCGTACGGCCCGATCGCCCTGTCAGGGATCCTCCACTCCTCCTCCGTGTAGTACTTGCCGGAGGGCTTGAAGAGAATGACCGTCGCCGTTGCGCTCACAGCCCGAGCACCTCCGCCCTCTTCGCAGCCACGGCGTCCGCGTGTGCCTGCGGTACCCGCTCTGCGTCGCCGTGCGTGTAGATCTCCCACTTCCCGATGGACTCACGGGCCGTGGTCTGCGACTTCCCGGTGTGCGAACCGTCGGAGTCCAGGTAGCTTCGGTCGCTCGTCTCCAGGACTTCGCCGTCGACTGAGCTGACAACCGTCGACCGGCCCATCCACTGCGTGGGCTCCCACTCCCGATCACGCACACGGAACGTCTCCACGCGGGCTGAGTCGTAGCTCGAACTCTTGCCGCCGTTGATGCGGTCCCGGAACCGCTCAGCGGCCCGCTTGTGGCTGAACACCTGATGTACGGAGTAGTCGCTGTACGCGCCGGACGTCACCAGGTACGCACGCTTCACGTCGCTCATGCCGCCTCCCCACTCAACAGTGATATCTCCCGGGCCTGCCGAATGATGGCGGCCTTCATCTGCTCGACCTCGTCCGGCGCCGTGTACTGATCCCGCACGTACTCCGCGTTGGCCTGCGCACCCTCGTAGCGAGACTTCCAGTGGTCGCGCTCACGCTCGGCGGCACGGAGCTGCGCGCGCAGGGGGGCCGTGTCGTCCTGACGCTGTGCCAAGGACTTCCAGAGCTCCGCCTCCTTGCTGTTGTTCTCCGCCTCCCGCTCCCAGTGGTCCCTGTCGTCGGAGAGACGCTGTGCTCCGTCGACGACCCGTGCCATGTGGTCCGGGTCCCAGCGGTGCCCGTCGCCTTCGTCGATGTCGACGCCCAGAGCGCGGGCAACGTCGGCGACGACGTTGCGTGCCTGGCCTCCCCGCTCGTTCTCGGCGTTCACCGCTTTGACGGCTGCGGCTTCCAGCTCCCGAGTCAAGTCGATGACGCGATACGCCGGCAACACGTAGTCCCCACGGAGTTCGAAGATCGGCTTGCGGGCGTCCTCGAACGCCTTCGAAAGTTCCGCGAACGCCCTCACGCCGCCCTCCGCTGCGTCCCCGTGACGAACTCCCCGCCGGCCGCGATCGGCTTACCGACGACCTTCTTCTTCAGCACGGTCTCCCAGTCGAAGGTGTGGCGAAGGCTGAGGAAGTGCGCATAGATCTCCTCGTCGCACTTCACCGGGACGAGCGACCAGCCCTCCGGACGCACGTGGAGCACCGCCCCGCCGGCCATCGCAGGGACGTCGACGGACTCACCGGAGTCCGCCAGGATGATGCGGTCCGCGTAGCGGTAGGCGGAGAGCTGGAGCGCCACGGAGTCGTAGACCTTGGCCGACGTCTTCCAGTCGAGGAGAACCGTCTCCCCCTCGATCTCCGCCACGGCGTCGAAGCTGCCGGCGTACTTGTGGGTGTCGCTCCAGACGGTCTCCTCCAGGTACAGAAACTTCGGCTGGAGCTCCGTGAGGAACTCACGGAACCATCGGACGTGAGGCTTGACGTCCATGTGGACGTGCCGGTCCTGGACCACCTCACCCCGCGCCAGTCGCTCGAAGTAGTCGTGCGCGGCCGACCCCAGGTCCGTCGCGGCCTTTGTCTTCCGTCGGTGCGCGCTCTTGAGGTAGTCGATGGCGCCCTTCGGGTCACGCTCGATCAGCTGGGAGACGATGTCCCAGTTGTTGACGGCCGCCTCCGCGGACTCCTTCGCCGCCCAGAACGTGAGGAAGTCCTTCGGCAGCATGCCGCCGACGCTCGTCACACCCGGGACCTTGACGTCGCCGTCTCCCGGGTCGATGTAGAACCTGCTGCCGCCTCGCTTGATCGTTGATACGCCGCCCATCCGGCCTCCCTGTGTCGTCCCTACACCTAGGTAATGGGGCGCCAGAGGTCAGATGTATCAGTCGACTTCAAGATTTTTTCCGTCGTCCTCCCCCGCCGTCAGACCGTGCACAAACCGACAGACTGACCCCTGTTTTCCTTTCTCTCTAGACGCGTCTTAGAGGGTTAGAAATAAGGGGTTAGTTTGTCGTTTTGGAGCGCCGGGAGGACGGGGAGGCTGGTCGACGTGGAGGGCGATCAGTCCTCTGACCTGGCCCTTTTCAGGTGGCGACGCAGCTTCCGGAGCTGACTCTCCAGGGCCGCAAGCTCCTCGTCGAGTTTGGCACGCTGCCCGTCCGTCATCGTCTCGTCGATCACGGCGGTATCCATCTGCCCCAGCAGGGTCACCGCGACGTGGGCGAGGCGGAGGTGATCGGCCGTCGCCCGGACCTCCAGGCCGGCACTGCGCGGCTTGACGACGTCAGGTGCGGCCTTGCTCGCCCTCCCTGCTGGCTTCTTGGCCGGCGTGGTCGGAGAGGACTCCGCGGCAGCTGCGGACACGGCTACGGCCCGCAGGATCGTCGAGGTGGTCGCTCGTCGGTCCCTCTGCTTCTCCAGCGGGGAGTCATCGTCGAGCCCCAGGGCACGGAGTTCACGTGGCGTCAGGTAGCGACGCGCCTGGTTGCCCACGTGGTAACGCACGTTGCCCTTCAGGCGCTTCAGCTGGTCACCTGTGACGCCGGATGATTCGTACATCGCGGAGACCTGATCCCGGTACTCCTGCGTGATCTGCCACTCAAAGCGCTTCCGCAGGGCGATCACGACCGTGGCGATGTTGGCTGCCAGGATTGCCGGCTTGTCCTCGATCCGGGCGTACTCACGGGCGTAGGCAGCACCACGTGCGACGAGTGTTGTCTCCGACTCGTCCTCGATGTCCTTCAGATCGAGGGTGGTCAGGTGCGACACGTCGACATGCACCACTGATGCGTCGTTCCCACGTCGGGCGACGTCCTTCGGGCTCATCTTGACCTCTCGAAGACGCACGGCTGTCAGCCGCAGAGTACCGTGAAGCACTGTCCTTTGGTAGACCTTACCTCACGGTACCGCTACTTGATCACTTAGTTGTGAAGGGTTTCACACACACACCGCAGATGATGGGTCCTGTGGCTTCGACTGTCTTGGAGATGCGGAAGGTCCGGGCGGGAACGCACTCGCACGCCATGGTGAGGCGGCTCGGAGTGCTACTTCGCTTCGACGTTCCGGGCAGCTCAAGGTGGGGGAGAGCTTCGGGGATGATGCGGTCTAAGGCGGCAATGTCGTCGACGTGGCGAGTCTTCGCGGCGTCGCTCAGGACGACGCCGATGAAGCCCCTTGTCTTCGATCTCTCCGCGGAGACCGGCCACGTCAGCCCTACCTCCTCCGCGGCCGTCAGGAAAGCTTGTGTGTGGTAGGCGCCACGGGTGGTCGTGTCCGTGATGCCTCGCTTCCAGTTCAGGATGTGCGCGGCAGAGTGGAGGACGGAGACGACGACTGCCTCTGGCCCCTCTCTGAGTTCGTCCGCTGAGACGATCAGTCCCGTGACGGTCCCGTCAGCTTCTGTCCCCCATCGGTCATGGCCGTGATTAGGCGTCCCCGACGTCGGGGACGTAATAGGTCGTACAGGTGGTAGCTCCGCCACATCGACGCGGAGATGGCCCCAGAGGGTCTCCAGCGCTGCCAGTAGAGAGCCGGGTGAGGTCGGCATGCGCCGGAGTATAGGTCGCCCGATGCCTCCTCCACGTCACGCTAATCAGCCACGTCAGTCGTTTTGCGTTGCCCCTGAAACGCAAAAAGCCCCGCCACCCATTTCGGGCGACGGGGCTTGTTGGTGCAGTGGTTGGGTTGTTGAGGTTCGTCGAACCCTACCGAAGCCGACTAACCGGTATCTTTGTGCCTAGAGTCACAGGCGGTGGGGAGGGGCTCCGCAGCGTCGCGGATGAGTTGGGGTCGACCGCACACACCCCTCCCACTAGTAACAGTAAGGCGTGACACGGTCATGCCTTACGTCGTCGACGGTGCGCTACGGCGGCCTCTATCCCCGCCTGTACGGCCTCCAGGTTGATGCCCTGTTGCTCGTGGGCCTCGCGGAGGTAGCCCCATGGCTCCTTCGTGCCCTTGCCGCCCACTCCTCGGTTACAGGGCATGCAGGCGGGGACGAGGTTGACGAGGGCGTGGGGGCCATCGTTGCTCAGGGCGTAGAAGTGCTCGATCTCGTAGCCGTCGACGAGGGAGCCGCCACAGAAGAAGCACGCGTAGAGGTCGTGATCTTCCCAGTCGTGACGGAGGTCGCGTGCTGAGAATGGGGCGACGGTAGCGTTTGCGATGGTGGCTCGTCGTCTTTGCCAGTACCCACGCACTCTGTCTGGGTTCCCGGCGCGCCACCGTCGGTTGGTCTCCTCTCGACGTCCCCGGTTAGCCTCTCTCCACGCGCGGCCCGTGGCGGATTTCCTGTCCCGGTTGGCGGCGTGCCAGGCCCGGTTGGTCTCTGCTCTACGATCCCGGTTAGCCTCGTACCACGCGCGCGTGTCGGCGACTACCTTCTCCGCGTTTCGTGATCTCCACGCACGCACGGTTTCAGTTACATGCTCCTTGTTTGCTTCGTACCACTGGTGTCGGTACGCCTGTACGCATGACTTGCATGTCGGTGTCCGCCCATCCTTTGCCTTAGACGCAGTGTGAAACGCCCCGTGCCCCTTCACCGCGAAGCACTTCCCACACACCTTCGCCTCGACGCCCCGCTCCCGAAACGCCTTGTTGACCCTCCGCCGAACCTTCGCGTCACTCAGATCCATGTCTCTCCTCCTACGCCAAAAGCCCCCTGCGTCCGAAGACACAGGGGGCTCAGGTACTACTTCGTCGGCGTCACCTTGCTGCGCGCCGACTCACCGACGGCGAGCGGGAGGACGACGGCCAGTATGCCGCCCACCTGCCCCGCCAGGTTGTGGTCTGCCAGGGACGGGATGTAGACGCCGGCAAGGAGGACCACCGACGTCAGGGCCGCGCGCAGGCGGACAGGCTCAGCCTTGGCGAAGGTGAGGAAGAGGTACTTGCCACGGGTCGCGAGGGTCTTCAGGTATGTCAGAACGTGCTCCATGAGTGCCTTTCGTCAGTGGCGGAATGCCTGGCGTGCCGACTCCAGCTGCCACACCTCGTCGTAAATGACGTCGAGACGGGCGTGGAGGTCGTTGATGGTGCCGTCGTTCTGCACCATGTAGTGCGCATCTTCCGCCCCGAGTGCCCCCTCCGACTCGTGGTCGAGGTCGGGGATACCGGGGCGGTCGATGTGGAGGAGCTTGAAGCCGGCGCGGACGAGGGAGGCCGCCTCGTTGGGATAGCGGACGTCGGTGATGACGACGGGCTTACCGATCTCGTTCAGCTCGATCGCCTGGCGCAGGACGGGACGGATCCAGACCTCGGGGTCGACGCTGCGCATCGAGGCCCCGAACTCCTGGAGGAAGCGGCGGGTGTCAGGGAACGACGCCTTGGCGCCTTCCCACCCGCCGAAGCTTTCAAGGATGAAGGAAAGATCCCAATGCGTGTCCCCATACCCGCCCGTGTAGATGGCGGGGTCCACCCTCAGCGCCGCGTCCTTCAGCGCGTCCGCGAAGGCGAGGCGCCGGTATCCGCGCTGCTCGGTGAACCAGGCGCCCGCCGTGTCCTTGCCGTGTCGGGCCCGCCCGATGATGCCGAGATTCATCCGTCCCTCTTCCCTCTGCGGTTCTGTATCTACGTAATGGGGCGCAGAGGGGCAGATGTATCAGTGTGGGTCCGACTTTTTCAGACGGAGTACCAGGCACCACCGGAGGGGACGAGGGTGACCGATGCCCCTGCCGCCACTGTCTTCGTCGCGCTGCCATCGACGGTCTCGGAGCCGGCAGCAGCGATCGTCAGCGTGTTGGCGCCGTTGTTCTTGAAGCGGTAGACGCACGCCGTGTTGCCGGCGCCGACAAGGGTGGCGGTGAAGGCAGATGCCGTGTTGCAGATCAGGACTCGATCCGTCAGGCGTACGGTCGTCGCTCCGCTCAGGATCCGGACGCCTTCCGGGTTCTGACCGTCGACGATGCGCAGGCCGGTCGGCTTCCCGCCGGTCGTCAGGTTGGCGATGGTGTAGAGGCCGGTGAGCTTGATCGTCCCCAGGGCTGCCGCAAGGCCAGTGCCTGACGTCGTGTCGGCCAGGGCGGGGGCACTCGTCTCGGTGTCGAGCTGGTCGATGTCGAGGAAGGGGCCGATGCCTCCCGATCCGACGCCTACGATCAGGATGTTGTTCGTGCACGCCTCCACGCTGAGCTGAGACGCCTTGATGGCGTGGGTGGCTCCGACGGACCCGAAGTACAGGCCGACGGCACAGAAGCCGCTCCAGCAGTACAGGATCCGGCTGTCCACCATCGTCGTGTGTTCGGTGGCGTAGAAGCCGTACGTGTAGCCGCCGTGGCAGGTGACGTTCCGAACGACGCAGTAGTCGTTGTTCCCGTTCGCCGGCATAAGAGCACCGATCGACAGGCCGTTGGCGAACTGGTTGACCGAGGCGAAGTCGTTGTTGGGCACGACGCCCGTCGCTCCGTACGCCACGTCCTCCACATGGGCGTTCGCGATCCCGCTGAAGTCGAAGGCGGTGTACGTCAGGCCGTAGAGGCTGTACGCCGTCAGGATCGACAGACCCTTCAGCGTGATCAGCATGTTGGAGAAAACGCCGGGCGAGACTCCGTAGCCTCCAGGCTGCGCCGGCCCGCCGATGACACACGAATTGCCAGCCGCGGAGATCGAAGTGTTCTGCGCACTGATACCTGCGTGGACGCCGAAGCTGACGAGGCAGGACCCCGCCGTCTGCGGAACCGTCTGCTCCCAGTGCTGGAGGGCTGAGCCGTTCGACGCGCCCTCGATCGTCAGCGAGACCTTCCGCCCCGTCGATGCGACGATCGGGATGGTGAGCTGGGCATTGCCCTTCGTCGTCCCGCCCGTGACGAGTGCTCCGCCGATGCCGTAGAAGCCGGCGGACGCGGGGATGAACACGCGCGCCTGGCCACCGTTCGCCTGCGCCCACGTGACGGCGTCCGTGATGGCGTTCTGGATCGCCGCCGTGTCGTCCGTCGCCCACATGACAACCGCGGAGGAGACCGTCGTCGAGGCAGTGACGGAGAGGGTGACGTGCCCGGTATCGGTGAAGCCGGCGATCGTCCCCGTCAAGGTCGTGACGCCAGTCGCGCCGGCACCCTTCACCATGACGATCTTACCGACGTCAGAGGAGGAGAACGGTGTCGACGTAGCGCAGGTGAGCACCGCGGATCCGGACGTCATGGCGCCGTCGGTGCGGACCTTGCCGTCACCCTTGGCGCTGTATGCCGACTTGACGTTGAACAGCCAGTCACCCGTGTCGGCCTTCGCGAGGGTCGCGTAGGTGCTCGCGGCCGTCGCTGCCGTCAGCGCGCCGATCGTGGCCGGCGTGACGTCGAGGTTGGCACGGGCCAGGGCCTTGTCCGTCAGGTCGGAGAGGTTGCCTTCCTTCGCCAGGTACGCTCCGTCCGCCCTCGTCACCTCGGAGGTGATCGCCGACGTGACAGCGGAGGTCACGCTCGACGTCGAGGCAGCGCCGGAGATGTCAGCGACGGCCAGGACGACCGTCCCCGTCTTCCCGTTGACGCTCGCCACGGCTCCGCCGGACCCCAGGGAGTGGCCTGCGGGCCAGGCGCCTCCAGCCTTCGGGCCGTAGATGGTCCAGGAGACATGGTCGAGGAAGTAGTCACCGTCAGTGCCGTCGGATCCCGCAGGCGCCGCCGTGCCGGAGATGATCGTCCGCCCTGCGGGGCCGGCGACCAACAGGTAGTCCCCGTCGGACTGTGCGGCCGGCGCGATGTCGGCCAGATTGACAGTGCCTGTCGCCTGCGGAAGGGCTATGTAGTAGGTGCGCGAGGCGACGCCGATCAGCGTCTCCGTCACGGAGTACGTGAAGTTCGTGGGCCGCGCGTCGGTGTTGTCCGTCGCGACGAGGATGACGGAGAAGGCGCCTTCGGTGTCGAGGGTGACCTCCACCGATCCGCCGGCCGTCGTGTCTGCATCGGGGAGGCGGATGGACTCCGGAGCCGCGAAGGCGACCTTGCCGGCGAAGGGGGTCCCGTCCGGCTTGATGTAGCGGCCCGTCAGGGTGACGGTTGCGATGCCCGCGGGCATGGTCATGGGGTGTCGCCTCTCGGTGGGCGCTGGTGATCGATCAGGACGTGCTCCGCGTCGTGGCCGGCCTGCCACTCGCGCACCCGCGCGACGTCCTCGCGGACGCCGTCAATGTCGTCGCGCACGTCGTCAATGCGCGTGTGGAGGGCGGTCGAGATGCCTTCCAGGGCCTCCCTGGTCGCCGCCCCCTCCGCCACCGTGTGGCGACGGAGCGAGGCGAAAGCAGGGATGGCACCGATCACGGCTGCGCCGATGACTGACACAGCCGTGACCAGGGAGACGACTACTTCAGGGCTCACGCCTTCGCCGTGAAACCGTGCTTGGCCGCGAGCTTCGCGAGGGACGCGGAGCCGGGGATACCGTCCGCACCCGTTCCGGTGTAGCCGCATCGCTTCTGCCATGCCTTGTACGCGGAGTCCGTCTTGGTCCCCCAGGACCCGTCGGCGTACTTCGAGGCGAGAAGGCCCTCAGCGACGAGCGCCTTCTCAATGATCAGGACTTCCGCCTTGTAGGTCGTGTGGCCCGTCGTGGCGGGGATGTCCTTCTTGCGGGCCGTCAGGAGGTGGGCCAGGGAGACAGACGGCTTCGTCGTCGTCCCGGTGGCCGGCGTGGTGGGCGTGGTCGCCGACGTCACCGGAGCCGCAGCGAAGAGCACCGTGGTGTCGATGGAACCGGGGTCCCAGTGCGAGTTGCCCGGAACGTTGCAGTGCCCGTAGTGGCCAGACGTGGTCAGCCACGTCGACCTGTCACGGAGGCAGTCCGCGGCGTTCTTCGCCAGGTGCTCCGGGAAGACGTCGGGGACGCCCCACGACCGGATCGCCCGCATGAGCGCCTTGAAGTTGGGACCGGGCTTCCACGTCGAGGTGAAGGGGGACGCAGCCCGACCGAGGACTTCGATCTGGATACACGCGGCACCCGTGCGGTTCGTCCTCGTCGACCCGTCGTTCTGGAGGGCGCGGGCACTCTGGTTCATCGGACCGAACTGGCCGATTCGGTCGGTCGTGGGGTCGTAGAGGAAGTGGGGCTCGTAGCCCTCCTGTATCAGGTACGCGCCAACGGCCTTGAACGCAGCGTCCCCCGCCCCGCTCTCCGTGGTGTGCCAGACGACGCGAGCCGGCTTCGATGGCGTGTCCATCGCCCCGCCGATGCTGCCGTCACCCAGTCGCTCCGCTTCCTTGAGCCAGATCTCAGACATGTGTGGTCCCCTCCAGGGCATGGAAAACGCCCCGCTGTTGCGAGGCGTGAGTGTGGTGTGCGTCAGTCGCTGCCGGGGCTGAACAGGATTCCGTCGAGGCAGACCCACGCGGGGTCAGAGCTCGTTCCCGTGCCTCCCCCGTACTCGACGGTGTAGGAGATGTCTCCGGTCGGCTGAACGACAACGCGTGCGGTGTAGCGGGTCACGCTGTCGGTCGTCTTGCGATTGCTCGCGACGAGGAAAATCCGGTTCGCTCCTGGAGCGATAGACGTCGGGATCTTCGCCATAACGGTTTCTGTGCCGTCGTCAACGAGGTTTCCCCCGTTCGTTCTCTGGAGTCGTCCACGGAGCTCTATGCCACCGCCGGCCTTTAGCCGGTATCCGGGAGAGCCGCCGAATGCGGTGTACCCCGTCGCGTACGTCAGAGCGGTCCACGGTCCATCGGACATCAGCAGCCACGTGCCGTTTGCCTGATATCCCTCCCACCGATCCTCAGCGATCAGATAGGTAATCATGCCGACAACGGGCTTTGAGGTACCTGTTAGTGCGGCGGCACGGGCGTTGGCGTTGTCGAAACGCATGACGGTCTGGGGGACGACGCCGTTTACTAGCGTTGCCAATGCAGTTTCGATATTGGGCACGTCGGCAAGGACCGGGTACTGAATGTTCTGGTTGAACTTGTCGCCCTTGGACACAGCGGGAGTCTCCTTAGATATCGAAATTCGGTAGCTCGACTACCGCTAGGAAGTGGCGAGGGCGCCGATGACAACCCAGTTGCCGTCGGAATTCGTCAGCACGACCACGCCGTCATTGACGGCCGGCGTGTAGGACTTCAGCCGACGGACCTTCGCGACAGCGCCGTGAGCTGTGCTGATATCGACGGTGCCGTCCGTATAGACGGCCGTTACCTTGGCCATCCGCCACCCTGCGGCCTCCTGAGTCACTGTGCGCCGTGCAGCGCGCTGAACTGCGTCAGCGAGGTCCCTGCGGCTCGTCATGAGGTGTCCTCCTTGCCTCCACGGAGCCCGACACTGAAGGTCCCCTCGGCTGTCAGAGGCACTGTCGCGGATTGCAGGATGAAGAGCTCCTTCCTGCCGGAGTAGGCGATTCTCAGGCAGTCTCCGCCTTCTAGCGCCGGGTTAGGGACGCTGTTTATAGACGTCGATATGTTCGGCGCGATGGCGTCGAATAGCGTGTACTGAGCGGCTGTCAGACATGCGGCTGACGTCGTCCACAGGGAGGAGGAGATGAATTTAGGTACGCGCCCGAATGGGCCGCCCCATCTCGTCGGGCTCGTCGGGTCACTGTCGTACGCCGTGGCGCTCACGGGCAGTGAATACGAGGCGGAGTTCTCGCTTGATGCGACAACGCCGTTGTAAACGGCCGTTCTCGACATCTGTCGGGAGGCCGCCATGAGCGTTCCTCCCTCTCCCTCCGCGATGTCCCACACAACACGGGACGTGAGAACCTGGGGAATATCAGCAACCACGAAGCGGTCGAGGGAATCGACGTAGATTTCCGCCTGCATCGCTAGCGCGATCTGCTGAACGGCGTCCCAACGGTCGCTATTCACGTCCCACGTCGTCACTGCGAGGGAGGGATTTCTCCCGTCCGAAGTCAGGTTTACAACGGTTGCACCGGGGAGAGTTTCCCGAATTAGGGCGATGATGGCGTCAACGCAACCCGTGTAGCCTCGCGTCGTTTTCGGAGCGGTGAACTTGTCGTCGATGATGTAGCACTCAGACGAACTGCCCGTCAGGGTAACCGGGCCGAAATGCACGTCGCCCTGAGGCTCGTCGATCCGGAACGTTCCGAGAGGAACGGTCTCGGTCAGCCCGTTCGCGTAGCGGATTCCACGGCTGACGACGATGGACTGCCCGTATACCGCGAGAGGATCTATCGCAGCCCATGGCAGGTAGGACGGATCGGAAATCGTCAGGGCGAGCGTCCGCCGGACCTTCGACCCGCGGTCGATCGTGACGGAGCCGTCAGCGATCGGCAGATCCGCCTTCATCAAGGCTCCGGCATAGTGAACGTCAGCCCTGACGACGATGGAGTGAGACGTCGTCAGGGTCTGGAGGAACCGGGAGCTGACTGCGTACATCAGCCCCCCTGAATGCCGGTGTAGACGTCGAGCCAGGAGTTCGCGTTCGTCATGACGTCGAGCCAGTCCGTTCGAGTGTTGAGGACGGATTGCCACGTGCGGTCGGTGGAGCCGGTGATGCCTCCGACGGGGCGGTCGACCTCCGTCAGTGGGATGCTCCACGTGCGGTCCCGGTGGCCGGCATAGTCGGAGATGTGCGCCTCCACGGCGTCACCCACCTGCACGTAGACGTCGCTCTCGCCCCACTCTGACGGCCACTGGAGAAGCAGGGTGTTGCCGGTCTCCAGGAGCCACCACATGGCGTCGAGTTCATCCTGTGTCTCAGTGACCAGGGTCATCGTCCCCGCGCGTGAGGTGCGCACGTCGGAGATGATGATGGGCCGGGACCGGCCTACGACCGGGTTAACACCCTGCCGGGCACTCCTCGTCCAGTCCGGCATCCCGCCCTTGTAGACGATCGCCTCCGCCCACCGAGCCGGCAGGCCAGGATCCTTGATGACGACCGACGTATCGGGGGGCTCCGGAAGGATGACCGCGTCCGACGTCGACGCCTGGTACGAGGAGCCTGTGTAGGCCTTCACGTAGTAGCGGACGTCGACACCTAGCGGCGCTTCGTAGTCCTCGACAATGGCCAGGTCGCCCGTGATCACGGTGGCCGTGATATCGCCGTCAGAGCCACGGAGGGGCGTCATGGAGCCGTCGTCGAGCATCCTCCAGATTCCCCACTTGGCTTTACCGTCCGTCGTGAGGCCCTGGATCGAGATGCGTGCGCCGTAGCTACCGTCGATCAGGTCAGCGATGGCTCCGAGACCGCCAGGAGCGACGGAGAGGGAGTCGGCGTAGAAGAGGTCACCGGACGAAGGTGACAGGAACCGCAGCCCTATGCGCGCGCTCGTCGTGCCGGACGGTGCCACCGCGGACCCGACGGGGGCGTACCAACCTGCCGTCGTCCCCATCGACCACCGGTAGAAGGTCGACTCGATCAGGATCCCGGCAGCGTTGTACCAGTAGAAGATCAGGTCGACCACGGGGGCAGTCGTTCGCCCCGCGTGGTAGATCCGCGGCGTGATGCGGTACGCCTGGCGAGCCGTGACAGCGATGGCGTTCGTCAGCTGGACAGTGGCGTCCCCCGTGCCGTCACAGGTGATCACCATGGAGGCGATCCCCTCATACGCGACAGAGAGCGTCCGGCCACGGCTGCATCCGCTGAGCGCCGTCCATGCCGTGCTAGTGATCTCGATCCCCTGCGCGGCGTAGCCGAGGAGGTTCCCCGAGACAAGCGGAGTGGCCATGATCGCCATCTGGTCGACGTACCAGACCTGGCCGACGGCCGTGGCCACGGGCTCCAGGACGAGCCGGGCCGCTACGGCTCCAACCGGCGCAGTGTCGATGACCGCGCACCTCGTCCACGTCGACGCCGTCACCGACGCCCACGTCTGAGAGCTTGTCGACAGGAGGTTTCCGCTCGCGTCGTACCACCGGATCGCCGTGTGCCACTCCGTCGCAGCTGCGGGTACGTAAGTCCAGACGTAGCCCATGTACTCGACGCCGGCCGTCACGGGGACGGAACTGACCATGGCAGTGCGGCATGCCCCGGTGGCTGTCGACGTCAGAGAGAGGCAGCGCCACCCCTCGTACGAGCGGGCCGCGGAGGAGGCGACCGTGGTTTGCCAGATGCCCTCCCAGCCGGCCGCGTCCACCTCCACGCCCTGAACGCTGTACGGGAGAAGGTTGTTCGTGATCAGCGCCGGGAGACCGAAGCTGATCACGTCGACGCAGGCCAACTCGGCTGCCGCCAGACCGAGAACAGTGACCGTGACCGAAGCGTAGGTGGCACCGGTCGGTGCAGCTGCCAGGACGATGGGAGGCGGTGTCCTCCACGTCCCAGCCGTCGGGAGCGTGTTGGTGACGCTGACGGAGGTGGAGAGCGCAGTACCGCCAGTCACCGCGCTCCACCACGTCACGGTGACGTTCGCCGTCCTGCCAGACGAGGCCGTCGGACTGGCGAAGTAGGCGTACGCCGTGTAGGTCTGCCCGGCGGTCACCGGGACCCGGGAAGCCGTCGTCGCCGTGACGGACCCGGCTGCGGTTGCCGTCAGCCCCAGGGACGCGACCCCGGAGTAGGCCAGTGCCGTGCTCCGGGATCGCGTGGTGTTCGTACCGGCTGTCCACCCGGTGGCGTCCGTCTCCATGCTGGCCGTGTTGTCGGCCAGAAGGTTCGTCGCGACGCTCACTCGCCACCCCCGTATCCGGGCTCCACGCCCCGCCGGGGCTGAGTGGACGGGTCGGGGACGGGCTCAGCGGTCGGTGCCTCGTAGACAGGAATCGCGTCTGCCTCGTCCATCAGATTGACCTTCCGTTGTTAAGGGCTGACACCGTGAGTGATTCGCGCGCAGTCACCTCCGTGCGCACGATGTCGGTGATCTCGCGGTTACCGACGAAGACCCGCACATCGGCCTGGATCGACGTCGGCCCGCTGATGCTCTTGGCGGCTCGGATGTCGTCCCACTGGCGGCCCGTGAAAACGGGCTCCGGGGATCCCGTGCCGTTGGCGACGAGGGAGAGACCCGGTGGGAGGTAGCCGCCCTGGTCGTACCAATGCGGCGACCTGGCCTGCCACTTGGCCCACGCAGCAGCCGGCGATCCGTACACGCTCTTGATGTAGCCTTCGCCCCATCGGACCTGCGTCGATGCGTTCATCCGCCAGTCGGCACCCGCGGAGGCCATCTTGCTGCCCGGGAGGCTCTGAGGGATTCCGTACGCGCCTGAGCTGGGGTTTGTGGCGTTCCAACGCCAGTTGGACTCGTGGTTCCACAGCTGCTGAAGCGGGCCGAACTGGCTCGCGCTCCAGCCGTAGTTGCCGAGGATGCTCTTCGCGTAACGCTGAGCAGAGCCTGACGCCTGCGCGTTGGAGGCCACCGTCGTCAGGTACGGCATGGGGTCGACGGCCTTGCCGTTCAGTCGCGCCTCCAGGTGGAGGTGCGGGCCCGTGACGTTGCCCGTCGCGCCAACCTTGCCGATCTCCTGACCCTGCTGCACCACCTTGCCGACCGTCGTCAGGATGCGGCTCATGTGGGCGTACAGGGAACTCAGCCCACCACCGTGATTGATCATCACGTGGTTGCCGTAGGGGCCACCGCTCGTCGCCATGGAAACCGTTCCGTCGGCAACAGCGTTGACGCGTGTGCCGACCGGGGCCGGGAAGTCGAGGCCCGTGTGATGCCCGGAGGACCACATGGAGCCCTTGACGCCGAACTTGGTTCCGTACGCGGCGTTGACGGGCTTGATCCACTGTCCGATGCCTCCCGCTCCCCCAGAGAGAAGGGAAGAGACAGCGTCGACGAGTGTGGACTTCAGACCGTCGGCCATGCGGACCGGGTACGCAGCGAGCGTCTTCCCGATGGGTGAGGTGCCTAGCGTGCTCTTCGAGTGGTTGAGCACCCCCTTGACGAGGGAGCTCCACACCTTCCCGGGGTGAACCATCAGATCCGCGGCGGTGGACGCCCAGTTGACAGCGCTGCTCGCGCTGTTCTTCGTCCAGTCCCAGATGCCCCCGAGGACACCGCCGGACTCCATGAGCTGAGTTCCGGCAGCCTGGTGAAGCGACAGGGCGCGGGCCCTGTACCGCGGATCCGTCGGGATGACGTACTCCGGGTATCGGGGGTTGCCCTCGCCGACGATCGCCGTCGGACGGTTCACCTTCATCGGACGGGCAGTCCCCCATCCGTCGCCCACCGTTCCGCCGGCCGCGAGGAGCTTAGGAGCCTTCGGGAGCGGATCCTGACCGACGTACTTTGCGACCTTGTCCCACACGGCCTTGATGCCGTGGGTGTAGACCATGTCGATCACAAAATTGACAGGCGCCT
This sequence comes from Streptomyces sp. NPDC104367, assembly GCF_055583825.1. Lineage (NCBI taxonomy): Bacteria > Bacillati > Actinomycetota > Actinomycetes > Kitasatosporales > Streptomycetaceae > Streptomyces > Streptomyces sp. NPDC104367. Next base: position 20,138 of record NZ_JBVJND010000049.1, on the reverse strand, counting down.
TCGTGATTTCCTTGACGTCGCCCCAGTGCTTCTTGATTGCGTCCCGAGCGTCGCCGAATGCTTCTCCGACGAGCCGTACCGCGGACTTCATGCTGTCGAACTGCGGCTTGATGCCCTTCTCGTACAGCCATTTCGCCTTATCGGCTATCCAGCCGGCGACGGGGCTGATGATGTGGCCGTACAGCCACTTGAACTTGTCGCCGATCCACTTCAGTCCGTCCCAGAAGTTGGTGAAGAACGGCTTGAGTGCCTTCTCATACAGCCACTTGGACTTGTCAGCGATCCAGCCTGCGGCGGGGGCAATCGCGTGGTCGTAGAGCCAGACGAACTTGTCGCCGACCCACTTGATCGCGTCCCACAGGCCTTGGAAGAACGGCTTGAGCGCGTCATTCCAGAGGACGTCGGCCGTCACTCCCATCGCGTGGAAGATCGGCTCGAAGATGACGTCCCACAGCCACCCGAGCGTCGCCGCCATCAGATTGAAGGCGATGATCAGCGGGGCTATCAGCACCGTCGCTATCAGGGCGATCGTCGTCCCCACCACGTCCGCGATGGCGCTCCAGACGGGGACGAAGATGTTCTTCCAGAGCCAGACCGCAGCGTCACCGACGAACTCGATGGCGTCGACGATGCTTTCAAAGACGGGCTTTAGGACGTACCTCCACGCAAGTTGCGCGGCCGTCGAGATGCCCTTCCAGACGCTGTTGACGAGATCGTGGAACCAGCCCCACTTTTTGTACGCGTAGATGATGGCTGCCACGACGGCGATAATCGCCACGACGATCAGGACGTAGATGTTCGCGGCTGCTGCGGCATCGAACGCCCACATGGCCACGGTCCACAGCTTCGTTGCCACCCACGCGGCGTAGATCAGCTGGATAACCCACGGCAGGGTGTCGGCTACCGACGATAGTCCACGGGCAAGAGCGCCAATGAACCTCAGCATCGGCGTTGATACCGGGGACAGCGCCTTTCCGAGTGACAGCAGTGCGCCGCCAATGTCGCCCAGTGCCTCCGCCACCACCGGCCCGTGTTCCGAGGCGTAGTCGAGGAATCGCTCAAACTCCGGGCTGCCCTTAAGGCCAGTACCCCAGTTGGCGAAGCGACCGGTGATGCGCTTCATCCGGTCTTCTATGCCGTCCATATGCGGGAGGAAAGCGTCGATGATTCCGGCCATCCCCTTCAGGACGTTGCCGAATGCGATGCCCATCCCGAGAATGGCCGGCCTGGCGTTCTCGTTGATGTCCTTCTTGAAGCCCTGCCAGAACGGCTTTTTCAGGTCCGCGCTCGCCCGGTCCATCAGTTCGCCCACGGCGTCCGCGGCAGCCAGGACGAGGGGCGTGAAGGACGGCAGGCTGTTCTTCGCCCCGTCGACGGCCCGCGTGAAGAGCGGGAGCACCTCCGGCTGAAGCGACGTCGCCCACGCCTTGTAGGCGGACGTCAGACCCCGCGGGCCGGCTATCGAGTCGTAGAGCTTCCGCTGTTCCGGAGTCAGCTTCTTGAGCGCCTCGCGGTAGGCGTTCGTCTGGGACGTCGCGCTGGCCGTGGTGTCGATGCTCGACAGGCGAGCCGACTCGACACCCCGTTCCGCAGATGTGACGGACTCTGCGGCAGAGATTTGTGTGTCCGCAGCGTTCTGCACGGCGTCCGCGAGGGAACGCTGAGCGTCGGCGATGGACCGGGCCGCCTCCACTTCCGTGCGAGCGGCGTCCTTGTGAGCCTGTGCCACGGCCTTCGTCTGGTCAGTGACGTTCTGCTGAGCCTTGGCGAGAGCGTCGGCCGCGGACTTAACGGCGTCGTTGCCGTCTACGCCCTCCTTGCGGGCCTTCTTGGCGTCCTTCTGAAGCTGGTCGTAACTCTTCGACTGCTCCTTCTGCGCCTGAATGGCCTGGTCGTAGGAGAGCTGCGCCCGCTCCAGCTCCGTGTCCGAGATCTGGCCCAACGCGTTCTGCCGCTTGGCCTTGGCTAGGGCCTCCTCTGCCTCCGTCACGGAAAGGGCAGCGTCACGCTGGGCTAGCTTGCCGTCTACGAGCTTGTCGTTCAGATCGTCGAGAGCCTTCGCGGCGTCCTGACGAGCCTGCGTGAGGCTCTGCTGTGCTTGCTGTTCCTGCTTCTGAGCGTCGACGAGGGACCGCTCCGCGCGGGCCACAGTCTCCGCGGCCTGACGTCGCTGGTCGGCAGCGTTCTGTGCAGCCTCCGCGAGGGAACGCTCAGCGTTGGCGATCTGCTCGTTGGCCTGCGCGATGGACCGGGCGGCGTTGCGATGGGCTGCCGTCAGTACCTGTTGCGCTGAGGCCATCTGGAGGGCATTCTGCGCGGCACGGACGTCAGCTGCGGCGGAGTTGTTCGTCGCCGTCGTGGCGGCCTTCTCCGCAGCTGACTTCGCCTGAATCGCCGACGTCACCGACTTGATGGCCGGAGCCGCAACAAGGGCCAGGGCACCCATGCCGGCAGCAGCCGTGACAGCTGCGGAGGCGAGGGCACCGATGCCTGCGGCAGCGATCGGGATGACCGGGAGCGCCATCACGCCACCGATAGCGATGGCGAGTTGGAAGAGAGCGGCCTTCGCCTGCGTGTCGTTGACGTGGACGTTGATCCGTACGTCATCGCGGTCCAGGTCGTTGACCATGCGGTGCACGGCCGCGAGTTGTGCCTCTGCGGCCCCCGCGTCAACCCGTATGGCAACGTCGGCGTCGGAGGCTGACAGCCGGGCTAGACGGGTCTGAATCTCCGTGATTCGGGCCAGGGCCGTTGCCGAGTCGAGGTCAACGCCGATCCGAGCGTCACGGAGAGCCGTCAGCTTTGCCCGAAGGCTGGCTATCTCAGCCTCTGCGTCCGTCGTGTCCGCACCGATGTTGATGTTGGGGAGGCTGGCCTCCGCCTCCCGCACCGCAGCCCGGAGCTTGGCGCCCAGGGCGCCGTCCGTCTCGATGCGTATCCGGGCGGGGTCCGCCGTCGCAGCGTCGATCTCCTCACGGAAGGCAGCGATAGCGGCTCGTGCTGCTGCCGTATCGACTCGGACTGCCACGTTGGGGTGCGCAGCCCCCAGCCGGCGAAGCTTCTCGTCGAGCTCGTCGATGTGCGCCCGCGCAGCTTCGGCGCTGACGTCGATGCCGATCCGCTTGTTGCTGAGCTGCTCCAACTTCGCCCGGATGCGGGCCAGGTCAGCGTCAACGCCCGTGTCGGACAGCCGGATGTCAAGCTTCGGCATCGACCGGAAGGCCTCTTCGAGCTTCGCCCGAAGGCTGCGCGCGAATGATCCACCCGTGTTGGCACCCTGGCGGGTGGCCGCTAGTGCAGCCGCCTTCCCGCCCCTGTTCACGGCGTCCGGGATCGAGACGACGATGTTCCGGGAGATCGCCTCTCCCATGCGTCGGCCGGCGTCCTCCCCCACCTTGTCGGCGATGGGGAGGACGATGGCCTTCAGCTTGGTATGGAACAGGGGTAGCACCGGGACGACGTCAACGCCGGCACTGCCGACAATGTCCAGGTCACCAGCCATCACGCCTCCTACGGCTCGGCTCGAAGCCGCGGATCCAATGCGCGGCGCTGCTCATCTGTGAGTCCCTTGCGCTGCGTCTGCGCGGTCTTCGGTGGGATGCCAGGGCGTGGAGTGGGCTCGAAGTCGCCAGGCTTGCCGCCGTTCGCTGCGATGGTGATCAGGCGGAGGAGGGTCACCTCGTCCTTGAGGCCGGCAAGTAGCGTCTCGACGCCGCTCCACTGCCCCAGATCGGGGCGAGCGTCCTTACCTGCGCGCTCCAGGTCGGAAGCTGGTACAGCGTTCCGAAGCGCTGTCTTCGTCGCGCTCTCCGGCGGCAGGTGCTCGATCAGCACTCGCAGCCGGCGCAGGGACATGCGGCCTCGGTGGACGTCGAGGACGTCAGCGCTGTAGTAGCGGAGTAGGTCCGCCTCTACCGCTTCCGCGTGCGAGTCGAGGACGCCGCACGCCCACGTGGCTTTCCCACCGGCTCCCCGGCAGCTTCCGCAGCAGCACCGACGAAGGTGTTGATCTCGTTGAAGGTGGCGTCGGCGTCGACGAACTTGTCCACGTCGTCAGGATGGAGCACGCCCTCAGCCCACGTGTCGAAGTCGCTCGACCGCAGCGCCCGCATGTACGACGGCCTCCAGTGGCCGATGGTCTTCACACGGAGCGTCTCGCCGGCGAGCTCCGCCGTGGCGTACTCCTCGGTCGCCTCGGTCTCCTGCGCCTCAGCTGGGGTGACAGTGGTCTCGGACATGCGCGGGTCTCCTAAGTAACGTCGGTCGACTTGCGCGGGTCAGTACAGAGGTGAAGCGGGACCCGGACCCGCGCAGATACGGGCCCCGCTAGTTGTTGGCGTCAGGGAGTCGGGAAGAAATCACTGACGTCGACGTCGCCGAAGTCGAGACTCCGCTTCACGGCCGCGGAGTTGCTCGCGCCCTTGTAGAACTTGAACGTCATCTGAACGTTCATGACGTCCGTGGTCTGCGGCTGCTCGTCGCCCCGCTCGGTCACCTTCCCGTTCGGCATGTACAGGCGCATGCGCTTGTCACCGTCCATCGAGTCGAAGATGAACGCGTACCGCAGGTCCGCCGGCTTGTCGGGGAGGCTGTACGTCGCGATGCCAGACGTCGGCTCCAGACCCTCGACGGCCACGTTGTCGTACAGGGCCCTGACCAGAGGGTTCAGACCTTCGAGGAAGGTCACCTGAACGCTCTTGGTGCTCTTGGTGAGCAGGGTCCGGATCGGCTCCAGGGAGCCGGCCGCCTCGACGTCCTTCGTCTCCTCCTCGATCTTGAAGAGACCGCCGTCAGTGGTCACCCACCCCAAGTTCGTCCACCCCGTCGCAGGGTCGGTGAAGCCGGTGGGGGCCACGGTGTTCTGTGCGGCCAGGTAGACGAGGTAGTCGGTTGCGCCGTAGGTGAGATCGGCATTGCGGGTGTCCGCCATGTGCCCTCCTGGGCATGCGAGGGACCCGCGCCGTCCTCGACGAGCGGGTCAGAATGTCAGTGGTTTACGCAGCCCGGTAGCTGACGGTGTACGTGGCTCCGCGCCGGTAGACGGCCTCGTTCGCCCACGGAAGTCGGGACGGACCGGAGTCGCACCGGACATCCCGGATCACGGCTCCGTGGACCGGGCCGCGGAGGGCCAGGAGCTCGTCCCGCAGGGTGTTTGCCAGGGTCCGCGCCTCGTCGGCCGACGCCGCGAAGACGTCGACGAACACACGGGGCCGCTCGTTGAATCGCTCGTCTGCTCCCCCGCCCCGCTCGATACGGATGACGGGAAGCTGTGCCTCCAGGTCGTCAGGCGTCTCAGCGCCCGCGAAGTGGCCGGTCAGCTCTTCGGCCCATGGGTTGAGTACGGCCTCGATGTCAGGCACGGTGGGCCGCCTTGAGATCGTCGAGGGACTTCGTCAGCACCGCGTACCGGGGAGTCCGGCCCATTCCGTACTCTACGATCCGCGCTTCCGGCGAATCGTTGATCAGCCGTGCGCCGGCTCGCATCCGAGGCTTCCCGCGGAAGGGCACGTTGACGTAGATCGGCACGACGTCGAAGGACGCCTTGTACCGTCCTGAGTGCGGGTCCGTTCGTGGATCGCCTTCCGGCGCCCTGTTCTCAGCGATCGTCTTCAGCTTGACGGCAGCGTCCCGGCAGGCCCGCTGTATACCGGGACGCTGGAGGAGCTTTCCCATGCCGGAGTACCGGCCGGTGTAGGTGGATCGGAAGCTCATCCCGTCACCCGCTTCACGGCCGCTTCGATGCGGGCGAGGGAGGTCAGTCGGAACTCCATGACCTCGCCCACGACCTCCCACACCTCGTCACCCCGAAGAATCTGGTCCCCGGGGCGGACGTCGGTGAAGAGAGGGGCACCGAATACGCGTCGGGTCTCGACGGTACTGGAGGCGTCATGGGTCTCCGACGAGCTGCCGACCACCACGCCGTACGGCGGGTAGATGCCGCAGTTCTCCACGACGATCGTGACCGGTGCGCCGGGCACCTTCGATCCTGTGGAGTCCCGCGTCGTCGTCCCCGCCCGCTTGATGGTCAGCGTCTCGGAGAGCACTGCCCGGAAGAGGCTCACAGTGGCCTCCAGGTTCGGATCGGATAGCAGTACTCCGCAGGAGCTATGTCCAGAGACGATGCACTGGCGGCAAGGCCCACGGCCCGTCGTAGCCGGCGCCGCTCGTCGTCGGACATGGCCTTGCCGATCTGCGACGCGAAGTAGCTGATCAGCATCCCGCCGGCCTGTTCGGAGCTGACACCGGAGGCATTGACGAGCACGCGGGCCGCCATCGTCAGGGCGACGGACTTGATGCCCGGCTGCGGAGGATCCGTGATCCGGTCCCCCACCTCACCACGGATGGTGTCCTCTGTCATCGTCGAGATGACGTCGTACTCATCCGGGGTGTACGTCCGGCTAGTGAGCGCTTCGAGCTGCGCCTTAGTCAGAAGGTCCATTCGTCGCCTTCCGTCGAGGCGCAGCGCGCTTCGTCGCCGGCTTGGCGGTGGGCGCGGGCTGCGCAGGTCGACTTGCGCTGGTCGGCGGTTCGGCCCACGCCTTCGGGTTCGTGATGCGCGCCTGCGCCCACTCAGGTACCTCGTCCGCGGGGCCGAACACGTGGACCGTGCCCTTGTCGTCCGTCACGTGGACGAGGTTCGCTAGGGTTGCCATGCGTCAATGCCTCGCGTTCATGATCAGAGGACGTCTGCCTGGAAGGTCAGGTCTGGGGCCGCGACGACAGGAAGGGCGATGGCAACGGCGCGGGTCCACACGGTCTGCGGGTCCTCGCTCTTGTATCCACCGACGGCGACACCCGCCTCAGAGCCGGCCAGGCCGTACCGCGGGTCATCCGCCTCCACCGGAACGCCCCACAGGGTCTGCCCCGCAGCGTCACCCTGTTCGGGGAGGAAGAGGATCTTGTCCTGAGGAGTGACTCGCGTGGCTGTGCCACCCACGGAGACCTGCGCGTCATAGATGACGACGGGCGGGATGTCGTAGTCGGCAAGAACCGTGTTCAGCGCGTCGCGCGTGAGGACGGTCGGAGGGTTCAGCGTGTTGGCGAGCTTCGTCAGGCCCGTGTTCCGTCGCAGCCAGTTGTACGCCAAGCGAGACATCAGCGTGTACGCCGGAAGCTGACCGTTCGTGTTGTTGTAGGTGTCCAGCCAGGATGACAGATCACCGTAGGCGTCAGCGGAGATCGTGCTCCACGCCGTCGAAGCCGTCACGCTGTGGCCGGCGTTGCGGCCGAAGTCGACACTCGCCTGAACGTTGTTCTCGTTCAGGTTCACGGCACCGGAGAACAGCGCCTCACCACGGGCGAGTTCTAGACGTGCCTCGATCTGACGGGCCAGGCGGACGCCGTCGTCGAGCATGGCGTCACGGATCTCCGCGCTCTGCGTCTCGACGTTCCGGCGCCGGATGCGCTCGTACTCGCCGACAGGGATCTTCCTTGAGATGGGCGGCAGTTCGCCGCTCACCCGCGCACCGCCTGGCCGGGTTGCCACGTCGGACGAAGCGTCGTACGCGCGGAACACGGCCGCCTCAGTCAGGCCGCCTCCGCCCCGCGTGAACCGGTAGGACAGATCGTTGATCGTCCGGTTGGGAAGCCACCGGTCCAGGCTGAACGCGTTCTCCGGCCGGTCCGCCAGGGCCGCACGCGCGTACCCGGTGAGCTCCGCGGGAGTCGCGAACTCGTCAATGAGCTGCATGTGTTACCTCTCAGATGAAGATGACGCGGGCGCCGAGATCGGTCTTGCCAGCAGCGTCGACGGCGACAGGGAGCTTCGACTCCTTGATGAAGCAGTGGAGGAGCATCGAGCCCACGGCACTGGAGAGCGTCGCGCCCCTTCGGGTCACGACCTCGACACTGGTGAAGAGGAAGCCCACGCAGGTCTGCCGGCCGTCGCTCTTCGTGTCGTCGTACAGGCCGTACTTACCCGAAGCAGTGATCTTGCCGAGCGGAATACCGCTCTTGATGTAGCCGTCCGGGTAGTGGGTGTTCGCAGTGAAGGTCGAGACGTCGAGGGTGACCGACTGGGCGAAATCAGTACCGTGCTCGCTACCGAGCCAGTCACGCTTGTCCTGAGAGAAGCTCTCAGTGATCATGCCGAGGTTCATGTGTCCTCCGGGTGAGGGTCGTCAGTTCTTGCCGTGGCGCTGCCGGTAGAGGTCTGCGCCACTTGACACGGTCTTTGCACCGCTGCCGACGTCGCCTCCGCGATTGCCGCCCGAGCGCTGCTGTGTGCCAGAGCCGGAACCGCTGTTGCTCTGGCCGGTGTTGCCGCCTGTCTGGCCGATCTCTGCCAGGTAGGCATCCGCGTCCGCTGCCAACTCCTCTGGAGTGGACCCGCTGAGGCGGTTCGCCTGCGCGATGGTCAGTCCCTTGTCCAGGGCGACCTTTAGGCGCGTGTTCTCGTCGGTGAGCGTGGCGACGGAGGCGTTGGCCGTGTCCCGCTGCTGCGTCGCCGCCTGCGTTGCCTGCGCGGCCCGCTGCGCGTCCGTCAGGTCCTTGTCCTCGATCTCCTTCAGCGCCGTGTCACGGTCCCGGAGCCTCTGGAGCTCTTCGGCCGTCGGAGCGGCGTTGGCACGCTGTTCGTGCTTACGCGCGTGGTGCTTCCAGTAGGCGACCTGATGCTCCGCGGTCATGTCGGCCACGGGCGTGTTGTCCGGGAAGCCATGCTCGTTGACCTGCGGGGTGCTCCCGTTGCCTCCGCCACCCTGGTTGTTCGGATCGGTCTCGTAGAGCGTCCACGGTTCCGAAGCGAGGGTGAGCAGGTGACGGCGCGAGTGATGGTTGCGGAACATGCTGAAGGAACCCCTGTCGGGTAGTCGTCGGCCCCTGGCGGGCGTCAGGACGGGTGGATGTCGTCGGCCCCGGTGAACCGTTGACCCTTGAAGCCCAGAACGGGCCCGATCTCCCCGTGGTCGTTGGTCACGAGGATTTGGCGGTAGTCGATGGCGCGGGCTCCTCGGTCCGACTGACCGAGGGCGGCCTCTACCGCCTTGTGGATCTGCTCTAGCTTCCGCTCGTCGATAACCTGGCCAGGATCGAAGTCCGCAGTGACCGTCTTGACGAGGCAGTCGCACCCGGGGTGGATCGGGGCAAGGTCGCGCTTCATGTATCGCTGGGTGCTCGCCACGATACAGAGGGCGCAGTCGAACTCGCCCTGAAGCTCTCGCACGGTGTAGGTGAAGCGGGGCATGTCGTCCACCACTTCGCGAACCGTGTGCGTGCGGGCTAGCTGGAGATCGGTCTTGACGAGCGTTTCCAGTCGATGTGTGCCTTGGCTCAATGCATCATCGAAGGAACCGCCCTCTGACAGGGCGTTCCACGTCTGCTTGAAGGGGCGCTCGTAGACGTCGGCAGGCGCAACGCCCCGGAGGGCCGTGCCCGTGACGGAGTCGAGGTCCAGCTTCACGCGGGGAGCCTTCGGCTCGACGTCCTTGTAGAGCTGTTCCAGGTAGGACGCCGTCAGGCTGGCTATCTGCCGCTCGCCGGCGAGGATGATGGGGATGGCCTGGCGCTGGAATCGTGCAACGTCGGCGTCACGCCAGGTGCCCAGTCCCGACCACGATCGACCGACGCGCCCCAGCACGCTAGTCCACACGCCGCGGACCGCTGACCCGTACTGTCGATCAAGCCGCGTTAGCGCCACCGTCACCCCGTCCGATCACGGTCCGGGAGTCGATTGGCACGACGTTGGAGTTGCCCGTCGACGAATCCTCCGCAGGAGCTGCGTTCAGGGCGTCGGCTGCCCGGTCGATCTCCATGCGGTCGATCTGCTGCGGCGTGTACTGCATGTCCTCCATGCGCTGACGCCACGGGACTCCGGCCGTCGACTTCTTAACGGCAGCGTCGGCGAGCTCCGCCAAGGATCGCGACTCGGGGTCACGCCAGATGGTCTCCGCGGTGTACGCGTTGGCACGCTCAGCGTCGTTCAGGACGCGGAAGGCAAGTCTCATGGTTTGTTCCCACGACTCACCGAAGTTCCGCTGGCGGTCCCTGACCTTGCTGACGAGGCCGGTTTCCGCGGCCTTCAGGGCGTCGCCCGATACGTTGACGACTGCGCCGATCAGGTAGTGCGGTGGGGTGCGGCTGAGTGCGGCAAGATCCTGGACGGCAGACTCGATGGCCGACACATACGGCTTCAGATCCGTCGCTGCGAACTCGCCGAACTTGACTTCCGAATCGTCCGTTGTCCACAGGGACTTGATGTCTAGGTGGAACGGAGTGATCTTCTTGCCGGTGATCGGGTCCTCGTCGACCTCCAGGCCGGCGGCCCAACGCTGTCGGAAGGCGCCGTACTTCATGGCCGCTATGAGGTTGATGACGGAGAGGGTGATCCGGTTCTGCACCGTCAGTACGTCTTCATGCTCAGCAAAGCCGGACAGCCGACGATTACGCCGGTTTGTGAAGGGGACGAGCGGGACAATCCCCAGGTCGTTGGTCCTGGTGCCCTCCGTCGAGTTCGGAAGTGCGAAGGAGTCCCATCCGCGGAGCTGCGCGGCTCGGCCGGAGAAGGCGGGAGTCTCTGACTTCGTGACGAAGTCGTAGATCTTGTCTGGGGTCCACAGCGTGGCTCGGGTGTCGCCAGTCCAGTCGTCGCGCCAGAGCTTCAGACCCGCGGCTAGCTTCCGCCGGCTCCCCTGGACATGTTCCACGGCCACCTGCCGTGGCGTCTCGTGGGTGATGACCGGGCGCCCCTCGTCCCCCTTCTCGACGAGCGTGAACCCTCGTCGCTGGGAGAGGGCACCGTAGTGGACGAGGTCGGCGTCAGCATCAAGCGCGTTTTCCTGCCATACGCGGTTGGCCTCGTCGTCACCGGCCTTCGAGGTGCTGTCGTTGCCGCCGAATCGGAAGCCGTCGACGTGCATGCGCTCTGTCGGCGACTCGATGACCAGGCTCGTCCAGTTGGTTCGGGCGTCCTTCATCCATGCCGCCACGTCCTTGGGGTCCAGCCCTGGCACGTGCGGAAGAGGCGCCTTGTTCTCCGCGTACCGGCGAAGGGTGTCAAGGCCCGGCTCGACCTCGCCGTCCGCGTCCCTGACGTCGTCCCGCTCGTCGAGGAGCTTCTTTCCGAGCCGCTGGAGCCACCATCCGGGAGACTCGACCTGTGTGGCATCGATAGGCACTCGCGAACCTCCCTAGAAGGCGTGTAGTTTCCCGGAGCGCTTTTTGCGCTTCGTGATTCCGGCTGCGACGGCATCCGCGCGGCACTCGTAGGCGAGTACGGCGGACATTGCGGCGTCGATTTTCTTCGGGCTCTTCGGATGCTCTTTTCCGATGCCCATGTGATTGCGGCCCATCGGCCTGCGCTTCGCGTTTAGCACGTGACGGGTGAGCGTTGCCCCGAGTTTGGAGAACGTTGCCTCATCGTCTGCGCGTTGCGTTCCCGCAAACGAAAGAGCCTTGTCGTCAACGGCCTCAACGAATCGGTCCAACGCGTGTTCCATGGCCGTTGGGCGGTTGGTCCACCACTCCAACGGACGTGATTGCACAGCGCTTATCTGGAGTCCGTCCGAGTATTCCGACGTCCACTTATCCACGTAGTCCTGCCAGTGCGGCGGGTCACAGTAGAATCCGCAGACCTCGTATTTATCGAATGCACGGGCAACACAGCTGTCGACGGATTCTCGGTCGACCTGCCAGCCTTCGCCCTCGTGGCCTTCCGGTTTCTCCCAGACTCCGAGGAGCTGAAGGTGGCCGTCACTGACGCGGCACGCCGTGAGGGCCGTCGAGTCGTCTCGGATGGAGCCGTCGAAGCCAAGAGTGACCAGGTCACCGGCTTGGAGCTCCTCCGGACGCCGGCAGACCTCCCACGCGTCGGGGTCCATCCACGAGTCACTCGTGGATGTCCGGGAGTTGAGGAAGTAGCGCTTGCCGTCGGCCGAGTCGTTACGCAGGTCGTAGAAATCGTCGACCAGCGTCTCCAGGTCCATCCACTCCATGGCGTCGCCGTAGGAGTCGATAAGAGCCGCGCGGAGTTCGTCCTCGTTCTTCAGGTCTTTGCAGATGCCGTAACGGTGGTCGTAGAGAAGTCGTGCGCGACCGCGCTTCTTCTTCCCCTCACGAATTGCTTCGGCCTCTTCGTAGGTACGCTCGGCAACGGAGTCCTGCCCGGGGGCAAACATCGTTGTGGTTTCGAGGTACCACGTTCCCGCGCCCTTTTTCCGCTTGCGCAGGTTACGAGTAACCGTTGCGTACATACGGCGAAGTTCGGGGGTATTGTACAGGTGCGTTTCGTCGAAACACACCCACGTTTCCTTGCCGCCGTCTTTCGACGAGGAGGAGGCAGTCGACGGTGTTATCTCTCCGCCGTCAGGGAGGTTGATCTTGGTCAATCCGGGGTCAACGCCCGGGATTTGCGAGAGGGGCGACGCCTCGTCGGTCAGGTTGAAGTAGATGGTGTCGTAGACGTTGCCGGTCTGGCCTTCCTCCGTCGCCATGATGCGGAGGTAGGGGACGCGGACGGGACGGCCCATCGGCTCGCCGGCTTCGTAGACGTACTCGAAGCCGAGCCCCCACGGGTCGCGGTATACCTCTCCGCCCTCCGCCCAGCCGGCGAAGCGGCAGGGGCCGAAGGCTTCGAAGAGGCCGATGCGGGCACCGAGCCCGGACTTGTCGCAGCCCTTGGGGCGGGAGAAGAAGGCGCTGTCGTACAGCATCTTGCCGTGATCGTCGGTGCCGTAGCAGTCGACGACGAAGCCCGTGTACTCGTCACCGTGGCGCACCGGTTCGCCCTGGACGTCGCCAGGGCCGTGCACGACGAAGTACTCCATCCATGCGACCGCCATCCACCCGAGCGAGCGGGAGCGGTCGTGACCGGGGGCGCGCACGGTTACGTGCGGCACGCGGTCTCCTAGCCTGTGAGACGCGCCCTGCGCGAGCTGATGTCAGTCACTCCGTCGGAGCGCTGTATGGGCCTCTGAGGGCCTGCTGTGGGGTCGTCGACCTTCAGCTTCAGGCGCGCCCTGTCCTCCGGTGTGGCGCCGAACTTGGCGGCCCTTAGGCGGACTTCGGAGGCGAACTCCCATCGGCCCTTCGCCCACATCGTGTGATGCATGAGGGCGGTGTCGATGAGGAAGAGCCAGTCGGTTGCGGTGAAGGTCTGAGCCTGCGCGCTCGTACGCCAGGCGTCCCACCAGAGCTGTGTCATGGGGTGCCACTCGACGTCAACGCCGTCCTCCGACCCAAGTGCCCCCGCGGGAAGTTCGGGCCCGCGCACTTCGTCGTCAGGGACGATCACCGTCTCCGGCTCCGTGGCGTTGCGGCGACGTCGCTGCGCTGGGTTCTTCGGGGCGGGTCCGCGGCCGGCCATCAGGAAGCCTCCGCGTTCGTTGCAGAGAACACGAGCCCGTGTGCTTCCAGGCGCTCCAACACGCGTGTCACGGTGCGCTGTAGGGCCGCCATCTGCTCACCCGTGATGATGCGCACGGTGCCGGTATCGGCGTCGACGTAGGTGAAACTGGGGGCGAGGATGCCGCCGTTGCTGTACGGCTCCAGCTCAAGCTCATCAGCCATGGGGTGCCTCCCGGGAATGGACAGCCAAGCCGTCCTCCCCTGTCGGGAGCTACCGGGCCGTCAGCTTGGAAACCACCGCGGAGAGATCCGCGAGGATCGAGGGGGCTGAGCCATGCCGGCGCCCCGTCATTGCGATGTAGCGGCCGGTCCCGTAGATCTCCACGGCCGTACCGTCGGGGCGCCGCAGCTTCCGTCCCTGTCGGACGTCGGCCAGGCCCCAGATGTGCAGTCCGTCGCCGGACAAGGACACCTCTACGTAGGTGGCGCCCGCGTCGCGGATGATGGCTGCGGCCCACGGGGCGAGTTGCCCAGTGAGCGGGTTCATGCAGTGGTCCAGGTCGAGACAGACAATGTCGTCTTCGTCGCTCAGGACGAAGCCCAGACCGACGCCGGCCGTCGAGGCTGTGGCGTCTATGTGCGAGCTCCACGTCCGCGGGTCCGTCGAGGACGCCGGCATGCCGCCAGTCGTCAGAGGGACCTTCGTGGACGAGCGCCGGATCCACCTGTCGCGGATCGTCAGCTCCCGAGGAGTCGCGTCGTTCTTCGCCGCGCGGTGCGCAGCTACACGGCAGCGGGTCGAGCAGAAGCGCGCCCGGTGCGAGTGCCTCGCACCTAGGTGTTCGCTGCATCGCTCGCAGGTCCGTGTGTTCATGGGTCCCATTCTAGTGCGGCCGGTAACGGTAAAACAATGCCTGACCTGGGACTTTCTGAATGACTGTGAGACCGAAGCCCTGTGTGCCCGCGTGCCGATCGGGGTCCGAATCAGTCCGGCCGACCCCTGGTCGGGCCTCCAGCGGGCGCCTGTGAGCGCCTCGTCCACATCCCCCAGACCCGTACAGACCGCGATGCCCAGCACCTTTACGGTCCGGAAGGCGGGCCGGAGGGGGACCATCCCCTACCCTCCGTAGCCAGCCGTCACGGTGTGAGAGCGGGAGCCATCTCCGGCCGCCACTCCCGGTCACTCTTGATCGCGTTGCACAGGACGTGCGCACACTGCACGTTGACCGGCTCGTGTGTGCCTCCACGTGCAAGCGGGATCACGTGGTCTATTGACGGCGCATCATCGTCCGACGCTTCCGCAAGGCGGTTCACAGGACGCTCGCACAGCATGCAGATCCAACCGTCACGCTCGAACACCTGGGTTCGGTTGACATGTGCCACGAAGGCCGCAGCCTCAAGCGCGCGGCGCTTGTCCTCTGCGTCCCTGCGCCCACAACGGGCTGAGCAGTACGCAGCATCACGCCTGTTGTCCAGCACCACAAAGGCTGTGCAACATCGCCGGCACGTGCCCATCACCCACCTCCGCACGCGAAGGTCCATGCACCGAGCCGGGTGCCGAGCGGGCACCTCACACGTCAGCCCTCGTCGTGCAGGGTGCGTGTCAGGGATGGGACTCTCCTTCACCCCAGGACGCATGAGGTCACGACATGCAGTGGAGCAGTACCTAGCGTCCTTCCGCCCCGTCCTCCACACCCGCCCACACGCAAGGCACTCACGCTCGACCCTGTATCGGTCGGCGTTCGCCCTCTGCCACTCAGCGTTGTAGTCCTTGAGCTTGCGGCGTTGCTCAGCAAGTCGGCCGTCGGCCTTGCGCCTAGCGTTGAACGCGCGGTTCCCGCACACGGGCGCGCAATACTTCCGCCTGCGCTCAGCGGTGAACTCCGCCCCACAGGGCTCGTACTGGCACGTCAGGGCGTGGCTGGTCGCCATGTCTGCTCCAAGGAATGGCGAGAGCCCCCGACGCCTTGGAACGTCAGGGGCTCTCTTCCCGCGGGGATCAGCCGCAGGTGCTTATGGGATGCGGTGCTACTCGGCTGCGAAGCCGATGGTCTTTGTCGGTGCGCGCAGGTCGTCGCCCTTGATTTCCACCGAGGAGGGCATGAGAACGAGCGTCACTGTGGTCGCGTCGTCCTCGTTCACTGCCACCGTGGGCGCCTCCGACAGGAGGCCCACGTCAACGCCATTCACGCGCACACGAGTCGGCATGAGCGCCGTACCGGGTTCGTGGCCGACCTCTACGATTTCCACCCGCGCACCGTCGGGTACTGCCATCAGGCCTCCAGTGCGGGGTGTGTGGGCTTGGGCCTGTCCGTACGCACGCGCGTGAGAGCGGCTGCTTGGCCTCCCTCGCTGCTGCTCTTCTGCCTGTGGCACCAAGGGCATAGCGCCCTCAAGTTGGCCATGCTGTGGTCATCGCCAGGCTCGATGTGGTCCACGTCAGTGGCTGGTGCTCCGCACTTCTCGCCCGTGCTGAACTCCGCCTGGCACAGGTAGCGATCACGGCGCAGGACGCGAGCCCTCAGCGTGGGCCAGTTCCTTGGGAGTCGCGCTCTGCGTGTGCTGTTCTGCCACGTCATCAGCGGCGACCGATCTTATTCCCGACGATCCACGTGCATCCCTTGGGGATGTGGAACAGGGCAGCACCGCGACCGGCCAACACCACGGATGCGATGAAGTCATCTCGCCAAGGTCGCTCTCCGACACTCGCTCCGAACGCCCATCGGGTCCCGTCAGTTGCCCGGTACGTAACCACTCGCCATCCGAACACGAGACCGCCTCCTCTGCCCTACTCTGGGGGCTCCGTGTGGCCAGGGGAGGCCATCGAGTCATGGGGGTTGCGCTATGCGCAGGTACGTTCGCCGTGCCGTTGTGCCGGCCGTCGCTATATCCGCGGTGCTGCTGACAGGGTGTTCGTCGGGGAGCGACGACAGAGCCACGCAGGATGGGCCATCAGCGACGCACGAAGCGGCTCAGGCGGACGCTGTGGCGTCTTCCGCGGCCTCCGCCTCCGCAACCCCCGTACCGGCTCTGCAAGTCGGCCAGACGGGCACGTACGACGTCGGTGAGACGGACGACGCCGGCGCCTACAAGGTGACGTCGACGATGTCCGTCACGGTCGTCAGCGCGAAGTACGCGACGCCGGCTCAGGTCGGTACGAGCAACAAGCCGAAGGGTCAGTACGTCGAACTGACGCTCACGTTCAAGAACATCGGGAAGTCCGCGGCTCGCGTGATGACGTACGGCAGCCTTACGTGGGAGGACTCGTCCACGGCCGCCCAGGACGCAACCACGCTGGAGGGCGTAGGCGACGGGCCCAACGTCGACGCGGAGTACAAGCCTGGCCAGGCCGTCACGGGGAAGCTCATCCTCGACGTCGCCCGGAAGGGCGGAACGCTGACGTACACCTACACCGAGGATCCCGACGCCACTGAGGTGTTCAAGGTCGCGCTGCCGGCTGCGTAACGTCGTGCAGCCCCGTCCCCGGGGATCTCTCCTCCCAGGGCGGGGCTGGTATCGTGACATGAACCTTGATGAGTCCGACGCTGGGCGAACAGCGTCAGGGCCTCCAAGGGGTGCACACCACGAGCCCGGCCGGCCACTATTCGGTCGGGCTCGCTGCTGTGTCGGGACGGTGCGACTCGAACGCACGATCTCCCGCTCCCAAAGCGGGTGCCTTGAGCCAACTTGGCCACGTCCCGGTAGTCGACAGCGAAGGAATCGAACCTCCGTCTCCGGACTCCAACGCCCGGTGATCTCACCGCTAGCAGTCATTCCGTCAGGCGAGTGCCATGGTCAACCCTGACGCGAGGTGCGTAGCCGTACGTTCCCGTTGCCGGGCACGCCATTGATCTAGCTGTCGAAGAGCCCCCGGCGCGAGTCGAACGCGCGACTTCCGCTTTACGAGAGCGGCGCTCTGGCCATCTGAGCTACGGAGGCTTGTGGGGCGCAGCTAGTGATAGCCTGAGAACGTCCTGACAAGGACGACTCCAAGAACCCGCGTGGTGGCCGTGGTGGAAGACAGACACTGCGCGGGTTCCGTCGTCCCTGGCCGTGGAATCGAACCACGCTAGCCATCGTCGACGCAGGCTTTACAGGCCCGCTTGCGTCCCAGCGCTCCAGGGTTGCGTACCGCACGAGGGATTCGAACCCCCAACCTCCCGGGTCTGAGCCGGGCGCCTATGCCAATTGGGCTACTGCGGCGTGGTGCTGTCCGGGTCCCGCCGTCGGACAGCGTGCGGGAGGGACGTGGCACGAAGCCATTGGGTGTCACCGCGTTCTTCGGGCGCGTGCTGCGCAGTCACGCACGGGACGCCCTTAGTTGGCATGGAGGGACTCGAACCCCCAACGCACGGCTCCGTAAGCCGTCGCTCTATCCATTGAGCTACACGCCATAGCCACCCACCGTCAAAGCCGACCTGACGTCGCGTGGGTGCGCGCCGATTCTTTCGGGTCAAGTCGTCCCGCCACCTCGTATGCGCCACGGTGGGTGTCGCTGCGATGTGCCCCGATGCGGCTCCGGGCAGGGATCGTTCAGCGACTCTGTGATCACGACCGGATTCGAACCGGCGTTACCGATGGAGGGGCCGTTTACCGACTCAGGGTCGGATGGACTCGAACCATGCTCAGATCGGTGTGCTTGGCCGCTGCACTACGTGACCTACCGGAAGTGTTGTGCGAGCACTCCCACAAGACGCAGCCACCCACGATTCAGGGTCGCCGACACCTGCCGCACGCTAGGCGTCGGGCTGCGTCTAGTCCTCCACCAGGAACGCCCGGTGGGAAGTCGTGGACGGCCGGGGCGCTGCAACCGCGCTTCAACCCGGAGGAGAGTGCGGGGAGCCACGGGAGCGCCACCGGCCGTCGAGGAGGGAGCGGGGCGCCGCGCCATTCGCCGGCGCCGCCTCGTCCTACCCTCTACTTAGGTAATGGGGCGCAAGTATCATGTTGTTGATCTTGGTCGCGGCCTCCACCCGGGGTGTGCACAAACCGACAGACTGACCCCTGTTTTCCTTTCTCTCTAGACGCGTCTTAGAGAGCTAGAAATAAGGGGTCAGTCTGTCGGTTTGGTGCTCGATCCAGCCCTCTTGACTACACTCGGTGGCGATCTAGGCCCACCCAGTCACCCCCTGGAGTTATCCACAGGCACCTGTGGATAACTCACCTTCGGGCGGGGAGGCGGAGGTGGGCGCCGACGGGCCCGGGAGCCTCCACGGGCCCCGGATAGCGTTACCAACCCGTTACCTAAAGAGTCTCCTGCATCGCCACGTCGTCGAGGGCGTCCTGTGCCATGTCGACGTCATCCGGCGTCACCACATCGAAGCTCAGTCTCGCAGTGACGTCACGGGCCCCTCGGTAGGTCTCTCCGACGGTCACCCTGACCCCGAGATCGGTGAGCATCTTCCGGCATGCGTGCATGTCCCGTCGGGACTTCGCCTCTTGCCAGGCGTCGGCGTACGTCACACCGGTACGTACCTCCTCCGTCCGCGGAGGGACAACGGGCTGCGCCTGGAGGCGCTCCAGCTTGTCAGAACGTCCCTGTATCTGCTTGCCGACAGCAGAGGCAGCCGGGCCACGGAGGTTGGCGAGTTGGCCGGCGAGAGTGTCGATGTCCGCCTGGAGCTCCGCGATCTCCGCCGTGTGGTCGACGCCCGGGATCGTGATCACTTCGACGAGTTCGAAGCGCCCGAACTGATCGAGGAAGCTCTCCTCGACGTAGGCGTCCACAGGGTCCGCCGTGACGTACGCCGGCTTGCGGCACTCCCGCCCGTGCGCGCGTGCCGCGCAGCGGTACTGCCTCTTGGCGCTGCGGCGCTCCCCCGCCGCGATCCACCCTTGGTAGAGCTTCCCCTCGCACACTCCGCAGTAGACAACCCCCAGCAGCGGATGAGAGTCACTCTTGTTCCGGCTCCCGCCGCTCTCGCGGGTGTCCATCTCCGCCTGTAGGCGCCTCCACGTGTCGTCGTCGACGAGCGGGGGGCCCATCCTTACCGGCTCACCCTCGTCGTCCCGTACGGGGGCGTTGCTGAGCATCTGCCAGCCGCGCAAGGATGGTTGACGGAGGAACGAACTCACCATGCCGGGGTTCCAACGCGCGTTGGGGTCCGTTTCCTTCGGGGGCGTGGCCATCAAACGCCTGTGGTTGGCCGGGGTGACGCCGGCATGCTTGGCGTTCAGCCACCCCGATACGACGTGGTAGGACTTTCCGTCGAGAACGAAAGCC
This sequence comes from Streptomyces sp. NPDC104367, assembly GCF_055583825.1. NCBI lineage: Bacteria > Bacillati > Actinomycetota > Actinomycetes > Kitasatosporales > Streptomycetaceae > Streptomyces > Streptomyces sp. NPDC104367. The sequence goes on along the minus strand of NZ_JBVJND010000049.1, from coordinate 634 downwards.
ACCATGTCGTCAATGATGCTTGCCGTGTCGTCGTGGCGCCCCAGCCACCAGCCTTCTGCCTCCTCGGGATGCGGCACTGGCATTCTCCCGAACGGCACTCGCCCGCCCGCCCAACGGCCGACGCTGCGGAGGTATTGGGCGGAGCCCTGAGTTCGCTCCTGAATCGCCTGGACTTCCATCTGTGCGGCGAAGGCGAGAATCATCAGAATGAGTTCGGACATGGGCGAGGACATATCCAGCTCCAGGCGCCCTCCGCCGGGCCCCTCCGCGAATATCAGCCGCTTCTTGTGATCCCGTGCCCAGCCGGCTAGCCACGCCATATCGCGCATACTGCGAACGGCCCGATCGAGGCGCCACCATGCGATAGCGTCGAATTCGTCAGGCCGGTCGAACCACTTCCCCAGCTCTGGTCGGTCCTTGGGCGCCACCTTCGCCGCACTGACGTCGGGATCGTCGGCCCATGCGGTCACACGGCCGCCGATGGCAGTCGTGACGGTCTCGATGGCTATCCCCTGGCGGTCGAACGACGTGGAGTTGTCCCTGACGCGGGACAGTCGTCGTGCCCCCAACACGCGTGTCTGCATGGGGAGTAGTGTACATACGCAGGTTCCCCGTGTACGGGTTGTCGTACTGG
>NZ_JBVJND010000048.1:0-60888 GCF_055583825.1 Streptomyces sp. NPDC104367 | reverse complement strand
CGCCCGTCGAATACGAAGCCAATTACTACACCGAACTCACGAAACCCCAGGTCATCACCACAATCTGAGATCTCTACCGAACCCGGGGCGGTTCAGATGGGCTTCTGCGTGATGTGCTGCCGGTTCTTGCCCGACGGCTGCGAGGCGCTGTACAGGCCGGGCAGGTAGACCGGATTGCGGGCGGCGTCGATCGGCCCGTTGCTGGCCCAGACGATGAACTCGCAGTTCTGGGTGAAGCGCCCCTTCTGGGGGCGGGCCTGCGGCTTGTGCCAGGCCAGCACGCCCCGCCACAGCCAGCCGGCGGCCTGGATGGCGTCCGTGGTGATCGGCAGCTGCCGCCAGTCGGTGAACAGCAACGCCGTGCCGCCGGTCTTGGTGAGCCGGTGCGCCTCGGTCATGATCTGAGTCAGCCAGAAGCCGTAGGAGCGCTGGTCCATGTTCTCGCCGGTGAAGTCCGGCAGCTCGTGACCGGCGTCGGCGGAGGTGTACTTCTGCTTCGCGCTGCGGGAGGTGCGCTCCTTGGCCGTGCGCCCGCCCGAGTTGTACGGCGGGTCGGTGATGACGGAGTCGACGCAGTCGTCCGGCAGTTCGGCGAGGACGCCGAGCGCGTCGCCCTGATGCAGGGAAAAAGGCAAAGAGATACCCCAATTCGAGTCGGATGAGGGGGAGGTACTCCGGCTGGCCCGGCAACCCGGGGGACCGAATGCAGGCAGGAAGGCGCCACGGGTCCGCACAGCGGGAGAGGCAAGGGGAGGAGTCAAAACTGTAGGGCACGATCCCCGGTTGAGCGCTATCGCCGCCGAAAGCCCCGAAATCAAGCCTTGATCACCAACGATTTCGGCAACCGGGGATCCGCCCTTACTGTTTTGGAACTGCCCGGCCGACACAGCCGATGGCACATCCCGACTCCTGCCCTCATGGAGGTACCCCCATGTCCTGGCACACCTGACCCGCCCCCGTGCCGGTGCGAGTGGCAACTCCCACCTGTACACCCGGGCCCCGATTCACCCACCACCCGGCCGTCGCGCCCTTTCCTCAACACCGCACGCGTCGCCGGGCCTTCACCAAGGACCTCGCTATGACAACGCTCCGCTCACACCTGCCCGCGCACCGGCCTGCGGCCCGTGACCGCCTGCCCGGAGGCATCCCCGGTTGAAGGGCGTAGCCGCCGGCATCGGCGTCTTCGTCCTCTCCCCCTTCCTCCTCGCCGGCACGGCCATGCTGATGGCCACCAGCAGCGAGGCCGTCCAGAGCACCTACTCCTCCTTGGCGTGCGTGGGCGACATCGACACCGACACGGTCGTCGAGAAGGTCACCAAAATCCTCAACGGCGCGGACGCCAAGACCGTCCGTGTCGAGGGCCTGTCCCTGCCCGAGGAGCAGATCCCCAACGCCCGCACCATCGTGGCCACCGGGATCAGCCTGAACGTGCCGGCGAAGGGGCAGATCATCGCGCTCGCGACCGCGCTGCAGGAATCCCGGTTGCGCAACCTCTCCTCCGGCGACCGCGACAGCCTCGGGCTCTTCCAGCAGCGCCCCAGCCAGGGCTGGGGCACCGCCACCCAGATCCACGACCCCGTCTACGCCGCCACCCAGTTCTACGAGCACCTGCTCAAGGTGGAGGGCTGGCAGAAGCTGACCGTCGCCCAGGCCGCCCAGGCGGTCCAGCGCTCGGCCTACCCCGACGCCTACGCGCAGTGGGAAGACCTGGCGGGCGCCCTCCAGAGGACCATCGCTGCGACGTTCCCCGACACCGACCAGGGCGCCAGCAAGGCGGACACCGCCTCCAGTACCTCATCCTGCGCGGCGACCGAAGACGGTTCCGGGTACGGCACCATCCCGGAAGGCTCGGTACCCAAGGGCTACTCGATCCCCAAGGACAGCGACCCGACGGCGCGCAAGGCCATCACCTGGGCGATGGCCCAGCTCGGCACGATGTATCAGTGGGGCGGCACCTGCACCGCGCCGCACGGCCCCGACCCGATGGGCCGCTGCGACTGCAGCTCGCTCACCCAGCAGGCATACGCGCACGCCGGTGTCCAGCTCACCCGCACCACATACACGCAGATCAACGAGGGCAAGGCCGTCTCGCCCAAGCATCTTCAGCCGGGTGACCTGATCTTCTCCCGCGGCAGCGCTGCCCGCCCCGAACACGTTGGCATGTACATCGGCTCGGGCCTCGCGATCGAGGCACCAAGGACTGGAAAGCCAGTTCGAATCACGCCTCTCGCGGACTGGGACATCCTCGCCGCGCGCCGCGTCATCTGATCCCCGTTCCGGGCCCGGCAACCCGGTCTTACCGCCCCTGCCCAGGGTCCTGCTCGCCCTCCTTCCTCTGACACCACGGAGCCACCTCCTTGACATCCCGTCATCGCGCCCAGCGTGCCCTCGCGGCAGCTTCCTTGGGCCTGGCCGTCGCCGCCGGCAGCCTGGCCACCGCCTCCACCGCGCAGGCGTACGACACCGACACCACCAAGATCTCGTGCAGTGCGGTCAAGGTCCGCAGGTCGCCGTCGACGACGGCCACCGCCGTGGGCGTCGCGTATCGCAACGACAAGATCACCTACGACCAGTGGGTCTACCGCAAGGCCACCAAGACCTGGTGGACCCGGGGCACCGTGACCCGCAAGTCCGACGGCAAAAAGCTGCGCGGCTACGTGATCTACAAGTGCGCCAACCCGTACGGCACCAACGGCGCGCCCACCCCGTCGATCCCGAAGTAGCGCACCCCGCCGAGCCGGAGCGCTGTCGCCGGCTGCACCGCCCGCGTCCCGGCCTCGCCTGAGCCCCGCGGCACCTGCCGCGTTCTCGTGCACGCCGCACCTCCCTTCGTGGGCGGCGATCTGGCCGGCCGTCTCCCTTCCCGCCGCCGGCCCTCCCTTTTTCAAGGCGCTCACCTTCCTCCCCCTTCTTCTGTGATTCCCGCGCGCCGGGTTTCGGCGTGCGCAAGGAGCCTCTTTGCCCCTGCTCGAAACCGTGCAGTACCTGGCCTACGACCCCGGCATCACGCCCTCCGGCGGCGGCCTGCCCGGCCTGGCCGTACTGAAGAACGTGGTCAACTCGATCAACCTATTCGCGATCGTCGCGGTAGTCGGCGCGCTCGCCGTCTCCCTGGGCGTGTGGGCCTGGGGCCACCACACCGGCGGCCACCAGGCCGAGGCCAACGGCAAGAAGGGCGCCGTCGTCTCGGCGGGCGCCGCCCTCGGTCTCGGCGCCGCCAACGGCATCGTGGCCTTCTTCTCCGCCCTGGGGTCGCAAGTCCACTGATGCCGAAGCGATTCCCTTCTCTGTCCCGCTACGGCCTCGGCTGGTCCACCCGGCAGCGCGTCACGGTCATCGCGACCGGCCTCGCCGTCCTGCTGGCCCTCGCCGCCGCCGTCGCCCTGTTCACCGGCCGCACCACCACTGGCGACAGCCGGGCCACCGTCCCGTCGTCCGGGCCGAGCAGCAGCACCTCCTCATCCGCCGGCCCGACAGCGTCGGCCGGAGTCGGTTCGGTGGCGACGCCGCCGCCGGTCGCCGACCCCGTGGCGTTCGCCAAGGCCGCCGCCGCTCTGCTGTGGTCGTACGACACACGCACCACCAGCCGCGATGAGCAACTCGCCGGGATGCGGGCGTGGCTGACGTCGGAGACCAAGTACGCGGACTGGACCTCGATCGCCGCGCAGGTGCCGGATCCGGTGCTGTGGTCGCGGATGACCGACCAGAACCAGTACGCCACCGCCACCGTCACCGAGGCCCACTACCCCTCGGCGTTCAAGGAAGCACTGGCGGACGATCCATCGGCGATCACCCAGGCGTACATCTACGCCGTCACCGTCACCGGCAAGCAGCAGATCGCCTGGAAGAAGGGTGGAGCCGGAGCCGAGGACCGCTCCATCACCCTCGCCGTGCAGTGCCGCCCCAACGCGAACTGCTCCCTGGTCGCCATCGCCCCGGGCGTCGTGCCCTGACGCACCCAGCCCACCTGAGAAAGGAGAGGACTCCCCTTTGGGCTTCTGCGACCTTCCCCTCGCGGACAAACTCTGCGCCGTCGGCGACGCCGTCGACTTCGCCTCCGACCCGGGCGCGGCCATCGGCAACTGGATGGCCAAGAGCGCGGGCGAGCTCGCCGCAGCCGCAGCCGACCTGGCCGCCGAGGCGGTCAACACCACCACCCAGGTCGACCTGAATGCAACGTGGTTCCGCGACAACTACGAGATGATCCTCCCGATCGGCCTGATCATGCTGGTCGGCACGTTCTGCGCCCAGCTGGTACGCGCCGCGATCCGTCGCGACGGCCAGGCCCTCGCCCAGGCATTCACCGGCACCGCCACCGGCGTGCTGTTCGCGTTCACCGCGATCGCCTTCACCACCGTCGCCATCGAAGTCGTCGACGCCCTCTCCGACGGACTCCTCAAGGCCGCCAACCTCGACATCGCCACGGCGGTGCGGCGCATCGTCAAGGTGGGACAGATCGCCTCCCTGTCCGGCCTGGGCTGGCTCGTCACCGTCTTCGTCGGTGTCGGCGCCGCGATCGGCGCCATCCTCTACTGGTGCGTGATGATGGTCCGCAAGGTCGGCATCCTCGTCATGGTCACCCTCGCCGTCTTCGCCGGAGCCGGCGGCGGCTGGGAAGCCGCCCGGCGCTGGCGCAAGGGCTGGATCGAAGCCACCGCCACCCTCGTCGTCTCCAAGCTTCTGATGACCGTGATCTTCGTGCTCGGGATCGCGGCGATGGGCAAGACCGAGGCCAAGGACGGCATCGCCGCCCTCGCCGACGTGATGGCCGGTATCGTCATCATGGCCTTGGTGCTGCTGTGCCCCTACGCGACCTTCAAGTTCGTGCACTGGGCCGCGTCCGAGGGCTCCGATGCGGAAACGCTGCACCGCTCCGGCGGCGCGGGCGCGCAGATCGCCCGCCAGCATGCCGAGCGTGCCGGGCGCAAGGCCGCCGCCGCGGTTGCCACCGGAGGAGCCGCGGCCGGAGCGGGAGCCGCTCCTCAGGGCCCGGAATCGGTTCCGGGCGGCTTCCCCGGCGACATCGCCGCGCACCCCACGCCGGGCTCCGGCAAGGAAGGCGGCAGCCCGAGCGCGCCGTCATCCACAGCCGAGGGGACCAAGAGCGGTCTGGACAAGGCAGTTCAGCCCCCGCCGACCAGCCCCCGTGACGGCACCAATGGCCGGATCGGCGGTGCCCCCGGACAGGGGGGCGCTCCGGGATCGCCCTCCAGCGGCAGCGGCTTCATGTCGCAGCCCGGTGCCGGCGCCTCGGCTCCACCACCGCAGGGGGCCCCGCCCTCGCCGAACCCGACCGGCACCGCCGGCGCGAGCGGAACGCCGCCGCCCACCGGTCTGTGACCTTGCCCGCCTCCGGGGCGGCACACGACGTGTACGTCCTCGCCGCGTGCCGCCCCGGCCACCGCCCCGCGCACCACCGAAAGCGGCCCTTGTCTGATCTCACCGTCACCCCGCTCACCGTCAAATTCCCCCACCGGTCCCGGCGCGGCATTCTGCTCGGCCTGTCCCTGCCCCAACTCGTCCTCATCTCAGGCGCGTTGGTGCTGCTCCTGGTGACAGTGGTGTCCACCGGGCTGCTCGGCGCCCTCGCCCTCACCCCGCTGTGGGCCACGGTCATCGCCCTGGTCGCCGTCCGCCGGCACGGCCGCTCGCTGATCGACTGGGCGCCGATCGTCTGGCGCTTCGCCCAGCGGCGGCGTACCGGCCAGAGTCTGTGGCTGGCCCGGCCGGTCACCCGGCCCCGCCAGGACGGCATCCTCCACCTGCCCGGCACCGCCGCCTCCCTGCGCGTCGTCACCCCCGGCGACTCCGCCAACGGCGCCGCCGCCGTACACGACCCGCATCAGCAGACCCTGACCGCCGTCGCCCGCGTCTCCTCACGCGCCTTCGCGCTTCTCGACCCGGCCGCCCAGAACCACAACGTCAGCAGCTGGGGGCGGGCCCTGGCCGGTGTCGCCCGCACCGGACACGTCGCCACCGTGCAGGTCCTGGAACGCACCGTCCCCGACTCCGGTGACACCCTCGCCCGCCACTGGACCCGGCAGGGCCGCCCCAACGCCCCGGTCGCCGGACAGATCTACGGCGACCTGGTCGCCTCCGCAGGCCCTGCCGCGGCTCCGCACGAGACGTACCTGGCGATCTCCCTCGACCTCAAGGCCGCCAAGCGAATGGTCTCCCAGGCCGGCGGCGGGCTGCCCGGCGCGTTCACCGTGATGGAGCAGACCACGGCATCGGTCGCACAGGCCGCGCGCAGTGCCGGACTGATGGTGACCAACTGGCTCACGGCCCGCGAGATCGCCGCCGTCGTCCGCACCGCCTACGACCCCAGCGCGCTGTCCGCGCTGCAGCAGTGGTCCACCTCCGGGCGGGCCGAGGCCGACCCGGCCGTCGCCGGGCCAGTGGTCCAGGTCGAGGAGTACGACCGGCTCGCCACCGACACCGCCAGACACGCCACCTACTGGGTCGAGGACTGGCCCCGCACCGAAACCAGCGCCGGGTTCCTCCACCCCGTGATGTTCACCGCCGGGGTCCGCCGCGCCCTCTCCCTCATCTACGTACCGCAGGGCATCGAGTCCGCGCTCCGCGACGTCCAGCGCACCAAGGCAGCGATCATCGCGGATGCCACCGAGCGCTCCCGCCGCGGACAGGTCGATTCCGAAGCCGACTCCGTCGAGTACGCCGACGTCAAAACCCGCGAACGCCAGCTCATCGCCGGCCACGCCGACGTCGCCCTGACCGGTCTGCTCACCGTGTCCGCCGAGACCGACACCCTGCTCGATGCCGCGTGCGCACAGATCGAGACCGCCGCCGTCACCGCCCAGGTCGACCTGCGCCGACTCCTCTACCAGCAGCCCGCCGCCTTCACACTCGGCGCCCTCCCCCTCGCCCGCACCGCCCTCTAACCCCTCTCCGGTGCCGCCGACGTCCTGCCGCCACGGCTGGAAGGAACTCTTCCCCCTTTGACCTCTGCCCTCCCGGTCGGCGACGCGTACCCGTATCTGCGGGCCGCCAGCGCCGGTATCCGCCACCACGCCCGCACCCTCACCACCCGCACGGAGCCGGTCTCCTCGCCAGCGGACCGCGTGCACCTCGACGTCCTGCACGCGCATCTGACCGCACTGCATCAGCTGCTCGACCAGCTCGTCGAGACCTCCCGGCCGCCGCATCCCGCCGCCGGCCGCCATCTGGCCACCGCGCACACCCGGTTGTTCCAGGCTGCCGCCGCGGTGCACGACGCCTACCACCTCCTGCCCGTCGCGGACGGGCCCCCGGCGGACACGGGCTGCCACCCCGAGCGGCTGTCCGAAGGTCCCCCCATCCTGACCATCTGCCGGCGCCACCTCGCCGCAGGTCACATCGTCCGCCGCAAAACCACCCCCAGCGACCTCAACACCCCGCTGCACGGCCACACCACCACGTGCAGCCGGTAACCCCGCACCACCGAAAGGCCCCGAAATTGCGCGCCCTGAAGCGCTCCACCTCCGCCGCCGTCGTTCTCGCCGCGCTCGCTGGCACCGCGGCCCCGGCCAGCGCCTCGCCGGTCGTCTGACCCCCGGACCGCGTCCAGACCCGCCGCCTTCGTGAAAGCCGCCCCGTCATGAGTCACCGGCCCGCACGCCGTGCCCGCCGCGCCAGCGCCAGCCCCCTGTTCACACCGCACGGCAGCGACCGTGCCTCCCGCCAAGCCGCCCGCCGTCAGCTCGCCGAGGCCGCCGCGAAAGCCCGCGCCGAAGCAGCCGCCCGCGCCGGTGGCGCCGCCGCGGAGGAGCAGGAGATGCCCCCTCCCCTCTTCCCGTCCGCCGGGCGGCCCGGCCCCGCGTCCGCCCGCCACAGCAGGCTCAAGCTGCCCGCCCACCGTATGACCACCGCCACCGCGTCCGGGGCGTATCCGTTCCTCGCTGAGGGCGGGCTGGGGGCCGAGGGCATCTACATCGGCCGCGACGTCCATGCGGAGGCGTCGTTCTGCTTCGATCCGTTCGCCCTGTACGGCAAGATCGAGGGCTTCACCAACCCGAATGTGCTGCTGGCCGGGGTGATCGGTCAGGGCAAGTCGGCGCTCGCGAAGTCCTTCGCGCTGCGGTCGATCGCCTTCGGATACCGGGTCTATGTCCCGTGTGATCCTAAGGGGGAATGGACGCCGGTGGCGCAGGCGCTGGGCGGCACCTCGATCGCGCTCGGGCCGGGACTGCCTGGCAAGCTGAACCCGCTGGACGCAGCTCCCCGGCCGAACGGCGTCTCGGAGGCCGACTGGGCGGGCGAGATCCGCAAGCGCCGTCTGCTGCTGCTCGGCTCGCTGGCCCGTACCGTGCTCGGGCGGGAACTGCTGCCGATGGAGCACACCGGCCTCGACGTCGCGCTGGACGCCGTCGTCACCCGGGCCGCCGCGGCCGGACGTACCCCGCTGCTTGGCGACATCGCCGCCACTCTCAACAACCCCGACGAACTCAACGCGGCTGGCGGCGTCATGTCCGGCCGCCTTGGCGACGCCTCCCGCGACCTCGCCCACGCCATGCGCCGCCTCGTCCACGGCGACCTGGCCGGGATGTTCGACGCTCCGAGCACCGTCACGTTCGATCCCAACTCTTCGATGCTCACCATCGACTTGTCCCGCCTGGGCGGCGCCGGCGACGACACCGCGCTCGTCCTCGCCATGACCTGCGCATCCGCGTGGATGGAATCCGCCCTGTCCGATCCGAACGGGGGCCGGAGATGGATCGTCTACGACGAGGCGTGGCGCCTGATGCGCCACCCCGGCCTGCTGCAGCGCATGCAGTCCCAGTGGAAACTCAGCCGCGGCCTGGGCATCGCCAACCTCATGGTCATCCACCGGCTGTCCGACCTGCTCACCGCCGGCGACGCCGGATCACGCGGACGCGCCCTCGCCGAAGGGCTCCTCGCCGACTGTTCCACCCGCATCATCTACCGGCAGGAAACCGACCAACTCCACGCCGCAGCAGCCCTGCTGGGCCTCACCTCGGTGGAAAGCGACGCGCTCGCCCATCTCAACCGGGGGCGCGGCCTGTGGAAGGTCGCCGGACGATCTTTCATCGTCCAGCACCTCCTCCATCCGCACGAGCTGTCGCTCTTCGACACCGACGCCCGGTTGCGCTGAACCCCGAACGGAAACCCCGTGACCGACGCTGCACAGCCCAGCCCGACCGAGCCCCTGCGCTCCTTCGCCGTCGCTCAGGACGGCACACTGCACTTCATCGTGCGCGCCCGGGACCTCGATCATGCCCGCGCACAGCTCGCTGATGTCGAAGCCTGCGAAGCCGGAGCGGAAGTCTCCCTGGGCGACGGCGTCCGTCTGACCCACATCACCCTGGCTGAAGGCCCGGCTCTCCCACCGACCGTCGGCTCCCAGATGGTGATCGAGGCCCTCGGCACCTCGCCGCAGGGCCTCGGCCGGCGCCACACGGGCGACTCCGCCGAGGACGTCGTTGCCCGGCTCGTGGTCGTGGCCGCCCGTCATCTGGACCACGTGAGCGAACAACTCACCGACGCCGCCCAGTCCGCGGCCTCCACTCTGACGCGCGTCGCCACCGGGAAGGCGAGCATCAACTCGCTGGGCGTCCTGCAGAACAGCGCCACGCAGATCGACATCCTGGCCGCACGCCGCGCCGACGCCATCGAGCGCCTCACAGAAGTCATCCATGCCTACCGGCAGGTGACAGCCCCCGCCGATGTCACCGCCCAACCGGCGCACCACGCAGGCCAGGCCCCGATCCGCCCGGCCGCACCCAGCGCTCCTGCCAGCCGCGCATCCCGCCGTCGGTAACCCCGTCCTCCGTCCAAGGAATCCCACCTGCCCCGTCCTTCGGGCCTTCCCGGTGAGCAATCGGCCGGCTATCGCCAGTGCCAAGCCGACCACGACGGCCTGATGTCCCATCTCGCCGACCGCGAGGCCCAGATGGAGAACGGGTTCATCGACTCCTCCGACGACTACCAGTTCACCTGGGCCCCTCTTCTTCGGCGGCACCGCGGCCGGCACCGGCACCACCGCCTCTATCAGCCCACGCGCCACGGCGCGTGACATCCATCGGACACGCCCTTCAGTCAGGTCGCCGCGCCGCAGGCCCGCGCCCGAGACGGCACAGACCCTCACACTCGTCTGGTACCCGGACGGCGTGGTGGGCGCACCGTACGACGCGGTGCCCGAAGAAGCGCGCATGACGCTGTTCGGCTGCCGCTTCCGGTACCGCCCGAACGAGTTCGCCTGCGTGCTGCCAGCCTCCTACAGCGCCACGGAGCGCGTCCTGCTGGTCCAGCTCGCTGTCCGGCGGCTGATGGCCGCCGGTATCGGGGTCAACTTCCGCCGCGCCGCGCCCCTCCCGGCTCCCGCTGCTGCATCGGCAGCCGCAAACAAGGCGGGGGTGGCCTCGGCCCCACAGTCCGCTTCCCGGCGGTAGAGATCGCCCGGCTATCAAGGAGTTGCCGCTGTCCGATCCCGATCAGCGGATGCTGCTGCACGACCTGGCCGACCGGCTCAACAGCGTCTCCGACCAGCTTCCGCTCCCCGATCAGATCCGCCCGGATCCCGCGCTGAGCGAGATCCTGGACGACGAAGTCCGCCACCTGGCCCGTCTGCTGGGATTCCTGGTCGGCGAGAGCGCCTTTCGTCACCGGGCCGCCTCCCACGCCCCGGCCCCGTCCACGGCCACGGTCCGGCACACGACCCTCGCGCTCGCGAGCGCCGCCGAACCCACCGCTCGCGCGCTCGCCGCCCTCGGCGCCGCCGTCCGTCACCTCGGCCAACTCGCCGACCTCGCCGACCGAGCCCCCAGCCCCGCCCATACCCGGGCGCTCGCCACCGAGCAGCAACGGCTCGTGGACCGTGTCGGTGACAGCCGTATCCACCTCGCCCGGGCCGCCAAGCAGCTACGCGCCGCCGCCGACACCCGCACACCACCAGCCGCGACCGGCGTGCCCTCCCCGTCGGCCGCCACCACCCCGTCCCGTTCCCGCTGACCCCCGCCCCTGGAGCGCCCTCATCCCCCCGCACAGCACAACCCGCCGCACCGCCCTGCTGCTCACCGCCGTGTCCGTCGCCCTGACCGCGTCCGCCTGCAGCCACTCCTCCGACACCAGCACCTCCACCAAGGCCACGCGCACCGCCTCTTCCGCCCCGGCCCCGCAGCCGGCGCTGACGACGAAGCAGGCCCTCGCCCAGATCGCCCGCTACTCCAAGATCAACAATGAGGCGAACGCGCACTCCAGCCGCAGCGCCCTCGACACCGTCGAGGACGGCCCGCTGTACGCGCAGTCGGTCGCGGACTACAAGGAGAACGAGGGCCTGCCCAAGGCCGACCGCGAGACGTACAAGCCGTGGTCGTACGACCTGGATGCCACCGACGTCTACATTCCGCGGTTCACCGCCGGCCAGCCCAAGTGGTTTGCCGCTGTTTCGCGCAGCGGCGAGAAGCAGCAGTACACCCGCGTACTGATCATGGCCGAGCAGACGGAGACGAAGCGGTGGGAGATGGTCACCACCGTCGACCTCAACGACCCCAAGCAGCTGCCGAAGTTCGCCCTGGACACCCAGGGCTACGCCACCGCCGTGGATGCGACCTCCGCCCAGAACGTGGCCGCCCCTGTCGATGTGCTGCGCACGGCTGTCGGCGACAACTTCGCCACCGGCGGCGTCACCAGCGGTAAGAAGGTCTTCGCCTCCTCCAAGGCATCCGCCCGCCAGATCAAGGTGCACGACAAGACCGGCACCAAGTTCGGCACCCGCGGCACCACCACCTTCTCCCTGGCCGCCACCCAGTTCCCCGACAGCTACGCGCTGAAGACCACCGACGGCCGGGCACTCGTGGTCTTCTCCCACACGCACACCCAGCACGACGCGGTCGACGCCGGCCTGGAGATCATCCCGGGCAAGGACGACCGCGCCTGGCTCGGCACCACCAACTCGCCGACGTTCACCTACACGTTCACCTGCTCCGACGCCGCCACCGTCCCGCTCACGCCGGGCAAGTCGACGCTGATCGGCTACACCTGCCGCCGCACCAACGCCACCGCATGACCACCAACGCCCCGGACGTGAACCCTCCCTTGCCCATCACCGCCTTCGCCGCCTCGCTCGCCGAACGGCTGCCCGGCCGGTGGCAGCCCGACCCGGCGACCACGCCCCTCGCCGAAGACCCCGCCAGCCACCGGATCTGGGACAGCGGCCCCATGGCCTACACCGCCTTCGAGACCGCCGACCTCCGCCGCACCATCCTGACCTCCTTCGACGGCAGGCAGCTGTACGTCATGCCCCGGCCCTACCGCCCAGGCCAGTTCCTGGTGCTGCCGATGCTGCCCGCCGCCACCGGCCACGAGCACGTGGGGGGATTTCCCGCCCCGCGCGGCCTGGCCGTTCGCGCCGATCCCGCCCGCGCGGCAGACACCGTACGCCGCCGGCACCTCCTGCTCGACTACCGCGTCACGACGCTGGCCGCCTGGCGCCGCGCCAGCACCGGACCGCTCCGGGTGGACGTCAGGTTCGACGCCGAGGCCCGGCCGCGTATCTCCGCGCCCTATGCCCGCGCCCTGATCGAACTCCTCGCACACGGCGGCTTCCTCCTCGACCCGACCACCGGCGAGTGCCACCTGCCCAAGCGCCTCCCGCCGCAGAAGGCCGCCGGCCGGCTCGCCGCAAGCACCGCCCGTCTGGAGAGCCTCGGTTTCACCGTGGTATCCCGAGCAGCGCACCCCCCGGCCCGCGCGGCCAGCGATCCCGTGCAACCCGCCGCCAACCAGTCTCGGGGCAGGCACCGGTGAACAACAGCGATGTCATCACCATCGGTCTGGACCGCTGCAGACGCCGCATCCAGCAGACCGCCCAGCATCTTGACCTGCCGCAGACGGGCCCGCTGCACGAAGCCCTCGTTCCCCTACTGGAACAGCTCGTCGCCGTGCACAACCTGGCCGGCGGCCTCGTCGACGAGCTGCGTCAGTCCTCCGGCCTCCCGCTCGCAACGACCCGTGCGGGAGGCGACTTCCTGACCCAGCTGGCTGCCGCGCTCGCGCACACCCACCGCGCCGCAAGCCACCTGAGCACCACGGTGACCGGCCTCACCGATGCCCACCGGCTCGCGCCTCGCACCGGCACCCCCGCTCCGGCGGAGAGCCGGCTCAGCGTCACCCTCGGGCATGCCGCCGCCCTGCGCAGCCTTAAACGTGCGCTCGCCGCCGTCACCGTGCCCGTCGCCGACACACCCACCACGGCGTGCGCACCGGCGTCCACGGTGGCCGAGCAGCACGGCCGGGCCGCCGCCAGCGACACCTGGCCGGTGCGTCGCCGCCTCTGAACGACGCACCGCCGAAACGAGCCTGGAGCACTTCTGGCCACCCGTTCCTTCATCGCCCGTCCCACCGGAGCCGGCTACGCCGGGGTGTACGTCCACTGGGACGGCTATCCCAGCCATCACCTGCCGCTGTTGCTCGCCGCGTACCAGCACCGGTTCGCCGGCGACACCGAGGCGATGGCCGCCTACCTCATCGACGGCGCGCCCCAGGGCTGGTCCCGCCTCGGCACCGACCTCCTCGACGGCGCCCCCGACGCCCTGCGCGAGCGCCTCGCCGTCGGCCGCGACGAGCCTGGCACGCGCTACCCGGCCCGGCCCACCGAGCCGCCGCTGCTCTACACGGAGCGGACGGCTTCCCGTCTGAACTGGGGATATGTACTGCACCCGCACGGCATCGAAGTGATCAGCGCTCCCGGCGCGGAGCGCGGTCCGCTCGTCGCGTGGAGCACCGACCCCCGCGTCCGGCTCCGCGACACCTCGTGCCTGTGGAAGCCCAGCCAGCCGATCCCGGCCACCACACCACCCCCAGCCACCGCGCGGACCACCGCACCGGCCCCCGCCGCGGCACCGGCACCGCGTACCCGCTCACACTGACCCGCCCGACCCCTCTGGAGACTGATCTGTCCACCCGCGCGGTCATCGCCCGCCCCACCGCCGACGGCTATGCCGGCATGTACGTCCACTTCGACGGCTACCCCGACAGCAAACTCCCGCTGCTGCTGGCCGCCTACCAGCACCGCTTCGCCGGTGACCTGGAGGCGATGGCCCGGCACCTGATCGACGAGGTCCACCACGGCTGGGAGGAACTGGGCACCGACCTCCTCGACGGCACCCCCGCCCCCGTGCGCCTCTCGCTGACCGGGGGCCAGGAGTACCCCAGCCGCCACCTCACCAACGTGTACACCACCGGCGGCGCCCCGGCCGAGCATGAACTCATCACGCAGAACGGCACCGACGGCCTGGACTGGGCCTACGTCTTGCACCCGCACGGCATCGAAGTGATCGCCCTCAGGGCGTGCAACCGCGGTCCCCTCGTCGCATGGGACACCGACCCGCGCAGCGTCATCCTCGCCGATCCGGGCACGTGGCATCCGGACTCCCCGGCCCCGATCGTCCCGCCGCGCTTCATGCCCCACTTGTCCACCACCGTGCCCGTCACCGCGCCGACCCCGAACAGGGCCGTCCGCCGATAGCCCCCGGCAGCCGTGCACCGATCCGCTGCCCGCCTGGAGAACCCTCTGTCCCCGCGCCCCCACTCGAAGATCACCGTGGTCATCGCCACCCAACTCCGCACGGACCGGCTGGCGTTCCTCGTGTCCATGCATGCCAGCCTGTGCCGACAAGGCGTCCCCTGGGAGGCCGTTGTCGCCCTCGACGGCGCCGATCCGGCCCGGCTTCCCGCCGCCCTTGCTGCCGACCCACGCGTCCGCGTCCTCGCCCTTCCGCGCCCGGTCGGTGCAGCATGCTCCCGCAACCTGGCGCTCAACGAGGTACGCACCGAGTACGTCAACTGGGCCGACGACGATGACGAGTTCACCGACGATGCCATCGCGCTGCGACTGCACGCCCTGGAGGAAACCGGGGTGGGCTGGTGCGCCGGATACAGCCAGGATCTCCACGCGGACGGGACCACGACCCTGTGGCGGTGCCCGACGCCGCCGGGCCGGCACGCGGCCGGCGACGTGTGGACGTACTGGAAGACGCCGTCCGACACCATCCCGATCGGGCCGACCACGATCCTCGCGCGCACCGATCTGGTGCGGGCCGCCCCGATGGGCGGCCTGGTCCAGGGCGAGGACTACATGGCCGCGATCGGCGTCACCTGCCTCGCGCCCGGCGTCCTGCTGCCCGTGCCGGTCTACCGCTACCGCAAACACCCAGGCCAGATGACCCGTCAAGAGACCCACGAAGTAATGGAGTCGGCAGCCCGCCGGCATGCGTGGAACTACGGGCGCAGCCTGCGAGCCGCCCTCCGCGTCCCGGCGACGAGCGATGCGGCCGGGGTGGTGTGATGGTCTCCTGCGTCTCCCAGAGCACCCTCGATCACCTGGCCCGGCGTCTGGACGAGCTGGCCGCCGAGTTTCCCACCGGGCCCGAGGCCGTCGACCTGGTGACGCTCGCCGACGACATCGTCATGCTGTCCCACCATCTGCGGCACGCCGTTGAACGTGCCCAGGAACGGTTCACCGCCCCAGCCACGGTCCACGCGCCGGAACGCCTGTTCCTGGTCCGGCTCGCCCGGGCCACCGCGGGCATGGCGCACGCTCTGGACACCCTGGCCGACGCGTTGACCTACGTAACGACCGGCTTCCAGCGCGAGGCGGTACCCGACCTCGCCCTCACACACCTGCGCAACGACTCGCAGGTTCTGCGGATGCTGACGGCCGAGAAGTATGTCGCGGCCCGTGCCCGGCTGCGCAATACCGCCGCCGACCTGCTCACGGCCCCGCCCCCCGCTGGTCCGGCCGCGCCACGCGCCACCCGGCCGCCCGCCGTCGCGCAGCCGCCGCAGCGGGTCCGTCCCTGAACTCCCCTCCCAGGAAAGCCGAGTTGCCGCCGAACCCTCCCGCCCAGATCACCCTCACCACCAGCCGCGCCCTGGGCCTGGTCGCCATCGCGTCCGGCGAGGAGTACCAACAAGCCCACCACGCCCTCCAAGACGCCGGATTCAACCGCCTGCCCAACGGGGTGTTCGCCGCCCCGCTGACCGACCCCGAGGCCACCCGATCCACCGCCAGCGCCCTGGTGCACCACGCCCACCAACACGGCGCCACCATCACCCCCAGTCCCTGGCCCTACCTCGGCGACATCGGAACCGAGATCGCCTCCCGGCTGCCCGGCACGTGGAGCGCGACACTGGAGATCTACAGCCACCCGCTGTCGCAGGAAGACCTCTGGTACGGACTATGGGACGCCGGCGACATATACCGCGCCCTCGTGGAGCACCGCATCCAGTTCGCGTCCGTGCTGAAGAACACCGCCGGCACCGAGCTGCTGCTGATCGAACGTCCCGGTCACCGCAGCGGCTACCTCCTCGGGGCTCTCACCGAGCACGAGAAGGAGGACCCGCACGACGACCCCACCACGCCGCACAGCATCGTGCTGCCCGCCGATCCGGGCCTTGCCGCACACGCCGTCACGTACACGTTCCTGCCCGCCTACCGCCGCGCCCTGCACCACCGGGACCTGAACACCGTCCTGAGAGCACTGGAACGGATCCGTGAAGAACACCAGGCCCTGAAGGCGATCAAGGAATCCGGCCGCTACAGCGACGGCATCCCGCTCAGCGGCACACACCTGGTCGCCGGAATGGAACGGGACTTCGCCGACTGGGCCTGGCTCTCCTTCAGCCAGGTCCTCGAACACGCTCCCGGCCTGCTGACCCGGTGCCGCCCCAGGGCCACCCCGTGGCCCCAGGACGCCGCCGCAATGAGCCGCCTGCGCGAGGCACTCGCCGACAGCGAGGACGCCTGGAACGAGTGGAACGACACGCGGAACGACCTGTACGCAATCCCCAAGGCGCTGCCCGCCCACGAATGGCGCCAGATTCGGGGCCGCCTCGGCCTCGCCGTGCTGCCTGCGATCGAGACCTGGCTTGCCGACGGCGAAACGTTCGAGCGCCAGGTCCGTGCCGCCGTGCCGGGCGGACCGGCAGCCCTGTCCGCGCCCAGCCCGCGGCTGCTCACCGCCCGCCCCACGCCGCCGCCCACGCCCCCAGCCACCCCAGCACGCCGCTGAACGCACGACTGAAGGATTCGTCTCTGTCCGGCCACTTCCGCTTCACCACCCACCCCGAACACCGCTACGTCGCGGAAGCCGGTCCCCAGATCCCCAGCCATCTGGCCGACTGGCCCCTCACCAGCGAGCATTTCGAGCCCATCCCCGGCACCATCGGCCGGTACCATCTCCCCCGTCCCGAACGCGACGGTCTGCGCCGCGCCCGCCAGGCGGTCTGGGATCTGCGCCGTCTTGGCTACCCAGTGGACACCGCCGCCACCCTCACCCCGGCCGGTGCTCCCGGCCCGCCCCACACCGGCGTAACCAACAGCCCGTTGGAACGCCGCACCCGCATCGCGCAGGCCGCGGCCACCCGCTCCCCGCAGACCCACACCGCCCCGGCAGCATCCCTCCCCTTGTCTGTACCGCAGACCGCCTCCGTGCCCGTGGACCGCCGAGCGCGGGCAGCCGGAGGATGGCGGAACCGATGAGCGACGCAGCGATCCGCATCACCCGTGGCCTGGGCGGCGAAGTCGAAGTCGACGGTCCGGTCGACACCTTCGCCGCCAGCGTCCTGGCCCGCGCCGGATTCGACACCTACCCCATGCTGCGCGGCGTCTGGATCCGCCTGCCGTTCGACCGGGGACACCTGTGGGAAAACGAACACGCCACCTGGGCGGCCGAGATGCTCACCGCGGCCCGGTACCGCGTCGACCTCGCCCCCGACCTGCGATCCACCCTGGCCGACGCATCAGCGCCGCCGCGCCGCGCGAAAACCGCTATGACCACGCAGCCCTCGCCCGCCAGCACCACGCGGCGTCCACGTCACTGACCTGGCATCCCGCTCTAGCCAACTCATCTTCCCAGAACGGACCTTCCGCCATACCCCGCTCGACCGCACCCGCCTGGAACTGCCACGACGATGCCTGCCCGGTCTGCACTGCGCCGCAGCGCGACGAGATGACCCTGATGCGCTGCGCCATCCTCACGCTGCTGGAACACGGCCGCTGGATGGCCGCCGACAACATCCCCCTGCGCGAGATCTTGTCCTCCGCCAGCAGCGGTTACCTGACCGGCTTTCCCGGCGATGACGTCCCGGCGCCCGCCGCCGAGCACTTGTCCTGGCTCGACGCCGAGCTGCGCCTGACCGTCGCCCGCGCCGCCGGACTGGACGCCGTCAGCACCCTCGACCCGCGCATCAACCGCGTCCTTGCCGCCGCCGCCCGCCGCACCTCGCGGCGCCAGATCGACCTCCTCGACCGCGCCGCCGCGCAGTTCACCGAACTCCACACACACCCCCGCACCGCCTGAATCCACCGGCACCCCACACCACCACCCTCACAAGGAGGATCCCCCGTACATGGCCGTTGTTGGTACACCCAGCTATCGGAACGTGCGGAAAGGCGAGTCAGGTAGCTGCGGGGCGGTGAGGCCCGCCCTGGAGCATGTCGGCAGTCAGTGCCCATCGTTCGTGGTCCAGCCACGCACCGTTGATGTGCTGGAAGCTCCGGGCCCGCCTCGCCTTCGCCCAACACCCCACCGCTTTCCCGCCACCACCGATAGGAGACCCGCCTTGCCCGAAGCACCAGCAGAGCCGTTCATGCCGATCCGGCACACCATCACCGGCGAGATCACCACCACCGGCTACAACGCCGCCGCCCGGCGGATCCTGCTCCAGTCCGGCTTCGAAGAGACGCCAGGCTGCGCCTGCCGGGCGACGGAACCCGGTACGGAGCAGGCGCACGGGCCTGCTCGGCGGCCAGCGAGCTGCTCGTCGCCGGCCATCCCGTGCACCTGGACCGAGCCCTCGGTCGGCCGGTGAGCGCCGACGGTACGCCCCGGTTGGCCCGGTCGCCGATGTCGGCACAGTCCGTGATCCGCCCCGAGAGCGGCCAGCCTCTCCAGCGCATCGCCAACCCCGCCCGCACCCGCACCCGCACCCGCACCTGTTGAAGGATCCTCGTTTTGGCCACACCCGGAACGCCTACCAGTCCAGCGCGCACCAAGGGCGGCGAACTACGGGCCAAGGTGGCCCGACTGCTGGCCGACCGGCCGGCGGACACGCTCACCATCGGGGACATGGCCAGGCAGCTGGGCCACTCCCACGGCGCCGTCCGCAACGCCGCCCTCACCCTGGTGCGACGCGGCGAGGCCGACCAAGGCGGAACCGGACAACCCGAGTTCCGCGCGAACGCGAAAACCGCCGCAGCCGCGCAGACCGCTGTGATCAGCCCACCGGGCACCCACTCTCCCCGCGCCCAGGCAGCCACGGCCCGCACGACCATTCCCGCAGCAGCCACGCCCCGGCAGACCGGCCCGATCCGCCGCGCGGGAGGCCAGGTCTACCACCCCCGGGAGCTGGCCGATCTGCCCGACGTCGAGGCGTTGAATCGCTTGCGCGACGCCGACGTGCCGGTGCTGCTCTACGGCCCTCCGGGCACCGGCAAGACGAGTCTGGTCGAGGCGGCGTTCGAGGACCTGCTCACCGTCGCCGGTGACGGCGACACCACGGTCGGCGACCTGATCGGCGAGTACACACAGGACGACGCGGGAGCCTACGTCTTCCAGTACGGGCCGCTGGTCACCGCGATGACCGAGGGCCGCGCCCTGCTGATCGACGACGCCACCTTGATCTCACCGAAGGTCCTGGCGGCGTTGTATCCCGCGATGGACGGGCGCAGGCAGATCCAGGTCAAGGCCCACAAGGGCGAGACCATCAAGGCCGAGCCGGGCTTCTACGTGGTGGCGGGCCACAATCCCGGCGTCCACGGGGCGGTTTTGACGGAGGCGCTCGCGAGCCGGTTCAGCGTGCAGATCCAGATCGGCACGGACTATGACCTCGCCCTGGCGCTGAGGGTCGATGCCCGGGTGGTCCGGGTCGCCCGGCACCTCTCCCGCCAAGTCGAACTCGGCGAGCTGGGCTGGGCCCCCCAACTGCGAGAGCTGCTCAGCTACCAGAAAACCGAGGCCGTCCTCGGCACCAAGGCCGCGCTCGCGAACCTGGTCGGCATCGCCCCTGTGGAGGATCGCGACGCCGTCGCCGCTGCCGTCATCAAGGCTGCCGGCGTCAAGGAGGTCGCTCCCCTCACCCTCGGCAAGCAGCTTTCCGCCTCGGCCGTCCGGCAGCCCCCGGGGAGCACCGGCTCCGCGCACCGGGGCCGCTCGCGATGAGCGCCCACCACCACGTCCAGTCTCCCGCCACCACGCCGGACGACGACGCCGACCTCGCGCGATGGGACGACGACGGCGCCCCGCCCGCGCAACCCCGTTCCTCCCCGCACTTGTGGCTGCGCGTGGGAGCCGAACTCGGCGATCGGCTGGTCGCCCTCTCCGGCCGCCAGGACCTCCTCGTCACCTGCCGCCCCGGCACGCGCAGCGGCGCACCGGCCGCGTTCTTCCCCACTCTGGGCGAGGTCGAGTTCGACGCCGGCCTGTTCGCCCCGCTTGAGCCCCACGAGATCCATCCGCGGATCGTGGGCGACGAGGAGCGGTATCCCGCCGCCTGGGGCGTGTTCGTCCACGAGGCCGCGCACGCGGCCCACTCCGTCTGGACGGCGCCTGCCGGAGCGGACCCCCGTGTCGTCGAGGCCGCGCTCCTGCTGGAGGAGAGCCGTGTCGAAGGCGCACACCTGAACCGGCGGCCCACGGACCGTACATACCTGCGCACCAGTGCCCGAACCCTGGTCATGCCCGACATCGCCCACCCCACCACCCTCCAGGGGATCGAGCACGCTGCCGCCGTTGCGGCCCTGGTCCTCGGCCGCCGTGACGTCGGCATCCTGGACGCCGGCGAGAGCAGGGCCGTCGCCGATCTGTGTGAAAAGGTGCTGGGCGCAGACCTGCTGGCCACACTCACCCGCATCTGGACCGCAGCCCACCAGTGCGCCGACCACGACGCCACGACCATGCTCGCGCACGCGAAAGAATGGTGCGACGCTCTGGACACCGCGGCCCCCGCCCTGCCCGTGCCGGAGAACCTCACCGATCTGCTGTCCGGCGCCGTGGGGGTCGTTATGGACAGCACGGCAGCCACCGACGCCGCCGACCTCGCGGCACAGGACGCAGCGACCAACGCCATGGCCGCGCAGTCCAAGGCGCAGGCTCAGGACCGCGTCCAGCGGGCCGGCCAGCGACGCAAAGCCGCCGCCACCGCCAAGTCGGTCTTCAACGCCCGTGGCACCACCGTCGCCCGCGACGGCACACCGGCGCCCTACGGCAACCCGGTCACCGGCACCCGCAGGCCCACCGCCGCCGAGCAGAGTGCCGCCGCGCGCCTGAGCCGCGCCCTGCGTGCCGCCGCCTACCGCGAGCGGACCGAGGAGCGGACCACCAGCCCCACCCCGCCAGGCCGCCTCAACATGCGCGCGGCCCTCGCCCGCGACGCTCAGCGCGCGGCCGGGTCGGTCCCCACCGCGGAACCGTTCACCCACACCCGCCGCCGGAACTCCCCCACCCCACCGCTGCGTGTGGGTATCGCCGTCGACGTCTCCGGCTCCATGAGTGCCGCCTGCGCGCCCGTCGCGTCCGCTGCCTGGATCGTGGCACGCGCAGCAGCCCTGACCGACCCCGACTCCCTTACCGCCACCATCGCCTACGACACGCATCTGACCGCATTGACCCGACCCACCCACCGGGCACCGGAGCGCGTGACGACGTTCGGTGCCAACGGCAGTAGTCACAACCTCGCCAACGCCCTGGACGCGCTCGACCACGGCCTCGAACTCAGCCGCCCCGGCGCCGGCCGCCTCCTCGTGATCGTCACCGACGCCATCTACACCCCCGACGAGACCGCTCAAGCCGTCACCCGCGTCAAGCAGCTCACGACCGCCGGCTGCGCCGTACTCCAACTCACCCTCACCGCGAACTCCCACCACTTGCCGGGGACCACCTTGCTGCACCTGCCCCAGCCCTCCAGCGCCCCCGCCGCCATCGCCACGGCGGCCACAGACGCCATCCGCAGGACACGCTGACAACACAGAAGACAGAAAGCAGGAACAACCACGTGGCAATCCGTAAGACCTGGACCATAATTCACGTATGCGGACACGAAGTTTCGCATGATCTTTCCGGCCGTCCGGCCGACCGGCGCGCCTCCTTCGCCCGCTGGCTGCAGGAACGTGACTGCTCTGCCTGCTGGAAGGCCGCCCGTGACGAGGACGGCGCCGGCAAGGAGGAGTGGCTGGCCGCCAAGCGCGCCGAGGAGCAGCGGGCCGCCGCCGAGTGGACCGCGCAGTTCGACATGGCGCCACTCGAAGGACCCGAGAGAGCCCTCGCCTGGGGTGAACGCTCCCGCCACCAGCTCGTCACCGCGGCCTACCGCGCGCTGGTGACCGAGGGCAGCTGGGACGAGACCGACTGGGCCGTCCTGGAGAACACGATCCGCACCCTCACACGCGCCGGATGGTGGATCGACCAGAGGGATGCCGAGGCCACTGACCTGCCCGAACTCCTGGACGCCGCCACATCCGACGACATCGGAACCGAGAACCCGTTCCGGTAGAGGCGAGTCCTTATACCCGACGATCCCCGGTTACCGAAACCGGGGATTCTCCGGAGTCTTGTTCCTCCCACCGCCTGTCTGCACCTGCTCGTGGAAGGAACTCCCTGCTGTGCCCGACGCCGTCTCCCGTCCCCTCCATGCCCCTGGTGACATCGTCACGCCCGAACGGGACATCACCCACCAGCACTTCCGGCCCGGCGACGAGGTCGTGATCCTCAAGGGCGCCTCCGGCCACGACCTGTGGGGGGACGTCTACCGGGTCGTCGCGCCCTCGTGGCACACGCCGACCGACGAGGACGGGTGGCGGCTGTTCGACCCGGCCGGCGGGGCGCGCACCTATGTCACCGCGCACCCGCGTTACCTCGTTCATCGCTCCCGCCGCTGCGCCGACTGCCTCATCTACCGGCAGGCGCTGCGGACTTACCTCCTGCCGCGCCTCGCCAGCGCCGACGGGGCCGTCGACTGCGGCTGGTACGCGCTCACGCCCCTCAACCAGGTGGTGCACGCCGCCGATGCCCGAGGCGGGCGATGACCCCCGCCTGTGCCCCGGAGCGCACCGCGGCGTTGGCGCGTGCGGCGTCGATCGCCGTCGAGACGGTCACCGAAACCCAGTGGCATGTGCGGCTGGCGGAGGCCCTGCGTGATCTGGACGCGACCTGGCAGGAGTCGGCCGAGGTGTGCGCCGACGTCGCCTGGCAGGCCCGCGCCACCGGGAACAGCGCGCTCATCCTGCTCACCGCCGAGCACGTCACCGCCCACGGCCCCGGCCCGATCGTGGCGCGGACGTACCGGCACCTCTACCTGAGCGCCCTGCGCTACGACTTCCGGTGCCGCTCCATCGAATCCCTTCTGAGCCAGTTCCCGTTGAGCGTGCTCGACGCGGACCCGTACAGCTGGGCGCTGTATGCCTTCGCGCGCCTGGGCCAGTTCCGCTCGGACGGTCTGGCCGTGATCGAGAAGATCCTCGCCGCTACCTCGGATCACCCCGCGACGCTGCACGTCCTGCTGCACGGGGTGTGGCTGGGCGGCCTGCTGCCCGGCCGCGCGGACACGCTGCTCGCCCTCGTGGACCGACTGCCCGACCGCGGCGACAGTGATCCGATCGCGCAGTTCCGCAAGGCGTCGGCACTGCGCGCGCTGGGCCACTACCCCCAGTCACACGCGGCCATCGATCGTGCCCTGGAACTCCTGCCGCCGGGACAGCCGGCCGTCCACGCGGACCTGGTGCGCGAACACACCCTGATCACCGCCGCATTCAACCTGACCCCACTCGCCCCTCAGGGCAGGAAGCCCGGCTCCCGATGATCATCCATATCCGTCCGCGCGACTCCATGGCCTCCGGGCCGCTCGCCGAGGCCCTCGGCCAACCGGTCAGCGACCACGAGGGACTGACCGAGTACACAGTGGTCGCCCACTGGCCGGGGCTGGACCATTGCACGCCCAACGACGAGCAGAAGACGTGGACATCCGCCGAGTGGGCCGACCGCCTGGACGACCCCAGCAGATGGCACGCGTTCGCCGTCAGTCCGCAGGACGACCGTCGCGCCATCTGGCACGCGGACATCCGCCTGCACCCCGCCGACCGCGTGCTCGCCGGTCCGGAGTGGTCCGAGATCGCCCACCGGCTCGCCCGCATAGCGGCTATCCAGCGGCCGGGGGACGACCGGGGCTGCCGCTGGATCGCCCTCCAGGCGCAGCCCGGCCGCCTCGACCTGCTCGCCAACCTCATCCGCGCGGACGGCACCTGGACCACACAGCACCACCGGCTGCCCGCGCTCCTGGCTGTCGAGTGCCGGCGCATCGAGGCCGAACTCGGGCTCCGCGCTCCCCAGGACGGCGGCCCGGATCCCGGGCAGAGCGCCCGGTTCGCACAGCGCGCCACCGCAGCGGTCAACCGTCCTTCGCCCGGCGCCCTGGACGCCACCGCACAACTCGGCGGACTGCTGCGACAGCTCACCGACGAGAACACCGGGCCACTCGCGACCGTGCGCGGCCTCGTCGAGCACACGGCCCACCGTCTCGGCCGCCTCCCGCACACCTACGGCCCGGCCGCGAGACACCAACTGGAGCTGATTGCCCGCCGCTTGCACGGCATCCAGCAGGACCTCGACGCCACCGCCGCCACGCTGCCCACCACGGCCCGGACGGCCACCAGCCCCGTCATCGCGCCCGCAGCGCCGGCCCCGGCCAACGGCCGCCGCTGACCCCACACCCTCTAGTTTCTTCCGAGGAGACCATGCACGACCCCACCCCCGACACCGGCCTCGGCTCCTTCGCCGCCGTCCTCGCTGGCGAACTTCCCGGCGCCTGGACCAGCACGTACCACCCGGACCGCGGCAGCGCGACCGGCCACGGCGCCCTCACCGACCAGGTGTGGGACATGAACGAGGTCGCCGACACCCTGGCCCGGCGCGGCGTGGACCACTGCGCCGTACTGACCCGCGAGGACGGCACCCGCCTGTTCGTCGCGAAGCGTCCGGGGCCCGGCGAGGGCTACCTGATCGCCGCCATGGCCCCCGCCGACGCACCGGCCGAAGCCTTCCGTGGCGTCCGCGAGCCTGACGGCATCGCGGTGGCCGCCGATCCGTTCAGCGCCGCCGAGGACATCCACTACGACCTTCTCCCCCGCTACGACAAGGCCCTGGCCCAGGTCCACGCCAATGCCGCCCGCCTCACGGGGCCATCGTCCGCCGAGCCGGAACCCTTGGCGATGACTTGGTCGGACGACACGCTTGTCGTCGAGCAGCCCGACCGCGACGACATCACCGGGGCCCTGACCGAGGCCGGCTTCGCCCTCGACACCGCACGCGGCGTGTTCGTCCTGTCCGGCGACGACTCCGCCCGCCAGGCCGCGTCCGTACGAGCGGCCGGCCACCGCCTGTCCCAGCTCGGCGTCAGCGTCGTCCTGCGCCATCCGCCCGCCCGGCCCGCCCTCGGCACGGCCGCGACCATGCCGCCGAACCCGCCGGTGACAGCCCCGCACCACAGCCGCTGACCCGATCCCCTGTGCCCCTCCCGACGCCCTACGTCCTGGCGGCACCCGGCTACCTCGCCGGTGGCAACGACTGGGAGCACCTGACCGACTGGCTGCTGCGCGGCCACGGCTGGCGCGACGCATCCACGATCGACTACCACACCCTCCTGGCCAGCCCCGACGGCTACCAGCACGTCGGCCTCGACCGCCGGGGCACCTGGACCTGGTACCTGCACACCACCCGCGCAGACGGGCGGCACTGGACCGCAACCCTCGGCGCCCATCTCCCCGTCGAGTACGTCACCGCCCTCGTGGAGACCATGCTGCGGCCCGATACTCGCCACCGCCCCGACACCCTCCGTCCCCTGTACGCCGCCGGCTGGACCAGGGACACCGAAGCCGACGCGATCGCGGCAGTGTCACCGGACGGACTGGTCCGCTTCACCCAGGAGAACGCGGCCGGTCCATCGCCGCACGCGTGGCACGCGGCCTGCACGGTCGACGGATACACCTGGTGGACCGCCGCCTTCACCGCCCACACCCCGCCCCGGCTCGTCGCCGCGTTCACCCGCAGCCTCGCCAGTCCCGACCCGCTGCCGCGGATGGCCATCGGGATACCGATGTACCGCTGCGGGCCCCACACCCGCCGTACCCAGACCGCTTTCGGCTGGGACGACGAACAAGCGCTGCTCGAAGCACGGATCGCTGAGGCTCGCCGCCACCGCCTCTCCAGCACACCGGCCTCCAGGTTGCCGCCCTCGACCGTCCGCCCCAACGCCGCCCGCATGCGCTGACCGCCCCCTCACCGCCCTCCGCTCGTCACTCTCACCCCGGGAGCCTCACGTCCCTCGCACACCAGGTCGCACTCCTGCGCCCATCACCGCTGAGCGCCCGCCCCGCCTGGCCGTGGTCCTCTTCCGCCGCTACCTGCGCGCCGTCACCCCCAGCCCCCGCGCCCGGGCCCATCTGCTGGCCGGCGGGCACCCCGAGGCCGCCCTCGACGAAGCCCGCCGCCGGGACGTGGACTTTCTCATCGACAGCGACCGCAGTCGCCACCACATCTAGCCGTCTGACCCGGCCCGTTCAGGAGGCCCATGACCGCCCCTCCGTCCCACCCCGTACGCCTCGCCGAGGACATCGCCAGCCTGCTCAAGACCCTCAACGACCAGCTCGCCCAGGCCACCCCACGCCAAGCGGCCGAGATCCTCGGCACGGTCCTCACCTACGACGACGGCGTCCTGGCCCTGGTGACCGACCTGATCGCCACCGGATCCCGCTTCGCCCAAGGGCAGGCACACCGGGGCTCGCTCCCGCCCGAGGTGTGGCTCGCGATGGGCCGCTGCGCCAACGAACTGGGGCACATCAGCGCGGAACTCGACGGGCACACCGACGCCCTCAAGCAGCTCGGGACGCCGTCCGCAGCCGGCACCACGCCGGCGAAGCCTGTCCCCTCCGCCATGATCGTCAGGAGGAGCCACTGAGCAGGAAGCAGCAGTGGACAGGCTGGGGCGCCGGTCAGCAGGCCCAGCAGCACTACCTCGTCGAACCCCGCCATCTGGCCGGCGGCGGCGACGTGCGCCACGTGACCGAGTACCTGCGCGCCTCCGGCTGGAAGGACAAGTCCAAGGCCGGTGGACCTCTCGTCTTCGACAGCCCGGACAAGTCCGTGAGCATCGGATACGACCCGTTCACCCAGCCCGGCGGCTGGGCCATCCGCGGAAAACAGACCGCGCACCAGGAAGCGTGGCATGCCACCTTCGGCCGGCAGACGCCTGTCGAGATCGTCGCCGGTCTCACCGACGCCCTGTTCGCCGAGCGCACGGCGCACGCACCCAACGTGTGGGAACCCCTGCTGCAACAAGGCTGGGAGACTGAGCAAGGTCGGCACTTCACCGCCCGCAGCCCGGACGGCGACGCCTTCGTCCGCTTCCACCAGTCCGGTCCCGGACAGGCACACTGGTGGGCCGGTGCCCGTAACGAACACGGCCTGGTGTGGGAGGCGATGTTCACGCCGACCACGCCGATGCAGCTGGTCCAGGCGTTCAGCACGGCACTCTGCGACCCGGAGCCGGTGATGCGGCCCCTCGGCCACATTCCGCCCTCCCAGCGGATCCGCACCACCTCGGTGTCCGTCCTGCCGTCCCAGCTCGGCGCGTGGCAGCAGGCGAGGATCACCGCCGCCCGAGCCGCCACATGGGCCCGTCACTCCTTCGCCACCAACCGGTCCCGCACCCCGCCCGGAGCGCGCCCGTACGCCGGGCAGTCAGGCCGAACCCGGTGAACCCGCCAACGCTCCATGGGGAAACAGCCACGCCCGGACGCGTGCGCTCCTGCCCTGGCACCGCCACGGTCGGCGCCCAGTTCGGCCATGCGTTGCCCGCACTCGTACAAGGCCCAGACCGTATGCCCCTCAACCAGCAGGCGGGAAGGTCCGCCACTTGTCGGTGACCGAGCGGCAACTCGCCGCCTTCCAACGCGACCACGAGTCGCATTTCCTCCACGTCACCAGCCCCCGGTATCTCGCCGGTCCCGGCGATGCCCGCCACATCACCCATGCTCTGCTCGCCGCCGGCTGGAGCGTCACCTCCGACCCGGCCTGCCCGGAGACCCGGCTCACCAGCCCGGACCACTCGGCCCGCCTGGAAGTGGCGAGCCAATCCACGCGGAGCCGCTGGTGGCACGTGACCGCCAAGCCACCCCAATCCACCACCTGGTCCGCCTCGTTCAGTCGGCAGGTCCCGGCCGAGATCCTCGCCGGACTCACCGACACGCTCCTGACACCCACCCCCGTGCCCTTCGAGGCGCCCGACCCGTGGGACTTCTTCCACGAGATTGGCTGGAGCGTCACCCAGAGCGAGAACGGCACCGGGCACGAAGCTCTCTCGCCGGATCGGCGGGTGGTCGTCGAACACAGCCGGCCCGACGACATCGAGTTCGCCTCCTTCACCTGGCGCATCCGCGTGAAGAAGTACCCCGCGGCCGACGGCGAGAGCGCTCTTGACGGGCCTGCGGTGTGGGACGGCTGGTTCGACCAGCACACGCCCGCGCACGCCGTCGCCGGTTTCATCACCGCTTTGACTAGCACCGAACCGCTCCTTCGCGGTTGGGGTCAGCACGGCTGGCCGTTCGGCGTCCACCACGAGCGGACCCACCGCACCGGCAGTGTCATCGCCGACGCCCACC
Organism: Streptomyces sp. NPDC104367; assembly: GCF_055583825.1. Lineage (NCBI taxonomy): Bacteria > Bacillati > Actinomycetota > Actinomycetes > Kitasatosporales > Streptomycetaceae > Streptomyces > Streptomyces sp. NPDC104367. Next base: position 32,222 of record NZ_JBVJND010000048.1, on the reverse strand, counting down.
AGCAGCGCATCAAGGATATCCAGGCCCGCATCCGCGCCGCCCGCCGCCGACGTCCGGTTGCCGCCCCCACCTCGGCCGCCCCCATCCCGGCCTCGGTGCCGACGGCGGCGCGCCCCCGATGAGCAAGGAAAACCTCTCCCTGACCTCCCCTCCTTCCTGCCCGAGCGTCCTCCATCAACAGCGCCTCGACCAGCTCGCCGCGTTCGTGCACACCAGCGAGCAGATCCTCGACGCCTGGGACGCCTACTCCGACCAGCACACCGACCCCGACTGCCAGCCCTACGACGACGAGTCCTACGGACGGCGCGCAGCACGGCGAGACGCCGACACCTGGGAGGCTGCCGCCCTCATCCGTCCCTTCGCCCGCGAACTGGTCTCCACCGCCGCCGTCCAGCTCCAGCACCTGCCCGCCCGTATGGTCCAGCCAGCCTGGCCGTGGCATCTGACCGCGGCCAACGACGCCCTCAACCAGCTCGACGCCATCGAGGCCGAGGTCAGCGCCCGCCTCGATGGCCTGCCGCCATCCGACGGGCCGGGGACGGCGGCGTACGACGACCTAGTCGCCGCCCGCAACGCCGAGGCGTGGCACGCGCTGAACGAGCTCGCCCTGCACACCCCGGCGATCCTCGCCATCCATGCCACTGCCCAAGCCGCCCCGCCCCGCCTGGAGGCCGTCGCGCCCCGACCCGCGCCGACGGTGTCCGCGAGCCCGGCACCGGCGGCCTGGAGGTGAAGCGGATGCGTTTCCTGCCGCACGACGCGGTGGACGAGGTCCTCGTCTCCCCGCCCTGCCTGGCCGGCAGCGGGGACCCGCGCTGGATCACCGCAGCCCTCCACCAAGCCGACGGATGGCGCTACGACCACCTGCCGCTTTCCCCGTACGTCCACCTGGTCCGACGCGACCAGCGGGCCGAACTGAGCCTGTATCCGGACCCGGACGAGCCGTGGTGGACGATGCTCCACGCCGCCACCGGCGAACACCCCGCCTGGTACGCGCGGTTCACAGCCCGGATCCCGGTGGAGATCCTCGCCGCGTTCACCGACGCCCTCACCGACCCCGCCACCACATCGGTGGAGGGGAACGATCCCTTCGAGATCCTGTACACAGCCGGCTGGCTGGAGCACTCCGACCTCGCCGCTTCGTCCCCCGACGGCCTCCAGCATGCCGAACGCGCCGACCACGGTCCGTGGCCGGGCAGCTGGTTCATCACCACGACCCTGCCCGGCGACCCCGACACGGTGATCTGGCGCGCCCACCTCAGCGGCGACACCCCACTGCCCCTGGTCACCGCCCTCGCACGCGCCCTCACCAACACCACGGCGCTGCGCCGCGACCCGGCCACGCTTCCCCTCTTCGTACGCCCCCACCTGCAGACCGTCCCCGCACCGCCGCACCCGGACACCGGGCTGGATCCGCTGGAACAGCGCGTCCAAGACCTCGCCGCCCGACGCTCCCGTCCGGCCCCGGCCGTGTCGCCGCACCGGCGTGAGCCCCCACCGCGCCGTACGCGCTGACCCGGCCCCGTGCCTTATCTCCTTCTGGACTCCTGCCCTTGCCCAACACCTCGCCCTCCTCCAGCAACGACGGCTACGACGTCGCCTTCAAGGTCCTCCTCGGCGCCCTCGCCATCGCCGTCCCCCTGGCCAACCTCGCCTGGCTGTGCGGCAACCTCACCGCCCGGATCACCGCCTCAGCCCCCTGGGCGCCGTACCAGCCGGTCCAGGCCCTGCTCCATCCTGCCCGGCTGTGGCCCCAGGCCGGACAGGCGTCCCTGCTCTGGGCCACCCGCATCATCCCCGTTGCCGTACTGACCGCGCTCGCGCTGACCGCCGCTGTCGTCTGGTCGCGGCACAAGAACGCCGGCGGCGGGCAAAAGAAGGTCGCCGCCATGGCGAAGCCGAAGGACATCGAGCCGCTGATGGCCAAGGCGATCACCTCCAAGGCGCGCTCATTGCGGCCAAGCCTGAAAAATGCCAAGCACATCGCCCCGGCCGACACCGGCATTCTCCTCGGCAACCTGCAAGGGACCCGGCACGAGGTCCGGATGGGATACGAGGACGTCGCCGTGGCGATCATGGCGCCGCGCAGCGGAAAGACCACCTCGCTGGCGATCCCGTCCATCCTGGCGGCCCCCGGTGCGGTCTTGCTGACCTCGAACAAGGCCGCCGGTGACGCCTACACCGCCACTCTCGACGCCCGCGCCACGGTGGGACGGGTGTGGTCGATGGACCCGCAGCAGATCGCCCACGCCGCCCGGCAGATGTGGTGGAACCCGCTCGCGGATGCCACCACCCTCGACGGGGCCGGGCGGCTGGCCGGGCACTTCCTGGCCGCCTCGGTGGATGCCTCCCAGCAGGGCGACTTCTGGTCCAAGGCCGGATCCAACATCCTCTCCCAGCTGTTCCTCGCCGCCGCACTCGACGAGCGGCCCATCACCGACGTCATGACCTGGCTGGCCTTCCCAGCCGACCGCACCCCGCTGGACATCCTGCGCGATCATTCCTTCACCGCTGTCGCCTCCCAGCTCAAGGGCACGGTCGAGGGCCCGCCGGAAACGAGGGACGGCATCTACGAGACCGCCCGCCAGTACGCCGCCGCCCTCCTCAACAGCGAGATCGCCGCCTGGGTGACGCCTCAGAAGAACGTGGCGGAATTCAAGCCATGCGAGTTCGTCACCTCGAAGGACACGCTGTATCTGCTGTCGAAGGACGGCGGTGGCGGCGCCTCGGCTCTCATCGCCGCGTGCGCCGACGCCGTCATGCGGGCGGCGACCACCCAGGCCGAACGCTCCGGCGGACGCCTCGACCCGCCGATGCTCGCGATCCTCGACGAGGCCGCCAACGTCTGCAAGATCAGCGACCTGCCAGACCTCTACTCCCACCTGGGCAGCCGCGGCATCATCCCCATCACGATCCTGCAGAGCTACCGGCAGGGCCAGAAGGTGTGGGGCGACGCCGGCATGGACGCCATGTGGAGCGCCTCCACGATCAAGGTCATCGGCTCCGGAATCGACGACCCCGACTTCGCCGACAAGCTCAGCCGTCTCATCGGCGACCACGACGTCGAGACCACCTCCACCTCAACCTCCGACTCCGGCACGTCCACCTCCGTGTCGATGCGGCAGGAGCGCATCCTGGCCGCCGACGCCATCCGCGCCCTGCCCAAGGGCACCGCCCTCTGCTTCGCCACCGGCATGCGCGCCGCCATGCTCGACCTGCGCCCCTGGTACCTCGAACCCGGCGCGAGCGAACTCTCAGCCGCCTCCGCCCACGCGTCCAAGGCCATCACCGAACGCGCCGTCGCCAAGGCCGCTCCGTCACAAGACGACTTCGGCCAGGCCGCATGAGCCCTGACGTCCCCTTCCCGCGCACCCCTGACGAAACCCGATCCGGCATGCCCCACCACGAACAAGCCCCCGTCGAACTCAATCCCCCCACTCACCAGGCCATCACGCTGCTCGCCCGTGCCTGGAGCACCACACCGCAAGGCGTCTTCCACCGCCTCCTCGCCCACTTCGAACACTCCACGACCGAACAGGCTGACGCCCGGCGTGCCCATGCCGCACTGGCCACACCGCCACCACCGGCAATTCCCGTCTATGCCCGGTACGCCAACACCCGCATCGACGCCCTCTTCGACCCGGCCACCGCCAACGTCACGGTCCCCCACGGCCCGGGACAGGGCACCTACAAGAGTCCCAGTGGCCCGTCGGCAGCCATGATCCGCGCTCTGCGGCCGGACATCGCGTCGGCGAACCGGACCGGCTGGTCGTTCTGGCGTATGGCCGCCTCCGGCCAGCCCCTGTCCGCCCTGCGCACCCCGGCACGCATCAACCTCTACCCGACCACCACGCCCGCGCTCCCGCCAACCGGGTCGGCGCAGACGGCCCGCCACTGACCCCGGACCACTCAGCTCACTCGCAGAGGCCCCCATCCACACCTACGGCCCGCCGACCTCGACGACTTGAAGCAGCCGTACGAAGCTGTGGATGCCGTGATCGCCGACCTGCGCGACCATCGCATCACCGGTGACGGGAACGGCCTGTTCACCGCCACCCGGCACATCGGCCTGCTCTGCCACCTGGCCGCCCGTATGGCCGCGGACGTCGAATACCAGCTCGCTCCAGGCATCGCCGGTTTCCCTCTGGCCGCGGTCCTGGGAGGGACGACCGCGCATCTGGGGCGGGCCATCGCGCACTACACCCAGGCCCTTACCCCGCTCGTCGCCCTCGCCCATCGCGGCCCACAGGCCACGCTCCAGAATCAGCACGACACGATCGGCCCCCGCGGTCGCCTTCGCGTCCACCTCGACGACGCCGGCCAGGCCCTGGCCGCGGCCCGTGCCAGCCTCGGCACGCCCCGCCGTCCCACACCACCACCGAGCACGACCACCGCAGTGGCCGCACCGACCCCGGCCGTACGGCGCCACTCATGACCGCAGATGCGGCCCCCACCGCCCTTGACGATCTCCCCACGATGACAACACCTTCCGATGCCCCCCTGTTCGACGTAGACGTGCCCGTGTCACTGACGCCCGTGGAACGGCTGCTGACGCTCGCCGACCTCTACACCCATCACAACGACCTGCTCGACACCCTGCTCTCCGGCAGTCCCCCTCAACCCGCCCCGGACTCCTACGCCGCCTCTGCCCGGCGGCTGGAGCGCGAGGCCCTCGCCGGCATCAAGGCAGTCCGCCAGCAGCCCCTGCCCGCCATCGACTCGATCAAGAGCGCCGTCGTGCGGCTGAAGCAACTCGCCCACCTGACCAGTGGAGCCACCCGCTACCTCACCGCCGCACAGCACATCCCGGCCCCGGACGAGGCACAGCGCCACCGCCTGAACCCCCGGCACGGAGTCGGCCAGTACGTGCAGCTGGCCCGCGAACTCACGGCGCTCGCGCCCTTGACCGTCATCGACTCCGCGATGGTCATCGCGGGCAGACTCCCGAGCAGGGCTCACAGCACCACCACCGTGCCCGGCATGACCTGGACGCGTCGCGAGGCGCTGCTCGAAGTCGGCCGCGGCCACATCGCCGTCACCAGACGCAACGGGGACCGGTTCGTCTACCACCACGGAACGTCTGTGGACGCCGACCTGCTGGGCCAGCTGGAAGCTAACGGCCTGGTCTTCCACGAGTCCGCGTCCGCGGCCCCCTTCTTGCCGGGCGGCCCACCGCGCGACCGCGCGCGGCTCACCGGTCTCGGAATCTCCGCCCTCAGCACCGCCATCACATCCCCACCGCCCCTCAGCAAGCCGGTAGCCAGCCCGGCCGCGGCCAGCACTGCGGCCCGCGCACACCGCTGACAGTGTCGCCCGCCGCCTGTCGGCGCCAGTCTGCTGCCTCGTTCACGCAAGGAATACCTGATTTCCTCCTCTCCCCCGTCTATACGCATCTCGCTGGGCGCCGGCATTCAGTCCAGCGCCATGCTCGCCCTCTCCGCGAACGGCGCTCTCCCCAAAGTTGATTTCGCGGTCGTTGACACCGGCTGGGAGCCACAGGCCGTCTACCGTCATCTCGACCGGCTCGAACGCGAAATAGCCGAACCGGTCGGCATACCCGTCCTCCGAGTCTCTTCGGGAAACATCCGAAGCAACGCCCTCGACCTCGCCCCCTGGTGCACAGGGAACCGGCTGCTCGGGCAGGCGTTCCTGCATCGCTCCCGCGTCCCCCTTGACCAAGCGCCCATCGATCAAGTCACCGCCGCTGAGTGGGCGGTGCGCCAGCAGGAGCTCGACGACCGCGACGCTGTCGTGGAGGAGTTGGAGACCGGGGTGGTCGACGGCTGCTCGCCGTGGGCCTGTCGCGGAGTCGAAACAGAGCCGGTGCAGGTCGGCTTCGGGCCCGCCAAATGAGACGGATCGTTCTCGACCTGTTCGCCGGCCCCGGCGGCTGGAGCCACGCGCTCACCGTCCTTGGCACGCGCGACGTGGGCCTGGAATGGGACGAGTGGGCCTGCAAAACCCGTGCGCGGGCTGGCCAGTTGACGATCCGCACCGATGTCGCCGCCTACCCTGTGTGGATCTTCTCCGGCCGGGTGATCGGGCTGATCGCTTCTCCGCCGTGTCAGGCGTGGAGCATGGCCGGCAAGCGGCTCGGCTTGGTGGACCAGCCGCTTGTCCACCAGGCCGTCGCCGACCTCGCTGCCGGACGCGATACCCGCGAGCAGCTCCTTGCGTCCTGCGCGGACGCGCGCTCGCTGCTGGCCGCCGAGCCAATGCGTTATCTGCACGCGCTGAACGCCGTGGGCGAACCCGAATGGGTGGCGATGGAGGAGGTTCCCGACGTCCTGCCGCTGTGGAAGCAGTACGCGGCCGTCCTGCGCGGCTGGGGCTTCTCGGTGTGGACCGGGATCCTGAATGCCGCCGACTACGGCGTCCCCCAGACCCGCAAGCGAGCGATCCTGCTCGCCTCCCGCGTCCGCACCGCCGGGCCGCCTCCGCCCACACACGCCCACGCCGCCGAGCCCGAGGGACTGTTCGGGCCCGGACGAGCACGGTGGGTGTCGATGGCCGAAGCACTCGGATGGGGCCGGACCGACGCTCCGGTACCCACCGTATGTGCCGGCGGCGGCCCGGGAGGCGGGCCCGAGCCATTCCCCTCCGGCTCGCGCAAAACCCTCACCTACGCCCGCGACCGCGGTATGTGGATGCCCCGTACCAGCACGTCCACCGTCACGGCAACCCGCCGGGAGGACGCCGGGCCAGCCGGATACCACGGCGCGCATAACGACCGGACTTCCGAGGCACCGGCGCTCGTGGGCACTGCCGGGACACGCCGCTGGGCATGGTCGCTACGCAGCAACAATCAGACCAACGCCACGGTTCGACCGCTGTCCGAGCCAGCCGGGACGCTGTTCTTTGGACACCGCCCCAACGAGTGCGCCTGGATCGCCGAGCCCACGGACACGGCCGAAGGCAGCGAAGCGGTTGCCGTACCGCCCCCGATCAGGATCACCGCCCAGGAGGCGGGCATTCTTCAGACCTTCCCACCCGACTACCCGTGGCAGGGCAACAAGGGCCAGCAGTTCTCCCAGATCGGCAACGCCGTCCCCCCGCGCCTGGCCGCGCACCTACTCGCCCCCCACCTGGGCACGCCGTTCAACCCCGACGACTTCACGCTCGCCGCCTGATGCCCCGCACTTCCAGCTTCGACGAGGACGAGCCAGACCTGGAACGGGTCCGATCGCCGCGCCCGGTCCACTACGCCGAGCAGGCCCTGCTCGGCGCCCTCCTCCTCCAGCCGGCTCGTCTGGCCGACACCGGCCCGTTGGACGCCGACCACTTCGACAGCCACCACCGCGCCACCCTGTTCACCGCGATCCGCGCCCTGCCGCCGCCCGATCCCGAGGACCACACCAAGGACACCGCCTGGCTCAACCAGGTCCTGGCACACGCCCTACCGAACGCCCCGGGCCTGACCGCCTCGTACATCCACGGACTCATCCAGTTCTGCCCCGAGCCCAGACACATAGCCGCATACGCGCGCATGATCCGTGCCGACCACGCCCGCCGCCTGGTCGCCCGGCACGCCGAACGCCTCGCCCTGACCGCCGCCGAAGCCGCTGGGCCGGACCCTGCGACCGACCTCCTCGCCCAGGCCGACGTTCTCAGCCGCGTCCTGGACGACCTGGCCGGCCAGTTCGCCGCGCACCCCGGCTCCCTGCCCCGCACCCAGCCGCCCGTTAGAGCCATACGCCCGGCCGCCGAGGAGGACCTCGGCGAGGAGCGCCTCCTGCTCGCCACCGCCACCGCCTATCCGCAGGAGGTACGGCACATGCGGTGGCTGCTGGCAGACGACTTCGTCCTGCCCCTGCACGGCGCGCTCTGGAGCTGCGTGACCGCGCTCGTGCACCGCGGCGACATGGTCGACCCGGTCACCGTCCTCGGCGAGGCACAGCACCGTGGCCTGCTTACCGACACCTTCGCCTCCCGCGACCTGATCAGCCTGCTCTCGACACCGGCTGGGCCACCCGAGTACTGGGGCGAGACGGTCCTCCTGCGTGCGCTGCTCGCCCGCGCCCACACCGTCGCGACGCGGATCACCGCCTACACCGACGACCCCGCCAATACTCCCCATCAGCTGATCACCGGCAGTCGTCGGGCTTTGGCCGACCTCCAAGCCTTGCGCACCCGCTGGAAGAGCGCGATCACGCCACGCCCTCGTCCGGCCAGCGGGCAGTCGGCGCGCGCGACACCCATGCCCCGGGCGGCCAGTCCGCCCCACCAACCCACCCTGACCAGCGTCCGAATCCACCGATGATCCGCAGCCGGTCCAGCCCGAAAGGAGCAGCCAACTTCCCATGCCCGACGCTCCCCTTGGCGCACGCGTCGTCTTCGATACACACCCGGCCCACGCCAGCGCCGTCGTCGCGACCGTCACCGGTTCCGACCACCACCTCACCCGTCCGCTTCTGACCGAGTTGGGCTTCGAGCCCTACGACGAGCACACCTTGGTCCTGGTCCGGATCGACCGTGAGGAGCCGTACTGGGCCGGCCGAGCCGAGAAATCATTGGCCGTCACAGGCGTCACCACAGTGATCACCCCCGAACTGCGCGAAGCCATCTCCGACAACGAGGAGTGGTCCTGGGCCAACCACCCCATGTCCCGGCTCACCCGCAGCGAGATCCGCGACGTCTCAAATGAGGCGCAACTGATCTACGACGACATCCGCAAGGACCGCCTGCTCATCCACGCCCATGCCGAGGACGGTGGCACCGTCGTGGCGGTCGGCACCTACCGCGACAGCGGCACCAGCGTCTACCTGCACGGCGAGGACCATCTCCGCTTGGTCGCCGGCACCTTCGACACGCCCGCCGAAGCCCAAGCCGCCTTCGTTCGCGCCCACGGTGACACCCTGCGCCCCGGCCCCGCGCCCATCACCGATACCGAACGCCAGGCCGCTCACGCCCGCACCAGCCTCGACCTCGGACCCGTGCCCGCTCAGGCAGCGTCGTCCCTGGAGCACGTTCCCGTCTACGCCGCCGACCCCGGCAACCACAACGCGCTGTTGAACACCTTCCTCGACCACCAGGGCGATTGGGAGAAGTACCGGACCTGGGAAGACCACACCACCGTCGCAACCCACGAGTCCCTCACTCTGCGGATCCTCTTCGACCACAATGCAGGTCCCCGCGATACGCGATGGACGATGGCCGCCTACGAGAGCCCCGTCGGCGAACGCATGTGGCACATGATCCTCACACCCACCGTTCCCACCCCCGTTCTCAAGACCCTCCTCGACGCCCTAGGCGCCGGGGAGGCGTGGGAAACAGCGCTCGGAAGCCCGATCACCGACAAGCACGTCAGCCAAGCCACCCAGCCGCTCACCGCCGCCGGCTGGAAGCCCACCCTGGACGGACGCTGGCTGCGCTGGCAGACCCAACAAGGCGACGCTGGCCTCCAGTTCGATGCTCTTGCTGCCCACAACCCCCACAGTCCCCTGCCCACCTGGACCTTCTGGGCTGGCCCCAACCCCGACCGGCCAACCTGGACCATCCACTCGTCCACCTACACCCCCGCCGGACTCCTCGCTGATCTCACCGAGGAGCTTGCGCACGGCACTGGAACCCGCCAAAGAGTCTCCGGCCAAGTAGTTCGGCCCGCCCATCGGATCAGTACCGAGCGGGCGCCCGATTCCCAACCGGTTACTCCTCTACGGAACCAACGCCGCTGACTCAGCCGACCTCACCCTGACGGTGGGGACGCTGTGGCGGTGTGGGCAGGCGGTCCCGCGTGGGCGGTTACGGGGGAGACGTATGTGCCGATGCTCCGCTACTACCGCCAGCCGCTGTGGCTCGCTCCGCTGCTGCCGTTCACCGCGTTCCTAAATCTCCTGATGACGGTGGACTCGGTGGTGCTGTGTCACCGAGACCGGGGCGCGGCGCGGAAGGGGCAGACGTACGTGCGCCCGGAGGCGGCGCCGGACCGGCGAACGGCCTGACTTCCCAGCGACGCCCGGGCGATACGCTGGAGAGCCGGACAACCAGCCTCCCGGGTAGGAGACTTGCCCTTGCCGCAGCTCGCCCTCCTGCACACCTTCTGGACCGACTACGAGCAGTTGGACAAGCCCGTCCGGACCGGGGTTCGCAAGGCGATGGCCAAGTTCCAGTCGCTGACGGTGGCGGAGCTGTACGCGGACAAGGGGCTGGGGCTGTCCGTCGCACGCATGGCCCGTGATCCGCGGATGAGGACGATACGCATCACGGCCTTCTGGAGGGGAGTGCTCCTCGCGCCCGACGACGGAAGTGAGACCTTTCTCCTCCTTAAGGTGCTGCCGCACGACGCGGCCCTGCAGTGGGCCGCCACCCGGCTCTTCTCCGTGAACTCCGCGATGGGAAGCCTGGAGGTGCGCAACGTCGAGGCCATGGAGCGACTGATCACTTCGCAGCCCGCCTCCGACGCTCCGACGACTCTCTTCGCTCAGTTCTCCGCCACCATCCTCACAGAGCTGGGCATCGACGGCCAGACCCAGGAGGCCATCCGCACCATCACGGACAGAGCGCAGTTCGACGCCTTCCAGCCGCTGCTTCCCGAGGACCAGGGCGAGGTGCTCAAGTACCTCGCCGAGGGGTTCGATCCCGCGGAGGTCTACCAGAACGTCGTCGCTCCCCGGCGGCCGACGGACGCGAACTCGTCGGCTTTGGCGAGCCTCGCGGATGCCATCGCCCACACGAGCGACCGGATCACCCTTTTTTCGGAAGCCGGGGAACTGGAGGAGATCGCTGGCAAGCCGCTGGTCGCGCCACGAACGGGAGAGTCGGTCAGCGCCTCCGGGCGGGGCGAGCGCAAGGACTACCGGTGTGAGCGGCTGCCCCTCGCCGACGGCGGGCAGGCAGATGTTTTCGAGGCGGTGCACAAGCCCAGCGGCAGGGTTGTCATCCTGAAGAAGCTGAAGAGTAAGAATCCGTCCGCACGTCAAGTTGCCCGTATGAAGCGAGAGATCGAATTCGGGCGCAACCTGACCGGAAACCCGCACGCGATGCCGATCCTGGACTCCGATCCCAAGCACACCTGGTTCGTCATGCCGTACGCGGAGGCCACCGCCGAGAACTGCCGAGAGGAGTTCTCCGATGATGCGGCCCTGCGGGAGCTGCTGGAATCGCTCTGCGTGGTCCTCGCGGTGGCGCACCGCATAGGGTGGATACACCGGGACATCAAGCCAGCCAACGTCCTGCGCCTGAACGGCCGCTGGGTCCTGGCGGACTGGGGGATCGCGCGGCGGCCCCTGGGGCAGACGACCGATCCGCAGCGGACCCGCGTGGGGGTCTTCCTCGGCTCCGAGGGTTTCGCGGCCCCCGAGCACTACAGCGACGCCCACCGCGCGGGCCCCACCGCCGACATCTACAGCCTGGGACAGTTCATCGGATGGGCCGTCACGGGTGACATGCCCCTCGTGAACGTCCCGTTGCTCCCCAAGTCGGGCCCCTGGCGTGCGATCGTCCGGGAGGCGACCCATAGGGACCCGGAGCGACGCCCGGCCACAGTGTCCGCCTTGCTCGATTTCGTCGCGCAAGAGCTGGACGAGCCGGCAGAGCCCGTTGCACTGCGCGGCGAGCACCTCCAGCGGGAACTGCTCACCGGGTCGACGGGGGCAGGGTCGGACCTCTTGACGCTGGCCGCTACGCATCCCGACGACGCGGCTCTCTATTTCGACGTCCTGATCAAGGTTCCCGTCGCCTCGATCATGGCGGATCTGCTGGCCGACGCCGCTCGTGCGGTCGAGGTCGTGTCTGCAATGGCGACACTCTTCGGTTCCGACGTCTCCCACGGTTCCGAGGAACTCGGCGCCACCGTCAGATGGCTAACCGATATCGCCGAGGAGGCGGCCCAGGCGAGGGAGCTCGACCTCCTGGAAGCTTCCTGCGGTGGCGCGTTCGAATGGATCCCCCTCCTGGACGACCAGAGCGGCCAAGCCGAGGGCTTCTCCTGGTGGACAACCCTGAGCGGGGACGCCGCCAGCTCAGTGGCGGCGATGCTGCGACAGCACCCGGATTGCGTGACGTACTTCGGCCGCCTGGCGCACAACTTCCGCGTCGATCACCGGATTCGCGCGGCCATCGCCCAGCAGTAGACCGGTCCCGCGGCAGTTGGCGCGGTTCAGCACCGCAGTGATCAAGGAAGCCTCCGCCACGACCGCAGTCGGCTCGTCGTTGATGAGCCGGAACCACGGCTTCATCCGGAGTCCGGCAGCGTACAGGAGCTCCCGGCGGGTCTCGTAGTAGTGACGGACGAGGGTGAGCGGCGGCATCAAAGTCGCTATGCCTGGTGGAACGTCACCCGCGCGATTCCGTGACAGCCACCGCTCCGGCTCCTCGCTGGGCCGCCCCTGGACACCGGATGCCGACAACTCCTGAGCGAAGTGAAGACACCGCAACTACTTTTAGAGACATATGTTTCTCGGCGAACCCGTTCAATAATCGCCGAGACGGATCGCGGGCTGCCGAGAGTAGCGGCAGCCCGCCTCAGCGGACGCTAAGGAACGCCACCTGGCAAAGCACGGTTCCACGCGGCTAAGGGCTCGGCCGGCAGGCCAGTGGTTGCCAATCCCGATGGCAATCTGGATCAGTTCCTACAACACCAGCCGACCGAGCCTCCCACTGCTGAGTGGAGTGGGGCCACGACGCTTTCCCGTTCCGCTTCTCGTGCAATGGCCGTGCACATTCTCAGCCAGCCAGACGGGAATACTAGCGGGCCGGTCTCTCATGAACTCCGGCCCTATGCCATTCCAGACGCCCCATCGGAATTCTCGCTCCCGTCGAGCTCATCGTTCTCAATCTTGACCACCGGATCACTGCTGGAGTCAGACAACTCCAGGTCGAGCCAGCCTTTGAGCCGAGCGTAGGCCAGACGCAGGAGGACGTCAGCACGCTGATCCATGAACTGCGGATTCCACTCGTCTTTACGCTGACCCAGCGCTCGCAGGTGCGGGAGGTAGCGCGACATGGCCGCTAGATCTTCGGTAGTCTGCGCGAAAGTCAAGCCAGAACTGTTAAGGATCGACTTGGCGTCCTCGGCCGTCGGGGCACCGAGTGCCGCATACAGAACCTTCTTCTCGGTCCAAGGCCGCGAGCTGAGGGACGTATTGGCAGCACCTGGCGCCAAGACAAGGTTACCCAGCTTGTGGACGGTCTCCTTATCGTCATAGAACTCCTGGTCCCACCCACCCGTGGCCTGCTGCGGTGCGATGTGTTCGATTGTGAGGTGCGTATCGTCCTCCCAACCGTCTGCGGTGAAGCACGAGGCGATCCCCGCCTTGCCCTGGATGATCAGTCCTGGATTCCCCGGATCTTCGATTGTGTCATGGTATGCCGCCAGAAGAAGGAAACGTGTCAGCGGGCGGCTAATCCTATAGAGTGGCAGCGCCGAAGCAAATGCCAAGAATGACGCCAAGTTCGGGACGCCGCCATACTTAGGGTGCGACAAACGCGCCGCAAGTTCCTTCTTCAGCGCCTCAGCGTCGACGATCGGATCAGGCTTTGATGCATCGGGCACTGCCCACTGCCGAGCGAGTGGTCCAATGCCCGTCAGCGAGTCGCCGGCCATTACCGCCCGATACTGACTGTCGATGTTGCCCGTGCCGCGGCGGGTTGCCCGCCAGAAGACCGTGAAGGCAGTGATCGCTTTGATCGCCTTCTCGAACTCGGCGATGCTCTTGGCCCTCGCTTCCCCCTCTTCCGCCTGAACAGCCTCGGAGTAGAAGCGCACGAGCGGTGCGATGGCAATGGTGTGATTGAGCGAATTGAGGAAGGCCAGACACAACTTCACGGTGTCCGTCATGGCGGTCGCTTCTAGCCCGGCTAGTGTGCGAGGAGAGTTGGCCGCAGGATCCCAGGTATTCCCGATAAAGGCAGCGGTGTCGCTTAGGTGGCGCAGGTACGCGCTCCGATCACCAGCCGAGTCCTTGTGGCGCTCAAAGGTATCGCGCATATAGACCCGCTGATCCGGGAGACGCTTGGAAAGCTTCTTCCCCGTCTCTGCCAACGCGAAAGTGACCAACAGGTCTCGGGTTGCTGCCTGAAGCTTATCTCCGACGTCGAAATGGTCGAGGTACCCCTGAACCGCCTTCATGTACGCGTATGCGCCCGATTCCTGGTAGTCCTCAATCTTTTCTGCCATGACCACCCGGGGGAGGAAGGTCTCGAAGGCGGTCAGAGGCTCACCCGTAGTGTTCAATGACTCGAAGATCGTGAAGGCGTAGTCCTCGTCCTTACCTTGCACGACCGTCAAAGCAATGCGGTTCAAGCCATAGGCAGCAAACATGACGAGTCGCATCAGCTCAGCCTCGGGCTCGTCCTGCAACTGCCCCAACCAATTGCAGAGCTCTGGGTCGAGTTCATGGTTGAAGAGCGCACGCTGGAACTCGATGCCGGTAGCAAGGGTTGCCAGCGGCGGCAGATCCTCCAGCTCTTCGATAGACTTTCGCTGCGACAGCTTGGTCAGCGCATTGCGGATCTCGTTGAACCTCTTGATGAGATCGGCTTCACCGTCACCCGCATTCTCTCGCGCCTTCGGCTTGAAGTCCGTCGGCTTAGAAGATGGCAGCTCACCGTCGGCTAGCACCGAGTACCTGTAGATAAGGTTGGCGATCGGCGACTCATACTGCTTGAGCTTCTCATCCTTGGCCCACTGGTCCACAAAGGCTCGAATGAGGCGCGGGTAGATCGGCGTAGTTCCGAAGTTCTTTCGCTCGTAGAACGCCGCCCCAAGCATCTGGAGGATATTGATCGTTTCCGCGTAAAGGGCAGTGCGAGCACTATCGGTCGGATCCGGCGTCTTTCCTTTGAATACCCCCCACGCCCGCTGACGAATGAGGTTATGCAAGCCGACGAGCAGGATAAGAAGGCTCGACAGGCGCTGCTGCCCGTCAATAACGGTAAGGACCTTGGACGGGACCTCGGGCTTGACGATCGGCTTCACCGTGACGTGGTTGACGTCATGGATGGTGATAACGGTCCCCAAGAAGGTGAAGCTGTCCGGCGACTCACCTAGATTCTTGAGGCCATGCAGTGTGTCGTCGAGCAGTTTCTCGACTTTGTCTTTGCCCCAGCCATACGGACGCTGATAGGGCGGAAGGTAGAGACCCAGGCCGTTATCAGACAGCAGCTCGCGGAGGCTCTTACTCTGAGCCTCGAATATTTCCTTGGCCTGCGTAGGCATGCGTAGTCCCTGTTTCGTTCAGCGGGTTCGGTCAGATCGGATGCGGCATCACGCTGGAAGGATCTGCGACCCACAACTCGGCTCAACGGTCGTGTCGTTGATGTCGCGAAGCGCGATGACAGCATCGAGGAAACAGATCAGGCCCTCGAACTCGGCAGGCCGATTAAGGCCGCGCACGACGCCATCGAGAAGGCGTCTGATCTTGGGTAGCTGCAGCTGCACGCGCACTGATACGGAGAAATATAGAGTCCCTGACTGGGCTCACCGAGGAACCGAGAAACTGACAACGCGCCGCATCAAAGTTCTCTAGATTTCCCATGTCCCCGATCTCTCTCCGTTACCGTTCTGTGCCGGTGGGTGAGGCGTCACTCATGGTCGCACACGAGTGGTCGGCAGAGGTAGCAGGAGCGACATGCGCCCATGATGCCTCACATGTGACGTTGCATCACTCCATCACAGGGGAGCTCGACTTCTCGTGGGCGAGTGGGCTGCGCCTCTTCGAGTGGCCGGGGACAGAGGCTGGGCAAGGGCGCAACGGCGAGCGGGACAAGCTTGATTGAGTTGGGAAAGCAACAGCGGCCCCAGCTCGTGCTGCTGGGGCCGCTGTATATGGTTGCGCGTCAGAGGTGGCAGACGGAGCAGCCGGCCTCGTCGTCGTCGGAGTCGAGCGCGTCGGAAAGAACCTCTAGCAGGGGGCGGTTGGGCTTGATGCGCTTGGCCGCACGGTCAAGGGCTGCCTCATGCTTGGCCTCGATCTCGTCCTTGCGCTCTATCAGCTCCGGGAGCGACTCGCCCTGAGACCAGGTGTAGTTGCGGCCCTTCATGGCGGTGTGCCGGTAGCGGACCTTGTCCTCGTACTCGACAGCGCGGTCGAAGAGGTCGGGGTGGCGTTCCTTGAGGCCGACCCATTCGTGCTTGCGTTGGAAGAAGCAGAAGTAGCAGCCGGAGCGTGTGCGCCACTCGTAGTAGTCGGGCAAGCCGATGCCGGCCTCGTCGAGGATGCGCATGACGCCGTCCTTGTCGATACCGTCCTCGCGGAAGGGGAAGACGGCATCGATGTTCGGCTTGGTGCTGACATAGCCGAGGCGGTTCTCGTCGGCGCGGATGGCGACGTAGGAGATGACCTTGTCGTCACCGACCCAGTCTTCCAGGGGCTTGATCTTGAGGTTCTTGGTGCACCAGCGCATCTGGGGGCTGGGCAGGGTGCCCTGGTAGACCTCCATCCAGTGGTCGAAGTCCCGGTCGGCGTTCAGCCTCACGATGGACTTGCCGAGGGCAGCCTCCAGTCGGTTGAGGTACTCGTAGGTCTCGGGCAGTTCGGCGCCCGTGTCGCAGAAGAAGTACTCCATCTCCGGGACTCGGTTGCGCATGTAGACGGCGAGTGCTGAGGAGTCTTTGCCGCCGGAGATTCCGAGTACGTGCCGGGCCTTCTGGGTGTCGGCTCCGTCGGTCATCCCTGTGCCTTCCTTTCACTCGCTGCTGCCGCGGCATCGGTCACCCGCTGGGCCAGGGCCGCGAGCAGGATCCTCGCTCCGTCCGGTCCGAGGGCCTTCTCTGCCTGCTTCAGGACGTCGGCAGCAAGGCCGTCGGCCTCGCTGCGGGCCTGCTCCGGTACGTAGATCAGGGTGCGTTGTTCCACGCCGGCGCTATCCGTCAAGGTCAACAACCGGGCGTCGAGTTTCTCTTCCCGGCCGCGGACGTCATTCCCGGCGTGGTGCAGATGTCCGACGCGGTCGAGAGCGGAGGCCATCGACCGGGCCTTCTGCGGGAAGACCTTGGCCTCGCGGTCGTCCCAGTCGCCGAGCGCGAGGTTAGTCAGGCGTACGACGATGGGCTCAAGCCAGTCGTCGTCTTCCAGGTCATCGCTGAGGACGAAGTCGACGAAGCCACGCAGTTCCGGGGTCAGCACCGCGCCGGCAAAGCCGCGCAGCCGGGCGGAGAGCTGTGTACGCAGCTCCGGCAGAACCGCCGGCAGGCGGAACTCCTTGGCAAGAACACGTACGACCTCGGTGCGCAACTGGCTGTCGATGGCGACGAGTTCGTCCGCTGCCGCAGTGAGCCGTTCGACGTAGGTGTTCGCCGTTTCGGCGTTGGCACGGGTACGGGCCGGGATCTCTGGCAGGCCGAGTGCCTTCGGCAATGCGTGGAAGATCAGGTCGTCAGGGTCCTTCGCCTGGACGATCGTCGTGCGTACAGTGCTCGCGTCGGCGGAGATGTTCTTCGTGTTGCGGGCGTACTTGTGCAGGTCGGCCACGCGCGTGATCAGTGCGCTGGCCACCGCGAGGAGGTCTGGGTTACGCAGGGCCTTGGACCGCGGTGCCTCCACGCCGAGCGAGACCATCAGCTTCTTGATGATGCTGCCGCGCTGTCCGTCTCCAGCCGGTGTGTACTTCACATCGAAGCGCGCTGCGCTCTTGACGAGGCGTTCGACCGCGTCGATGGTCAGCCGGGGAAGGTAAGTGCCTTCCTCGAACAGGGCGATGTCGTGGCGGCGGATGACCAGGGCGGGGACAAGGAAGACCGGGATCACGCCGGACTTGAGCCCGAAGGGCGGGCTCTTCAGGACACGGATGACCTCTTCCATGTTGACTCGGTCAGTGGCCCCGGTCAGTACCTCGTTGAGGGCGTTCCAGGCGGGCTGAGCGTGCTCGTGGCCCTCGCCGGGTGGGGAGAAGCCGTACGGGAGCAGGCTCTCGTGCTGGATCTCGGCCTGCACCCCGTTTTCGCGGTGCAGGCCGAGGTAGGCCAGGACACCGCTGTAGATGGCTCGTTCGGCCCTGTACCCGGTGAGGCCAAGGTTTTCCTCGCCCGAGGCAGAGAGCATGGCCGTCAGCAGTATGCCGCGGGCCTGGGCGGCCTGGCTGGTCAGGACGTGTCGGCCGAGCATTTCGTTGCGGATGTGCGGGGTGTCCGGGTACACCGATTCGCAGGCGAGGGAGACCAGGCCGCTCAGGCTGCGGGCCGTCAGGCCGGCGGCGGCGGGTTCTTCGCCAGGGGCGATCCCGGTGTGCCACAGACTCCAGGACGCTTGGGAGGACGGGGGGTAGAAGGTGTCCTGCAGCAGCTCCAGCAGTTCGGCTTCGGCCTGCACGAGCCGCTCGATGACTTCCCGTCGAGCGACGTGGTCGATGTCTTGCTGAGTGCTGAGTTCCTTCAGCGCGACGAGGTAGGTGGCCGTGGTCAGCACGACGTCGGGGTCGGGGATGGTACCGACGAGTACAGGTAGAGGCGAGTGGACGTCAGGCCGGTCGCCGTCGGTGCCGAGGTGGAAGACGACGAGGCCGTCGGCAGGCTCCTTGAGCTCGTCCGGGGCAGCCACGGTTTTGGTCGCGGGGCCGCTGACTGCGGTGTAGAACACGCGCATCATGCCAGTCACCTGGCTGTGACGGCCGGCTACGAATGCCTGCGGGACGAGGCTGCCGAGCCGGTCGATGACCGCAGCGTCGTCGAAGTGACTGATGATGTCCTTGAGTCGGCCGTCGATGTCGACGTCGGTGCCCTGCCAGACCCGGTATTCGCCGCTGAACTCTCGGTGGACGACAAACCCCCGGCGCACGAGGTCGGCGAGGCGCTCTTCGAGCGCGGTGAAGGCGTCGGGGTCGGCGACGTCGGTAGGGTCGTGGAGGGCGAAGTGGATCATCGGCGCGGTAGCACTGAGGGCCCCGTCGGAGTCGATCAGGTTGAGGACGCCGATGGTCTTCAGTACATCCTGGTCAGCGTCCGGGAGCCCGTTGGCGTCCCGGATGCGCGAGTCGACTTCGATCCACTTGCTGGCGTTGGCGGAAGCGAGCAGGGTGGTGCGCCCGGAATTGAGGAAGTAGTCGTACAGCTGCGGCAGCCGCACCGTGCTGGCATGGTCCACCTCCGGGTCGCTGTGCCGGGACAGCGAGTGGCGGACGGTGTTGGGCTCCCCGCTGTTGAGGAAGCCGGACAGGCTGCGGTCGTGCTGGCCGATCTGGGCAGCAAGGGACGGCGCGGCCAGGGCCGTGATGGGGTGCAGTGGGTAGAGGTCCGCGAAGTGGTCGGGGCCGAGTTCGGCTAGGACGCCGAGACCGTGCTGGGTCCAGATCTCAGCGGATGCCTCGGCGGACGCGGTGATCAGTGCCTGACCGGCAGAGTTGACGGCCGAGCGGTCGAGGCGGCGGCGTAGCAGGTGCAGGGAGTCGCCGTGGTGAGGGACGAAAGTGATGTCTTCGAAGCGTCCCTGGATCTTGGCCCATTCGCGGGTCTTGAGTTCACTGGACCGTGAGGCGTAGTCCATGAACGACAAGTGCTGCAAGGTCATCAGATAGACAGGCAGCCCGTTGGGTCCGGCCGCTCGCTCGGCAAGTTCCTGCAGCAGGAACAGGTCGTGCTGGGCGTCCGCGAACTCGTTGTGGCCGGCGAGGTGTTCCAGCGTCTTGCCGAACTCGTCGATCACCAGGAGCAGTGGCTGCTGCCCGTCCGCGGTCAGCGCAGTGACAGCTCCGAGAATCTCCTTGGCCCCGGCCCGGTCCGGGTCGGCACACGCGTCCAGGGCGGTGGCAATCGCCTTCGGGACGCGCTTGCCCCAACGTCGCGCTGCCGCTGTGTGCAGGGCTCGGGAGAGGGTGGCGACCACGGATTCGCGGCGCGCGGTGGCCACGCCGCCAAGGAACCCCTCCTGGGTAATGGCGTCGCGTGCTGTGGCAAGGCGGTGGGCAAGGGCAGGACTTGCCTCTTCGAGGATGCGCTCGGCCTCCCTGCGCCGATTGGCATCCCGTCCCAGCAGCGCGTCGATGATGTTGGACAGGGTGGACTTGCCGGAGCCGTAGGGGCCGGTGAACGACCAGGCGCGGGTGCGGCGTTGATCGGCCAGCGCGCTCGCGATGCGTTCCAGAACGTCAACCGCCCGGGCGCCGATATAAGGGTCGTGCAGAGCATCCTCGACGTCGCGTTCGAGGTTGGTCGAGCGCATCTGGGAGCCGACGAGTTCGATGCCGGCGGGGAACTGCGGGTCGGAGTTCGACGGGTTGCCGGGGGTCCGCGCAGGGGTTGCGGTGGTCACGCGGTCTCCTCAGCAAAGAGTGTGTCGGTGGTGTCGGCCGTGTCCGTGGCGTCGGTGGACTTCGCTTCGAGTTCCTGCTGCTCGGCCTTGGCGAGCTCGGGGAACTTGGCGGCCCACTCTTCGCGGGTGGGGAAGCCGGGGCGGCGGGTAACGAAGTCGTACTGCTCGTCGAGGATTTCCCAGGCCAGATCGAAGGGATCCGTCGTGTAGGCAAGGCTGCGCTGCCCCACGGCCTCGGTCAGGTTGAGCTTCGGGTGGTCGGCGGCGACCTTTTGCAGCGCCGTGACGATCTCGTTCTCCCGGACGCGGAAGGCGCGTCCCGGGGAGCCCGGCTCATTGGCGAGGCGCGCCACGGAGATCGAGTTGGCCTGGCGAGAGAACTTGGCGGCGTAGTCGAGGCAGGCGTAGGCCAGGACCCGGGCGGGCAGCGAGGTGCGGTGCCCGCTGGTGAACTGCCACTCGGCCTTGCCGCGTGTCCCGACGAAGGTGAGCAGGTCAAGGTCGCGGAAGGGACAGGCAAGCAGGTCCTCGTAGCTGCCTGGCGAGCCGGCCTTCTCCGGGGCGCTGCGCGCGTACATCTTGGTGAGGCAGTCGATGTCCCGGACGATCGACGTCTCTTCCGGGTTCTTCTTGTAGGAGAAGTTCACATGCCGGGTGACCACCTGGGTCATGTCCGCGACCGTGAACCGGGAAAATGGCGCGAGGTGGAATGCCGTGTACCAAGTCGGGGCGTGACTCTTGGCCCCGGGGCGGGACGAAACAAGCCACCAGTGCAGCAACCACAGGCTGCCGTTCTCCTCCAGATAGGGGTCCGCACCATGCCGGTCGAGGAGCCAACGTGCTTCCCAGGTCGGATAGGAGAACTTGGCCTGTGTCCCCGTCCCCGGAGAGATCTCGCGGGTCAGCTTGAACGCGCGCGACCAATAGCGCATGGCGTTGACCATGTTCTTGCCCACGCCGAACGACACCGGTGCACCGTCCGCGAGGAACGCGCCCTGATCATCTTTGACCTGCAGATAAGCCTTGTGCAGCCAGCCGAAGCGGGGCGCGAACGTCTCGTGTCGCGCGAAGGCAAAAAGGGCGGCTTCCCCAAGCCGGCTGTCTGACATCTGGGACCTCTCTGTGTCCAATGCGATTGCTCTAACGAGGTTGGTAAACGGGGTAACGGTCAGCGGGGGCTGTCGGCTTCGGCCATCGCGGCCCGAACCTGCGTCACGGCGCGTTTGACGGCCTGCGCGGCGTACGCGATCTCGGCTTCCGTGGTGGCATAGCCCAGCGAGAAGCGGATCGTGCTGTCCGCGTCCGCCCGCGACAGGCCCATGGCCAGGAGCACGTGGCTCGGCGTGGGAGCGCCGGACGCGCACGCGCTGCCCTCCGAGGCAGCGACCTCGGGCATCGCGGCCAGGACCGCGTCCGCAGGCACTCCGGGAAAGGTGACGCTCGTCACGCCCGGCAGGCGCCGATCTCGTCGGCCGTTGATCCGGGACTCGGGCAGGGCGTCAGCCACAAGGCGTTCGAAGCGGTCGCGCAGCGCCTGAATACGCTCGGCCTCCTCGCCGAGTCCGCGCGCCGCAGCCTCAGCCGCCGCACCCATGCCGATGATCCCCGCCACATTCAGCGTGCCAGCGCGCCACCCCCGCTCCTGTCCGCCGCCCACAAGGAGCGGCCGGTGCGGGAGGGAGGACCCCCGCCGCACATACAGGGCGCCGGCTCCCTGCGGCCCCCCGAACTTGTGGGCCGACAGCGACAAGAGGTCAACGTCAAGTTCAGCAACGTCCACGGGGAGGCGTCCCATGATCTGCGTGGCGTCCGTATGGATCAGCGCACCGGCTTCACGGGCTGCCTTGGCCGCGATACGAAGATCGGTGAGGACGCCGGTCTCGTTGTTCGCCGCCATCAGGGAGACCACGCCCCCACGACGCGCGGCAAAGACCTGATCGAGGGCGTCGAGATCCACCAGGCCGTCACCGCCGACCGGCAGCAGTACAAGATCCTCGGGGCTCCCAGCGGTAACCGCGCGGGCTGTCTCCAGGACGGCCGGGTGCTCAACGGGGCTTGTAACCAAGGGGTTTCCAGCAGTGAATGCGGCCCGGAGGGCCAAGTTATTCGCTTCGGTCGCTCCGGACGTGAAGATGATCTCGCCGGACGAGCAGCCGAGAAGGTCGGCTAGCTGACGGCGGGCGACGTCGACCCGATGAGCGGCCTGCCGTCCCGGTTGGTGCATGCTTGACGCATTGCCGACCGAGTGCATGACCTCAACAACTGCCGCAAGGGCCTCAGGGCGGATCGGGGCAGTGGCATTGTAGTCAAAATAGGACACATCGGAGCCACTCGGCTCGCTCATTATCTGCCACCCCGCCTCGCTCGTGTCGCACACCAATGTACTGCTGGCGGAAAGCCTCTCCCGCATCCGGGGTTCCACCAGTAGCTCGCGATGATCCTAGCCGCGCGCCGAGATCCACTCTTTGAATCACTCGAACGCGTGGTGTCGCAAGCCATTTACCGAACAGGTGTTCCATATTACGGATGGATGCAAATAGCCCGCAGCAAGATCCTCATCTTGGCCGAACGCGTCGGGTGCAGAGCCGTCAAATGCCTCTGCTGGCTGGACTTTTCGCCTGTTGGCCCCCCGTTGTCAGTGGCCCCCTTTAGTGTGGTCCGCACGCTGCAGCGTTGCGGTCACAGCAACGCTGGGGCGGTGCTTGGCGTGCTCGAACTGGGGGTGGAAGTTCATGACGACAGCCGCTTCGGCCGCGGACGCGTGCGGGCTGGAGCCTGCCGCCGGGCAGGTGGGGCAGTGACGACCTGGTCGCCGGGGATGCCCTTCAAGGCACTCCTCGCGGACGCACCTATGGCATACATCCGGGCACATCTCGGTGAGCAGCTGTGCGCTCTGCTAGACCTGATCGAGGGGGGCACGGCGGGCGACGACCGCCTTCGGGCTGTCGCGCCAATCGCCATCGACGCCGAGCGCCTGGTTGCCGTTGCTGCTGAGCGTACTGCCCTGTTCGCCCTGATTCCGGGCCCCAAGCAGGTCGAGCTCGCGCAGCGCCTGGGCTCGCTTGGGGACGAAGGTGCGCCGCTGGACTATCTACAGAGCCTGAAGTGGACGGCCGACGAACGCCGTGAACTCCTGGAGTTCCTCGGCTTCACGATCGACCGGGTGCCGCCCCTTCCGACGGCGTTCAAGCAGGAGACGGGTCCGGAGTACGGCTTGTTCCCGCATCAGCGTCATGCGGCGGCCCGGGTCAAGGAACTGCTGTACAACGGCTCGCGGCGGACGGTGCTGCACCTCCCCACGGGCGTGGGCAAGACTCGAACGGGCATGAGCCTGATCTGCGACCATCTGCGGCAGCATGAGCCCACCGTGGTGGTGTGGCTGGCCCACGGACAGGAGTTGCTGGAGCAGGCCGCCGTCGAGTTCGAGCGCGCCTGGTCGAAAGTGGGCGACCGGCCGGTCCCCGTCCTGCGCGTCTGGGGCAGCGCCCCGGTAGACCTTGCAGAGATGGCCGACGGGCTGATCGTACTCGGCCTGGAGAAGGCGGTCTCGGCGGCCAAGTCGGATCCGCAGTTCCTGGCCACTCTTGCAGCACGCAGCACGCTGACGGTCTTCGATGAAGCACACCAGATCATCGCGCCCACGTTCCAGCGGGTGGTGGATGAACTGACGATCCGGCATGATGCGAGCCTGCTCGGGCTGACCGCCACCCCGGGGCGTACGTGGGCCGACATTTCCAAGGATGAGGAACTCTCCGACTACTTCTCCCGGCAGAAGGTCATGCTGGAGATCGAGGGCTACACCAACCCGGTCACAGCTCTGATCGACCAGGGCTACCTGGCCAAACCGCTGATGCGGACAGTGGCGTCCGAGGCTGGCATGCACCTGTCCGCCCAGGAGCAGCAGCTCCTTGCGCGGTCGTTCGACATCCCGGCCGCCATGATGGCCGAGCTCGCGCGCGACGAGCAGTGGAACCTCAAGATCGTCCAGACAATCACGGAGCTGCTCCAGCAGCAGCACCGGCGCATCCTGGTGTTCGCCGCCTCCGTGGATCACTGCCGGCTGATCGCAGCGGTGCTCTCCGCTGCCGGCTTCGATGCCGAGTTCGTGACAGGTGAGTCCTCCCCGCGGCATCGCAGCCAGGTCATCTCACGGTTCAAAGGGGCTGGTCGACGCCCCATGGTGCTGTGCAACTTCGGCGTCTTGACGACCGGCTTCGACGCACCAGCGGCCAGCGCGGCAGTGATTGCCCGGCCGACAAAGTCCCTGGTCCTGTACAGCCAGATGGTCGGCCGCGTCATCCGCGGTCCGAAGGCCGGCGGCACGGACACCTGCGAAATCGTCACCGTCGTGAACCCGGAACTTCCCGGGTTCGGCGACGTGGCCGAAGCATTCACTAACTGGGAAGACGTATGGGAGACAGCGTGACCAGCGACGGCAGCAACTACCGGATCGTCAGTCCCGCGCTAACCGTCAAAGCCATGCGGGACAGCGGCTACAAGAACACCGCCTACGCCCTCGCCGAACTGATCGACAACAGCATCGACGCCAAGGCCAATCTCGTGGAGGTCTTCGCCTGCGAGAACCCCGTACAGGTCGGTTCCCGGACCAGCCATCGTGTGGAGACCATCGCCGTACTCGACAACGGTCACGGCATGGAGCCCCCGCAGCTGCGGCGTGCTCTGAAGTACGGCGACGGACAGGGCGCCGACCCCGGCCGCATCGGGCGTTTCGGTATGGGGCTGCCCAACTCCAGCATGTCGCAGTGCACCCGGCTCGACGTCTGGTCATGGACGAACGGCGCGGGCAACGCCATGCACACCTACCTCAGCCTGGAAGAGATCGAAAAGGGGCTGATCGACGACGTCCCCGATCCCACGCGCGATCCGCTGCCCGGTTACTGGCGGGACCTCAGTGACGGGCTCGGGGACACCGGCACACTCGTCGTATGGACCAACCTGGACAAAGTCAACTGGTACGGGGCCGCGGCCACCCTGAAGAACACCGCCGATTTGATCGGCCGGGTCTACCGACACTACCTCGACAAGGGCCGCGTCGACATCCGAATGGCGCCCGTCCGCGAGGGCAAGGTCGTGGACGGCGAGTACCACGCCGTGCCCAACGATCCGCTCTACCTGATGGCGCCGACTTCCACGCCAGAGCCGTTCCATATCAAGCAGATGTTCATGCCCTTCGCCATGGGCAGTGAGTCCGAGCCTGGCGTGATGCACTTCCCTGTGCTCTACGAGGGCCAGAAGCACAACATCACGGTCCGGGCCTCCATCGCCCGGCCTGAGGCCCGCCGTGCCGACGTCGAGGGCCATCCGTGGCCGGAAGGCATCAGTCGTACGCTCGACTCCGGCATCCTGCCCTGGGGCAAGCACGCCCGGCGCAACGTCGGTATCTCGCTGGTGCGCCAGGGCAGGGAACTGGACCTCGACGCGTCGTGGGCCATTGGGTACGACCCGACGGAGCGGTGGTGGGGTATCGAGGTTGCGTTTCCGCCGGCCCTCGACCCCATCTTCGGTGTGACCAACAACAAGCAGAGCGCCACCGTCTTCTCCTCCCTGGCCCACTTCGACTGGAAGGCCCACGCCGAGGCCGGCGAGTCCTTCAAGGACTTCAAGGAGCGTCTGGCGGAGCTCGGCGATCCGCGCCTTCCTCTGATCGACCTCGTGCTCTACCTGGGAGAGAAACTGCTGCCGGCGATCCGGCGCCAGCTGAAGCAACAGACGATCGGGACCCGCAAGAGCAAGAAGCGTCATGACGATGACGTCGCCTCCAAGGTCACGGACACCGTAAAGCGCCGCAGCGAGGAGGGTTACACCGGCAAGACCGACGAATTGGAAGAAGGAACGACTCCCGAGGCCAAGCGGCAGGAACAGGTCGCGGCCCTCACCCAGCGGCACCACCTGGACGAGGACACCGCCCAGTCCATGGTCGATGAGTCCCTGGAGAAGGATCTCCGCGCACGGTGGATCTCCAGCTTCCAGGACACCTCCGCTTTCTTCAGCATCGACCTCATGGCTGGCATGCTGCAGGTGATCTTCAACGAGAAGCACCCCCTGCACGCCCAGCTCATGGCCGTCCTCGAAGACGTACCCGAGGACGCGGATGTCAACGACCTGCGCGACCGGCTCGACCGCGCCGCCGACACCTTCAAGCTGCTGCTCTTCTCCTGGGCCCGGATGGAAGACGAGACCTACCCCGACCGCGACCGCGAGCGTATCGCCGACGCGCGCCGCGAATGGGGCCGGTACGCCCGCGACTTCGTGGACGGGAAGGCCGACTGAGCGTGCTCGAACCCGGCCACATCTGGCGGCAGATCGAAGAGCTGATGGCGGGCGCCCATGGACGGGTAACCCTCGTGGCGCCTTTCATCAAGCGCGAGGTCCTTGCGGCCGCGTTGTCCACCCTCCCCGCCACTGTCGAGAACATCGAGTGCATCACGCGCTGGGTCCCCGCGGAGGTGGCGGCCGGGGTGTCCGATCCAGAGATCATCGAGCTCGCCGAGGAGGACAAGCGACTGCGCGTCGCGCTGTGCCCGCCCCTGCACGCCAAGCTGTACCTCGCTGGCGAGCGCTGCCTGGTCGGGTCCGCCAACCTAACCGGGAAGGCAACCGGGCGCGTCTCCAATGCCAACATCGAGATCCTGGTGGAAGCGCCCGCGGCCCATCCGGAAATCGTCCGCGTGCTCGCAGAGATCGAGGCTCGCGCGGTCGAGGCCACTCCCCACATGGCAGCGATGGTCAGAAGTCAGGCTGATCTACTCAAGGAAAAACGTCCGACCGCCCCTGACCAGCCAAATACGGAAGCCCAGCAGGGCTGGTACCCCGTCACGCGACGCCCGGAAGCCCTCTACCCGTACTACTGCGGGCGTGCACAGTTCGGGCGCTCCGTCGAAGCGGCCATCCTGCGGGACCTCGCGTTCCTCGGCATTCCGGCCGGCCTGTCCGAGACGGAGTTCTCCGACTTGGTCGAGAGCCGACTGCGAGAGATCCCCGCTCTCCATCCGCTCGTGGCCGGTGACCGCCTGAGTAATGTGGAGTTGCAGCACGCCCTGCAGGAACAGACCGGTATGACCGACGAGCAGGCCCGAAGGACCACCGAGACCATCGCTGCATGGCTTCGACACTTCGGTCGCTTCTACACCGACGTCGGGACATGGGAAATCCGGCACGGACAAGAGCTGGCCTAACCGTCGGCAATCGCGCCGGCCTCGGTTCTGGGGCCGGCCTCCGACCTCGGCACTCTGCTTCCCAACGAGCGCCACCACCGTCGCCCGACCGGATACGCCTGGGTGCTGGCAGGCCCGCCTAGGATCTCTGCAGACAGCCCGGCAAGAAGGCGGTGCCCACGTGGCGGTCACCTAACAGGATCGTTGGTGTGGGGAAGGTATTCATGTCTCAAGCGCAGGTCCCGTACTTGCTCGGGCACTCTGAGATTGCTTCCCTCTTCACGGTCGAACGTCAGACGTCGCAGAAGTGGCGTACAGAAGGCACGCTTCCCGAGCCTGACCTGGTCGCTTCCGGGAATCCATACTGGTTGCTCACGACGGTGCTCCAGATCAACGATGACACCGACCGCCGGGCTGATCATCAACAACTCGCGTCCTACAAGGATCGCTTCCCCAACGGCCATGACGTACAGGGCAAGGAGCACCTACCTGTCATCCTCGGCACCCAGGAGGTAGGCCGCGTCCTCGGTAGAGACGCGCAGGCCGTCTCTCGGTGGCGCAACCGCCGACAGATCGCCGAGGCCGACCTGGTCCTGTCCGGTTCCCCTCTCTGGCTCCTTGAGACCGTCCTGGACGACGCACACCAACGGCAGCGAACCATCGACCTTGGCGAGGTTGCCAAGTTGCGCGCAGGGCAGCGCGCCCCTCAGAAACCTCGCGGACGCAGACGCAGCGCCCCCGCCACGCCACCGCCGCAACCGCTACCCGGTGCCCGGACGTTTTCCGCTGCCGACGAGGCCGCCGCCTCCGAGTTCCTCGTATCAGTGCTGGCCCAGGGTTACTCCGTCGTCATCAAGCCTCAGCGCTAGCTAGATCGTCGCTCCCGACACGCGATTACCGACGTCCGTGCACGGCAATTGCCGTTGTTCGCTGCCAGCTGCGAGAGAAACACTTGATTCCATCAGGCCGAGTCCATACTGTCTCTCATATGTCGATCTTGCAGCAGACCACCGGAGCCCACAGCGACGACGCCACCGACGCCACCCCTCAAACTCCTACCCCCGAGCTGAATCGCCGTCCCATGAAGGTCGTTTCCTACGGAGGCGGAGTCCAGAGCACCGCCCTGCTCGTGTTGGCCGCTCGTGGGGAGATCGACTTCCGCACTTTCCTCTTCGCCAACGTCGGCGACGACAGCGAGCACCCGGCGACCCTCGCGTACGTTCGCGACATCGCCATCCCATACGCGGCACGTGTGGGACTGGACATCCACGAGCTCAAGCGACGCCGACGCGACGGGGCCACTGAAACGCTCATGCAGCGGCTGAACCGGCCGGACACCCGGTCGATTCCCATCCCGGTCCGCATGGCCAACGGCGCACCTGGTCGCCGCAACTGCACAGCCGACTTCAAGATCAAGGTAGTCGGGCGGTGGCTTCGGGAACACGGCGCCACCGCCGACGACCCGGCGGCAGTGGCCATCGGCATATCGCTCGACGAAATCCATCGCGCCAACCGTCGGCGGCGGGAAGCACACGAGGTCATCGAATACCCTCTCCTCGACCTCGGGCTTCGCCGGGACGACTGCGAGCGTGTCATCGCTGAGGCCAGTCTGCCTGTGCCGCCCAAGAGCTCCTGCTTCTTCTGCCCTTTCCGTACCGTCGGCGCCTGGCGCCACCAGCGTCGGCACGAGCCGGAGTTGTTCTCTCAGTCGGTCCGGCTGGAGGAGACGATCAACCGACGGCGGGCCGCACTCGGACGGGATGCCGTGTATCTCACGCGGTACGGGGTCCCGCTCGCTCAAGCCATCCCCGACAAGAATCCCGGGGAAGTCGACGCCGATGAGGACGAGGGGGCATGCGATTCCGGCTGGTGCATGACCTGATACGTGCCGAGCAGGCCACGGTGGGTGGGCCCGAAGCCATGGCTTCGGGCCCACCCACCGTTTGGCTCCAGGACTGCCGGTATACCGCCGTGGGGCACTGCAGGTGGCGGAATCAGAGCTCGGGCGGCTCGCCGGGCTGCAGGTGGAGAACGGCGAGGTACTCGCCGTAGGGCATCTCTCCGTCTACCCAGCGGCTGCCGCCTGAGGCGTCGGGAATCCACATGCCGTCGAGGAGGTACTTGTCGTCGAACTCAGCGACGCGGTCCTTCTTCACCGCTGCCGCCAGGAGCAGCTGCATCCCCAGCATCAGCATCGTGCAGGCTTCCTTGACCGCGCAGACCTCGGCGTACCCTGTGGGAAAGACCTTCCCATCCTCGTCGCTGTCCGGCTCGGGGACGGACGCAGATCCCCGGACGGCCATCTCGTGCAGGGCAATCGCCTGAGTCACCGCTGCCGCCACCGACGTGTCGACGCCCGATACACCGTCCGGTGCGTGTGTCCGCAGATGGTCGGCGACCGCGCGAGCGTGTACAGGCCAGGCACCGACGTGTTGGTGCAGCTGCTGCTCGGCCGACTCGACGGCCGGCCCCGGCTCTGCCGTGTCCGGGTACAGCAACCGGACGAATCCTTCGAGCGCCGCGCGCAGGTAGCCGAGACGGATCTGGTGCTGCTGCCACTCCTCCATCATCTCCGTCCAGACGGCGTCGAAGTCGAGGCCCGCCGAGCACATGCCGCCGTCGTCGTACGACATGTCGAACGTCACCGTCCGCAGGCCCTGGGCGAGGCGCAGCCACTTGTAGGCCGTGTCCCAGCTGTTCTGCGCCCCGGGGGCTCCATTGACGGCGGAGGCGTGCTCCACCCAGTCGGTGAGTTCACGGACGTGGTCCTCCGGCTCGGACAGCGCGAGGGTCGGCAGCGTGCGATATGAGGGCAGGCAAGGGCCCTCCGTCTGGGGAGTGGTCATGGGTGCAGCGTGGCACACGGCACTGACAATCGCTCCATGCCGAGAGCCGGTGTGATGCTCAGGTGCTGGTGGTGCGCCGGACGAGCCGGTGGCCTCGCAACTCCCGTTCGCAGCGTACGAGTTCGCGTTCCCAGCCTTCTTCCGTGCCGATCAGGTGCGGGCTCTCGTACAAGCCGGCGCGCACCTCGGCGTCGGTGAGCCTGCGGTACTTGGGTGCGTCGGGGTCATCCTCGGCGAGGAACTCGTGTTTGCGGTGCAGCAGGGGACGGTTGGTGGAGTCCGCGTACGAAGTGAAGGAGGACTTGAGGGTCTTCAGGTCGACGGCGTACGAGGCCGCGATACGCGGGTGGGGATCCGAGTCGAACTCGGGATAGTCGAGCCAGCTGACACCACGGCCCTGGTGGCGGAGTTTGACGACAGACCACTCTCCGGGACGGCCGGCAGCGACGCTCGCGCACTGCTCGTACAAACGCAGCACGGCCGGGATCCGGTGGAGTGCCCGACGGTGCACATACAGGGCGGTCGCGGTGAACTTGCCGGCGATCGAGCCGTTCATCGCGCGGCGGATGTAGGCGTCGTCGCGCAGCTTGAACAGCAGACGATCGGCGCGCTGGCATGCCTCAGTGTATGAGGGGAAGAACGCACGGATGTCCAGCTGTACAGGCAGGGGCAGGCTGCTCACAGGGCCGCGGCCATGGAACAACTCCAGGGCGAGGAAGAGCAGTGTGTCGAGGGCTCCGCGTTCGGCGCTCCGTTCTACCTTGACGGGGTCTGCTTCCTGCTCGGCAAGGCGCTTCAGTTCACCGGGGCGCAGGTGGCCGAGCAGTCGGATGGTGGGCTGCGGCATTTCCTCAAGCTGAGGCATCCGGCCCCGCTGTTCGAGATGGGCGACGACCGAGGTGATCGCCGAGGCGGTGTCCTCGGACGCCAACCATCCCCCGTCCGGGGCAACCTGGCGGGCGAGGTAACTCAGGCGGGCCGCATCGTCCTTGAAGGCGTAGACGATGCCCGGTGCCGCCGACACGCAGCGGACGCCGGTTGCCTCCTCGACGTAGTCGCGCAGCTCGCCGGCGGCGTAGAGGTGCTGGAAGGTTCGGCGCTGGGTGAGGATGCCGTCGCCGTACTCCGTGCCTTTGATCTGGTTGCGCTCCCACCTCAACCGTGCCGACACCACGAGGACGGACTTCGTGAGTTCCCAGGCACTCAGGAGCGTGTCTCGTCGTTCGGCGGGATCCTCGATGACGTTCAGGACATACGTGAGCAGGACCACCTCGGCCGCCTTGCGGAGCCCGTCCGGGAAATGCACCGGGTCCCACCCTGTGGCATCGAGGCCGAGGTGCCCAAATGCCCGTACATCGCCGCCACGTCCGCACCCGTAGTCCAGCACTCCCGTGTCTGGTTCCAGCTGGAGATCGCCGACTGCCCGACGAGCCGGTAGCGAGAGGCCCACACGACCAATGGCAGTCCGATGCCTCTGGCTGCTCCAAAGCGGCTGTGTCATCGGCATCCCCTGATTCCACGGACAGGTCAGCATGCGACAGCACCGAACCTTACGGGACACCCACCTCGGAGATGCAGCTGACGCCGCGCTTCGCCCCCTCACTGGCCAGGACCACGATCTGTGTCAGGAGTCGTAGCTCCAGGCACGACCAGCCTGCCGAACTCTCAACGCGGATAGGCAGGACACCCGGCCGTATACGGTCCGTATGGCCCCAGCCAGCGAGGTGGTCAATCTCGTGCGAACGAGGCGGACAAGGCCGCGCGGATAGACGACGGTCTCCGGGGCTCCATCGCAGGACGCGCCCGTCGCAATGCCCCTCAAGGATCTAGGCACCTGGCCACGCACGTCGAAGAAGGGGCAGACACCCCT
Source organism: Streptomyces sp. NPDC104367 (assembly GCF_055583825.1). Classification (NCBI taxonomy): domain Bacteria; kingdom Bacillati; phylum Actinomycetota; class Actinomycetes; order Kitasatosporales; family Streptomycetaceae; genus Streptomyces; species Streptomyces sp. NPDC104367. The sequence continues at coordinate 148 of NZ_JBVJND010000048.1, read as the reverse complement.
CACACTGCTCTTCGTCCTCCTCCGACGCGTCCGCGGCACGGGGTAAGACGATGGTGTCGTTGCTCCCGTAAGAATGACCCCCAGGTGCTCCCGCAGAATTAACCCCCCTTGATGATCTGGAGGGTGCTGAAAGTGGAGGACTGGGCCG